>NVQY01000008.1 GCA_002400675.1 Paracoccaceae bacterium | reverse complement strand
CGCCGGGAAAGGCTGATGGGAACAGGGTGATCACCTTGGCTTTCCACACGTCCTTGAGGTCCGGGTTGGGGGCCATCAGATCGCGTGGCGTGGCCGAGACGCTGATGGTCTTGCGGCCTAATGAGCGTGATGGTGGGTTGGCTTTGTCGCTCACCTTGTTTCCTCCTGTATGGCCTTCAGGATCGCCAGCTTGGCGGCCTGTCGGGCGTCACGGTCCGGGTAGTCGCGGTTGGCGGCCAGAAGTGCAAGCAAAACCGCTTCGTCACGTTGTTGGTTGGCGGGGGGCGGCAGGGTCAGGCGGGTCTGGACATCACGCGTCACGCCGCACAGGTCCAGCACCGGCGTGGCCGGTCCGGCAGGCAGGTGCGCGCTTTGTTCAAGCCGGGCGCGATGCACCTTGCCGGGATGTGCGGCGGCGATGTCATCCACCACGCGGTCCAGATCGCCCGCGGCACCGTAGGTGTCGGCGAACTCGTTCCAGCCGAGCGTCATCGACGAGGATTTGACATGTTCCCAATAGGCGCTGTGCAGCCATGCTTTGGGCGCGCGGGTGGAATAGAACAGCGCGAGGTCCGCCTCTGGGAAAAGCTGACCGGCGATACGCATCATTTCAGCCGCCAGAACCGCGGCGGCGGTGTAGTCAACCAGCGCCCCGCGGCCCGGCATGTGACCGGCCAGTTCTTCGGCGGACAGGCAGAGTGTGCGCCGGGGCATGTTCGACTGGTGTGACAACAGCGCCTCGAATCGCCGCGCGAATTTTTCCAGCGTCAGCGGGTCGCGCCACGTCGAATACCCGCGCGCGGCGTGGATCAGGTCGGTCATCCCACCCTTGAGGACCGAACGCATCACCGGTTTCAGCAAAGGCCGGTTGACCCGCAGGATCTGCTGCACGCTAGAGGTCGCGGTCTTGTGGAACCCGGCGTGGATGACAATCCGGCGCGGCATTACCATAGCCCCCGGATCAGCGCCTGCTTGGCGATGTGGACGGATTTGTCATCGCTGGTGCTGCGGTTCAGGGCCAGCAACTGCGCGGCGCAATCGGGCGGCAGGGCGGTGTTGGTGGGCGGGACCGCGTGCAATCCAACCCGCACCGATTGTGGCAGGTCGATCAGATCAAGAAGCGGGTCCAGCGGACCCAGCGGGCGGGACCGGCTGTCCTCCAGCGCGCAGCGATAAACCATGCCGGGGGCGGTTTTCGCGGCAATGCGATCTATGATCCGGTTCAGATCGCCGGATTGACGGTGGCTTTCGGCGTATTCATCCGCGCTTTGGGTCATCCGCGAGGCTCGCAGGTGTTGCGCGTGGCAACTGGCCAGCCAAGGTCCGGGCGCGCGGGTAGAAAAGAAAAGCGTGGTGGTCAGTTCGGGGTGGATTTCGCCCAGCGTTGTTACCAGTGTTTTCATCAACTCGGGCGTGGCGCTGTAGTCCTTCAACCCGTATCGTCCGGGCATGTGGCCGGACAGGTCTTCGGACGCCATCAAAACCGGGCGTGGGTCGTTTGGGTCCCAGCTGTCGCCCAGTTGCGCCACCTCATAACGGAACAATGCCAGATCCAGCGCGTCACGGCTGCGCGAATAGATGCGGGCGGCTTCGCAGGTGGCGGCCATGTCGGGGCGCAGGAGTACCTTTAGATGGGTGCGCAGGGTGGCGCGATTTTGGCGTAGGGTTGCCTGCACGGTTGAGGTGCCGGTCTTGTGGAATCCGGGGTGCAGGATCAGGCGCATGGTTCAACGCGACTCACAACAGCCCGTCGGGCGGGTCAACGATGATGCGCCCCGCCGCAAGATCGACGGTCGGCACCGACACCAGCGTAAAGGGCAGCAACACCGAGGTCTTAAGGGCGGGCCCGTGGACTTCGAGCAGATCGCCCGCCCCGTGGTTCACAACATCCTTGACCACCCCCAGTTCTGCGCCACCGGTGTCCAGCACCTTTAGCCCGATCAGGTCGGTGTAGTAGTATTCGTCGTCCGGCAGCGATGGCAGGCGGTCGCGGGTGGTGAACAGGCGCACACCGTGCAGCGCGTCGGCCTGTTCCTTGGTGGTGACATCGCCCAATCGCGCGCTGAACCCGTGTTTTACCGCGCTGTTCAGGGTGATCGAATAGGTTTTCTGGCCGTCTTCGGACAATAAAGGCGAATAGGTTTCGATATCTTCGGGGGTCGCGCAAAAGCTTTTGACGCGCACGTCGCCGCGCACCCCGAAGGATCCGACAATGACCCCTATGCATACAAGTTCGTCAGACATCACGAGTCTCCTAAACAAACACCGTCAACAAGGTGGGCACCACGGCTTTGGCATTTGTCGACCTGTTGGGACCGCTCATAAAGAACACCGGCCCAAAAGGCGATAAAGATAAGGATAAGGGTACGGATTGGGCGAAACATCAGGTGGGCCAGTCCGGCTGTTGATCGGTGGTCATCGCAACATTCCCGTGGTTTTGCCCGTGGTTCAGAATGTCCGGCCCCCGAACGTGAGACGGCACCGGTACGAAACGCACCGGTGCCGCGATATTGTTAACAGCAGCCACGGACCCCTTGCAGGGATGGGTCCGGTTTGGCCATCTGTCGTTACTCTGCTGCGGCGTCTTCTGCCGGCGCTTCGGCGGGTGCCTCTGCTGGGGCTTCTGCGGCTGCGGCTGCCTTGGCGGCCTTTTCTTCGGCGCGATCGACGGCTTTTTTGCCGGGGGTGCCTTTCTTGGGGTTGGCGCGGTCGGTCTTTTCACGCACGCCGGCGGCTTCAAGCATACGGGCGATCCGGTCGGTAGGTTGTGCGCCCTGACCCAGCCAGTATTCGATCCGCTCTATGTTCATCTTGACGCGCTCTTCGCTGTCTTTAGGCAAAAGCGGGTTATATGTGCCCAGCTTTTCGATGAAACGACCATCGCGTGGCATACGGCTGTCGGCCGCGACGATGCGATAAAAGGGGCGTTTTTTGCTGCCGCCACGGGCAAGTCTGATTTTCATGGCCATTGGTTTAAGTCTCCTGATAAATGGCTTGGGAAAGATGGGTTAAAAACCCATCCTACGTTGGTTTCATTGGTATTTCTTGTGGTGCTGGATCACTTCCTGAATGATGAAGTTCAGAAAGCTTTTGGCGAACTCAGGGTCAAGATTGGCCTGATTTGCCAGGTCTTCTAGTCGTGCGATCTGCTGCGCTTCGCGGGTTGGATCGGACGGGGGAAGGTCGTGTTCGGCTTTGAGGGCACCAACCGCCTGCGTGTGCTTGAACCGTTCGCCCAGAGTATAGACGAGGATGGCGTCAAGGCGGTCGATGCTATGGCGGTGCTCTTTCAGCAGGGTTGCGGCGCGGCTGGCGGCGTTTGGTTTGCGATCAGTCAATGGCCCATCCTTTCGGTTTGAACTTTGGGTCGGCGTAGTGGCTGATTTCCATTTCGATGCCGTGTTGTAACTGGGTTCCGTCCAGTTGCGCGGGCGTGGGGTGGCGGTATACCGCATCATTGCCGTCGATGGTGGCGGCTGATTTGTCCTTGGTTGCGCCCAGACGTTCGGCAAGGCGGATCGAGGCCAGATTCTTGGGGTCGATATAGCTGACGGCGGTTTCCCAGCCTGATTCGCGGTAGAAATGGCAGCGCGCGGCGTGGGTGGCTTCAAGGGCGATGCCGCGCCCGGCGGCGTCGGGCCAGATCACCCAGGCGATTTCACGTTCCGGCCATTTCGCCGGCATCCAGCCGCCGGCCATGCCATAGGTCTCGTCGGTGATCTTGTCGTGGATCATCCACATGCCATAGCCCCGGATGTTCCAGTGGCCGATTTCGGCGGCATACAGCATCCACGATTCATAGGCGTTCAGCGGCCCGCCCATGAACCGGGCGCGATAGCTGGTAAAGGTGGCTTTGAAATCCGGGTAATCCTGCGGCGTGGGGCCACGCAGGATCAGGCGCTTGGTTTCAATGGTGGGGATGGCGAGCGCGGTCATGCGTAGGCCTCGATCCCGCCGCTACTGAGGGCGTCGGGTGACAGGTGGCGCCAGATTTCCAGCGTGCCGTGGCGTTCATGGGCAAACATGCCGTCTTTGGTTGCGCCCATGCGCTGGGCAACCTTGCGCGAGCCGTCGTTGGGGGGGGAGACAAGGCTGATTGCCGTGGTCCAGCCAAGGACCTCATAGACGTATTCGAGGGCGGCTTTGGCGGCCTCGGTGGCAAAGCCTTTGCCTTCGTGCCCGTTCATCAGGTCCCAGCCGATTTCCGGTTCGGGCCAGCCCAGTGGGTTCCAGGGGCCGATGACGCCGACAAAACTACCGGTGGCGGTTTCGTCCACGGCCCAGCGGCCATAGCCACGCAAGGACCAGTGGCCGAGTTCTGCGGCCAGCATGCGCCATGATTGTTCTTTGGTGGCGGGGCCGCCCACGTGTTTGGACCGCTCGGAGGCGTAGAAATCGGCGATTGTCGGGAAATCGTCGTTGGTGAGGCCGCGCAGGGTTAAGCGCTGTGTGGTGAGGGTGGGGATTTGCATCAACTGAGGGTCCCCCAAATGTGGTGGGCAATTGCTGGCGTTGCGCACGCGGCGGTGTTGCAAGGTGAGTATTTAGAACAAGAAGAAGCCGGGGGCATTGGGTGGGTCATTTCTTTTTGCCAAAGCCGGACAGGCCGGGGGGGAGGGCCGCGCCGCCGCCGAGGCCCGGCAGGCCGCCCGGGAGTTTGCCGCCCATTTGCTTGGCCACGGCTTCCAGTGCCTTTGGGTCCATGTCGGCGGGCATGCCGCCACCCGGACCTTTGCCGCCGAACATGCCTTTGAGGGCTTGTTTCAGCATGCCGCCTTTGCCCATTTTCTTCATCATGTCGCCCATCTGGCGGTGCATTTTTAGCAGTTTGTTGAGGTCAGAGACCTCCATCCCGGCACCACGGGCGATGCGTTTCTTGCGTGAGGCTTGCAGCAGTTTGGGGTTGGCGCGTTCGCGTTTGGTCATGGATTGGATCAGGGCGATCTGGCGGCTGAGGATATTGTCGTCGATGCCGGCCTTTTCCGCCTGTTTGGCCATTTTGCCCATGCCGGGCAACATGCCCATCATGCCTTGCATGCCGCCCATCTTGATCATCTGTTCCAGCTGCATTTTCAGGTCGTTCATGTTGAACTGACCCTTGGCCATGCGGCGCATCATCTTTTCGGCCTGTTCGGCCTCGATGGTTTCCTGCGCCTTTTCAACGAGGGCAACGATGTCGCCCATGCCGAGGATACGGCCAGCGATGCGGTCAGGCTCGAACGTTTCGAGCGCGTCCATTTTCTCGCCGAGGCCCACAAAGCGGATCGGTTTGCCGGTGACCGCGCGCATCGACAGGGCCGCGCCGCCGCGTCCGTCGCCGTCCATACGGGTCAGCACTACGCCGGTGACGCCGATCTTGTCGTCGAATTCGGCCGCCACGTTGACCGCGTCCTGACCGGTCAGGCCATCGACCACCAGCAGGGTTTCACGCGGGTTGGCCACGTCGCGCACGTCCGCCGCCTGTTGGATCAGTTCGGCGTCGATATGCAGGCGCCCCGCCGTGTCCAGCATGTAGACGTCGTAGCCACCAAGCGAGGCCTGGGTTTTGGCACGCCGCGCAATCGCCACCGGGTCTTCGCCCTTGACGATTGGCAGGGTATCGACGCCGATCTGCTGTCCCAGGATGGCGAGTTGTTCCATCGCCGCCGGTCGGTTGGTGTCAAGCGAGGCCATCAGGACCCGCTTGCCTTCGCGATCCTTGAGCCGTTTGGCCAGTTTGGCTGTGGTCGTTGTTTTACCTGACCCCTGAAGGCCGACCATCAGGATCGGTGCCGGCGGGTTGTCGATCTTCAGCGCGCCGGGGTCACCGTCGCCACGCAATGTGTCGATCAGGGTGTCGTGGACGATCTTGACCACTTGCTGGCCCGGGGTGATGGATTTGGTGACCGCCTGTCCGGTGGCCTGTTCCTGCACCCGACGCACGAAATCGCGTACCACCGGCAGGGACACGTCGGCCTCAAGCAGGGCCACGCGCACTTCGCGCAGGGCGGTTTTGACGTCGTCATCTGACAAGGCACCCTGTTTGGTGAGCCGGTCAAAGACGCTGGAAAGGCGTTCGGACAGATTTTCAAACATGGGCCGTGGCCTTTCGGTTTCAAATGCACAAATGCCCCCACGGGCGTAACACGCTGGTGGGGGGCGATCCCGACAATGCCGGGACCGGAAGGTTTGACGCTTCCGGGGATGTTCGGGTCAGGTAGGGGGTTTGGGGGGCTGAGTCAAGACGGGCTGGCCTCAAGCCATGTGTTGATCGCCGCGACCATGCGCTGCGGGCTGGTGCCATTGGTATAGGCGTTGAGGATCGGATGGGTGCCCGCGCTCATCCCGCCGGTCAGGACCAGGGCGGGCCGGTAGAGTGTTCCGCCCTTGGACTCCGTCGTACTGTCGAGTTCGGCGCGCGTGAGGTCAGAAAGAGCATGGCGCACTTCGCTAAAGCCAAACAGCGACCGGGCGCGCAGAGTGACGCTGTTTGTGGGGCGGTCAAGGATCAGTTGAACCCGGCTAACAAAGGCGACAAAGGCCCCAAGGCCGATACCGCCGCCAAAGCCGGCAAACAACAGCCCGATCCAGAACTCTTCTGTCATCACAAGCAGGCCGGCACCGACGAATATAAGGATGAAAATGATCAGCATCAGGCCGATCAGCCAAGGGGAATTGGCGATTATCAACTGGTCGGGCGTATCGCGGGTTACTTTCATGGGCAGGACCATAGGCCCCGCCCACTTGTGCGTCAAAGCGGTATCAGGCGGCGAGGCCCGAAGTCTTGCCGGACGTAGAGGCAAGCGCGGCCTTTGGGTCACTGGCCATGGCTTCCGCCGTGACAAAGGTAACGTCGCTGATGCCGATAAAACCCAGTACGTGGCGCACATAAGCCGAAGAAAAATCCAGGTCAGAGCCGATTTTTGTGCCACCAGAGGCGAAGGCAATGACCGCACGTTTGCCGTTCAGCAACCCTTTGGGGCCATTCTCTGTGTACTGGAACGACAGGCCCACCCGCGCGACAAGGTCGATCCATGCCTTAAAACTGGCGGGGATCGAAAAGTTGTAGATCGGCAGGCCAATCACCAGCGTGTCGGCGCGGGAAATCTCATCGACCAGTTGGTTGGACAGGTTTAGCACGTCCAGTTGTTGGTCGTCGCGCTGGTCGGCTGGCGTGAAGTTGGCACCGATCCAGTCCTCGGTGATCAGCGGCAGCGGATCGGCCAGATCGCGGCGGATGATTTGCCCGGCCTCAAGGTGGCTTATGATCTGCGCGGTCAGGGATCGGGTGACAGAGTTTTCACGGCGGGCAGATGCGTCGATGTGTAAAATGGTCGAGGTCATTGGCGGGTCTCCTTGGGTGAACTTGCTGATTGGTAGGTTTAAAATGACCATTGCAATTTCGAACGCAACATGGATATCTAAACAGGTACTGTGGAATAATGCACATAACCGGAGTGGTCAAAGATGGAAAACTGGGACGAAGTGCGCACCGCTTATCAGGTGGCCCGGGCCGGCACGGTCAGCGGGGCCGCCGAAGTGCTGGGGGTGCATCACGCGACGGTCATCCGCCACATTGATTCGATAGAGGCGCGCCTTGGGGTCAAGCTTTTCCAACGTCACGCGCGCGGCTATACCCCGACCGAAGCGGGGGCCGACCTGTTGATGGTGGCGCAGGCGACCGATGATCAGTTCAGCCAGTTGGTGGGGCGCCTGAAAGGGCAGGGCGATGATGTGACCGGCGAACTGGTGGTGACGTCGCTGGCGTCGCTGGCCCCGTTCATGGCCCCGGTCCTGATGCGGTTTCAACAGATGCACCCGGGACTGATCGTGCGCTATCTGACCGGCGACCGCCTGTTCCGGCTGGAGTATGGCGAGGCGCATGTGGCGGTGCGCGCGGGCGCGGTGCCCAACCAGCCTGACAATGTGGTGCAACCGTTTGTGCAACAGCGTACCGGGCTTTACGCGCATAAGGACTATGTGAAACGCCACGGATTGCCCAAGGGGCCGGAAGATTTTGGCAAACACCACTTTGTCGGGCACGACAACCCAAACGCCCGCGCGCCGTTTCTGAAATGGCTAAGCGATACCGTCCCCCCCGAGGCGATCCGCTTTCGCGCCATTGACCCGGGCACCATGGAGCAGGCGATTCTGGCCGGGGCCGGCATTGGTTTCGTGCCCGAATGTCTGGTGCAGCAGCACCCGGATCTGGTGCAGGTCATGGACCCTTTGCCGGACTGGACCGCGCGGTCTTGGCTGGTCACCCATGTGGATCTGCATCGTACTAATAAGGTGCAGAGTTTCCTCAAATACCTCAAGGAAAGCTCTCAGGATTGGGTGCTTTGAACCTGCCTGCCAGCCCAAAGCTGCGCGGCCATCTGGCAATGCTGCTGTTTTCGGCCCTCGTGGCGGGGTCGTTTTCGCTAGGCTCGATGGCGGCCAATGAAATCGCCCCGGCGGCCCTGAATGCGGCGCGTTTTGCTATCGCTTCGGTGGTGATTGGCGCGGCAGTAATGGCCACGGGTGGGTTCAGCGCCGGAACTTTTCGCGCGCCGTGGCGGTATCTGGTGCTGGGCGGACTGTTTGCCGGGTACTTTGTGTTGATGTTCGAAGGGCTGAAAACCGCGGCCCCGATCAGTGCGGCGGCTGTGTTCACCATGGTCCCGGTGATGAGCGCGGGGTTCGGCTGGCTGCTACTACGCCAGATCACCACGCCGCACATGGCGGCGGCACTTGCCATCGGCGCGACCGGCGCGATGTGGGTGATCTTTCGCGCCGACTGGGCCGCACTGATGGCCTTTCAGATCGGCCCGGGCGAGATGATCTATTTCTGGGGCTGCGTGGCCCATGCGCTTTATACACCAATGGTGCGCCGCCTGAACCGGGGCGAACGCGCGGTCGAATTCACCTTTGGTATGCTGGTCGCGGGCTTTGCCGTGCTGCTGATCTACGGCTGGGATGATCTGCTGGCTACGGACTGGATGGCCTTGCCGCCAATCGTCTGGATCACATTGATCTACATCTCACTGTTCGCCAGCTCTGCCACCTTCGTTCTGCTGCAATTCGCCACCCTGCGCCTGCCGTCGGGCAAGGTGATGGCCTATACCTATCTGACGCCATCCTGGGTGATCCTGTGGGAAATCGCGCTGGGCAATGGCGCGCCGCGTGGGCTGGTGCTGGGTGGGATTGTCCTGACAGTGGTAGCGCTGGTGATGCTTTTGCGCGATGATGCCGTTACTCGGACGGACCCAACTCACCCTCCAGAAACCGCTCGAACGCGTCCAGATTGACCGGCTCGAACAGGCCAAACCCCTGCATCCACACCGAAGCCGCACGCATGGCGTCTGGTTCAAGCTTGCACCACTTGACCCGGCCTCGTTTCTCTTGGGTAATCAATCCGGCCCGGCTGAGAACGCCGAGGTGCTTTGATATCGCCGCCAGCGACATCTGAAACGGCTCCGCCACATCCGTCACGGCCATGTCATCCTCAAGCAGCATAGTCAGGATCGCCCGGCGGGTCGGGTCGGCCAAGGCGGCAAAAACGTTATCAAGCAGTGGTTGCATGGTCCTGTCTCATAAAGCCAACGGCCCATAAGGGAAAGGACCTCAAAACCGGGAGCGGTCAGGCGACTCCGACGGCCAGACCATGCGGTGCCGTTCCATCCGGGCCGGGCTGATGCCAATATCGCGCGCCAGATGATCGCTAAGCTGTTTGACGTGTTTGCCTTTGCGACCACGCCACAGATCACCAAGCAATGACCGGAACCTCGCAACCAGTGTTGATTGAACACAGGTCTGCCGGACGCACTGAGGCGCATCTAATTGAGTGTCAGCCATATAGGCACCATATATCTTTGAAACTAAGCCAAAATATGCGCCATTATCCCCCCATCCACAATTTCAATTGCTTGACAGGATGTGTGCGAAAAAGGCACACAAACCCCATGGCCCGAAACCTTCCCCCCCTAAATGCCCTGCGCGCCTTCGAGGCCGCCGGACGACATCAAAGCTTTTCGCGCGCCGCCAAAGAACTGGGCGTCAGCCATTCCTCTATCAGTCGCCACGTGCGCGGACTGGAACACCGGCTAAAGGCGCATCTGTTCCGCGATCTTCCCCGTGGACTAGAACTGACCCGGGATGGGGCCGCATATCTTTCGCACCTGACCCCGGTGTTTGACGCCATCGCCGAGGCAAGCGATGCGCTTCAGGAACGCCCGGCAGGGGTGATCATACTGAACTGCGAACCAGTATTTGCGGTCAAATGGCTGATCCCGGCGTTGGGCGCGTTCAATTCCCGCCACCCGGACATCGAAATCCGGCTAGAGGCGTCGTCAGACCTCGCCGATGTCACGCGGTATGCAACGGACATGGCGATCCGGTTCTTCAACTCCGGTGTGCCGGACCGACCCGCGACGCTGATAAGTGACACATGGGTCTACCCCTATGCGTCGCCCAAACTGATCCCCTGTCCTCTGAAATCGCCCGCCCAGCTGTTGAATTACCGATTGCTGAAAGACCGCAACAGCGACACCTGGGGGCGTTGGTTCCAAATGGCGGGTGGGGTCGACCCCAACGACGTGCCGGCTCCACCCTGGCGTATGAACGCGAATCTGGCGCTTGAAACGGCGCTCAACGGACAGGGGGTAATCCTGTGTTCCTCCGAAGTGACCGCGCGCGACGTTGCGGCCGGCAATCTGGCCCGCTGCTTTGATATCGGATTTCAGGAAGGCGGCTACTATCTGTTGCTGGCAGACGGCGCGTCACGGCGCAAAGCGGTGCGGGTGTTTCAGGACTGGATACTGGAAAACAGCAAAACGTTACGGACAACGCCGGGCCCGGACAATCAACCATCTGGTTGAATGTGGATTTCCCCGGAATTCCACCCACAACACGGCTGATACGAAAACAGCCCCCAGCTTCTTCTTGTAATAAATACTCAAAAAACAATGGCTTGACCAGAAAATCCCGGCACCTCTCTGGCGATTGACTCTGCCCCTTGCGCCCCTTAGCACCAACGCAACAAGACGTGAGGGATTTCACAGGGGTTTTAGCCGTGAGTGATGACGACCATAAGCAGCGCATGTCGCAGCTTGAGGCGCGGATCGCGGCGGCCAAACCAGATAAACCGGTGAAGTCCCATAACGACGAACACTATTCTCAGGCCCATCTGGCCTGGCGCATGGTGATAGAACTGGTGGTCGGTCTGGGGATCGGCTTTGGTATCGGATACGGGCTGGACAGCCTGTTCGGGACGCTCCCGATCTTTCTGATACTGTTTACATTGCTGGGTATGGCCGCGGGCATCAGAACGATGCTGAAAAGCGCGCGCGAGATCCAGGAGACGAAACTGGCCGAACAGGCCGACAAAGATGACACGGGGTAGCAACATGGTTGCAATGGTGATTTTTGCGATAGCCGCAGCGCTTTTCGTCTTCGCGGCGTTTATCAACAAGGGCGGCGAACTGGCTTTCCATCCGATGGCGCAGTTTGAAGTCAAGCCGCTGTTCGGCGCAGAGCATCTGGCCTGGTACACGCCGTCCAATGCCACGTTGTGGATGGGGCTTTCGATCCTGGCCGTTGTGGTCATACTGGTGGTCGCCACGTCCAAGCGCGCGATCGTGCCGTCCCGTATGCAGTCGATTGCCGAACTGGCCTATGGCTTTATCTACAAGATGGTAGAGGACGTCGCTGGCAAGGATGGGGTCAAGTATTTTCCCTATATCATGACGCTGTTCATGTTCATCGTCACCGCCAACTTCCTTGGCTTGCTGCCGATGTCTTACACCACAACCAGCCAGATTGCGGTGACCGCGATCCTGGCGATGGCGGTGTTCCTGACGGTAACGATCCTTGGGTTCTACCTGAACGGCTTTGGTTTCCTCAATATCTTCTGGATCCGGCAGGCACCGCTGATCCTGCGCCCGATCCTGGCGCTGATCGAAGTGATTTCCTACTTTGTCCGCCCGGTAAGCCACTCCATTCGTTTGGCGGGCAACATGATGGCCGGACACGCGGTGATCAAGGTTTTCGCGGCCTTCGCGGCGATCACTCTGATCGCGCCGGTTTCGATTGCGGCAATCTCGGCGATTTATGCGCTTGAAGTGCTGGTGTCGTTCATTCAGGCCTATGTATTTGCCATTCTGACATGCGTGTATCTCAAGGACGCACTGCATCCGCATCACTAACGATGGTGGGTTTCACCCACCCTACGAAACAACACACAATTCCAATGTAAGGAGAAATATCATGGAAGGTGACGTCGTACAAATGGGGGCCTATATTGGCGCTGGTCTGGCAAGTACAGGTATGGGCGGCGCGGCCGTCGGTGTGGGCCTCGTGGTCGGCAACTACCTGTCTGGTGCCCTGCGCAACCCCTCTGCTGCTGCTGGTCAGACAGCCACCATGTTCATCGGTATCGCGTTCTCGGAAGCCCTGGGGATCTTCTCGTTCCTCATCGCGCTTCTGCTGATGTTTGCCGTCTAAGCCTTAGCGGAATCTTCATCCTTACGCTCGGGGGTGTGCGTACATCGTGCGCCCCCGTTGTAGGCTAAGTTCCATCAGGAGGACGACATGGCAACTGATACCCACGAAGTGGTCGAGGCCGTTGCCACGTCCAGCCACAATGCCCCCGGTGCAGAAGCAGCGCCCGGCATGCCACAGCTGGACTTCACGACCTTTCCCAACCAGATTTTCTGGCTGGTGGTTACGCTTGTCGTAATCTACCTCGTTCTGTCGCGCGTGGCACTGCCACGGATCGGGTCGATTCTGGCGGAACGTCAGGGCACGATCACCAATGACATCGCGGCTGCCGAAGACCTCAAGGCTAAGGCTCTTGAGGCCGAGGACGTCTATAACAAGGCGCTGGCCGATGCCCGGTCCGCAGCCCTTGATATTGCCGCACAGGCGCGGGCGGAAATTCAGGGTGACCTGAACGACGCAATCGCCAAGGCGGACGCCGAGATTGCCGCAAAGGCCGCCGAAGGCGAAAAGGCAATTGCCGAAATTCGCGCAAGCGCGTTGCAGGCAGTCCAAGAGGTTGCCAACGACACGGCATCCGAAATCGTTACGGTACTGGGCGGTAAATCCGACGCCAAATCCGTGGCTTCCGCAGTTTCCGCCCGGATGAAAGGATAAGACATGAAGCGTTTCTTAACCGGCCTTATCCTGACTCTTGGTGCCGCCGGCCCTGCGCTGGCTGCTCCGGGTGCGTTCATTTCGTTGGGCAACACCAACTTTATCGTGCTGCTGGCATTCCTGCTGTTTGTTGGCGTCATTTTCCGGCTGAAAGTCCCCGGTATGATCGGTGGCATTCTGGATAAACGTGCCGACGGCATTCAGGCTGAACTGGACGAAGCGCGCGCCCTGCGTGAAGACGCCCAGACCATTCTGGCCTCTTACGAGCGCAAGCAGAAAGAAGTGCAGGAACAGGCTGACCGCATCGTCGCCGCCGCCCGCGAGGATGCCAATCTGGCCGCTGAGCAGGCCCGCGAAGAGTTGCAAAAGTCGATTGTCCGCCGGCTGGCTGCCGCGCAAGAGCAAATCGCGTCCGCGCAGGCTTCGGCCATCAAGGAAGTTCGCGATCAGGCGATCACCATCGCCGTTGCCGCCGCAGGTCAGATCATGGCCAAGCAGATGACGGCCGCCAAGGGTAACAAGATGATCGACGAGGCAATCGCCGAGGTTGAGGTCAAGCTGCACTAAGCGTGGGTTTCACCCACCCTACAGATTAAAAAACCCGGCCTCGTGAGGTCGGGTTTTTTTGTATTGAGGGTCGTCGTTGGCCGGGTGCAATTAGCTGCGCGGTGGCGTGACCAGTCCTTTTTTCACCGCAGGACGTTGCACAAACCGGTCAAGATAGGCGTCCAGATTTGGGTGATTGTCCCATTCCAGCGTTTCCATCGCTTCATAGAAATCCAGCGCCCGCAGCCATGGCGCGATGGCGATGTCGGCAATGGAATAATCGCCGGCGATCCAGTCTCGCCCTTCAAGTTGCTTTTCCAGCACGGCCATCAAACGTCTGGTTTCGTTGATATAGCGATCGCGTGGGCGGGGGTCTTCGATTTCCTTGCCGGCGAATTTGTAGAAGAACCCAAGCTGCCCGAACATCGGGCCGACGCCGCCCATCTGGAACATCAGCCATTGGATGATGTGCATGCGTTCCGTCATGTTCGACCCCAGAAACTTGCCGGATTTCTCGGCCAGATAGATCAGGATCGCCCCGCTTTCGAACAGGCATAGTGGTGCGCCGTCCGGCCCATCGGGATCAATGATCGCCGGGATCTTGTTGTTGGGGTTCAGGGACAGGAACTCGGGGCTTTTGACGTCCGCATCCGACAGGGTGACCGTGTGCGCCTCGTAGGGCAGGCCGATTTCCTCAAGCATGATCGAGGCTTTGACGCCATTGGGGGTCGGGAACGAATACAGCTGAAGGATTTCCGGGTTCTTGGCAGGCCATTTCCGGGCAATCGGGAACTTCTTGGGATCAATCATGAGGTCTCCTTGGGCCTGATCAGGTCAGGCTGGGTTACGGCGCTTTGAATTCAGGGGTCAGGGTGTATTCTGAAGGCTCCTTAAACCAAAACACAACAGGGCAGGAAAAGGTTCAATCAAATGCTTAAAGAGTTCAAGGGCTTTATCGCCAAGGGCAATGTCATGGACATGGCCGTAGGGATCATCATCGGCGCGGCCTTTACCGCGATTGTGAAATCCATGGTGGCCGACCTGATCAATCCGCTCATCGGGCTGTTCACCGGCGGGGTCGATTTCACCAACAAGTTCATCATTCTGGGCGGGGATGGCACCACCTATTCATCCCTGAGTGCCGCCCGCGAGGCCGGTGCCGGGGTGTTTGCCTATGGGGCGTTTGCGATGGCCGTGATCAACTTTCTGATCATCGCCTGGGTGGTGTTCATGCTGGTGAAGGTGGTCAACAAGGCCAAGGACGCCGCCGCCAAGGAAGAAGAAGCCGTCGAGGCCGCCCCAGCCGGGCCAACCGAAATCGACCTGCTGACCGAAATCCGCGACTCACTGGTCAAGTCGTAAAGCCGGAACTGGATATGGCCCTGCCGTGGCGGCGGGGCCACTGATCACATAAGTATGATTTGCGAACGCCCGCTGGCCCGGCGGGTGGCGTGAACGTCTGCAATATCCTTGTCGTTGATCCATGCCAGCGCATGATCGCGGTCGGGAAATTCAAGGATGACAGTAACATCGGGGGCGGGGCCGTCGCCTTCGATGATCTGTGCGTCGGATGAAACCGAAAGCGGCTTGGCCTGATGTTTGTGCAGGGCTGGGCCGGCTAGGGTGCGATAGCGGGCGAATGCTTCGCGGTCTTCCAGATGTATTGTCACAAGGGCATAGGCGGTCATTGGGGTATTCCTTTTGGTTGTGCTGTGAATTTGACCCACGCAGGGGGGGATGAAAACGATCATTGATGCGCTATACTTGTGCGTATATTATCGGGCCATGTTGGATTGGAGCGACTTACGCCACGTTCTGGAAACGGCACGTCAAGGTGGGATCAGCGGTGCGGCGCGGGTGTTGGGCGTCAATCACGCTACCGTGGCGCGGCGGATAACCTCGGCTGAAACTGCCTTGGGTGCGCGGCTGTTTGACCGGCTGGCCAGCGGATATGTTGTGACCGAAGCCGGGCAGGATGCGGTGCGCGCCGCCGAAGCGATGGAGCACTCAGAGGCCCGGCTTGACCGTCTGATCGGCGCGCGCGACGTGGATATCTCGGGGCGATTGACGGTCACGGCCCCGCAGTTGATGATCGAACGGGTTCTGGCACCGGTTCTGGCCGAATTCATTACCGAATATCCGGGGGTTGATCTGAATATTCTGGCAACCAACAATATCGTCAATCTGGCACAACGCGAGGCGGATGTGGCCTTTCGGATTTCGTCCAAGCCATCACCGACCCTTGTCGGGCAGGTTGTCACCAAACAGAGGGCGGCGGTCTATGCCACGCCTTCGGTCATAGCCCGCGATCTGGGCGGGGACGAGCCGCTGGACTGGATCCGGTTCGCGCATTGGCCCGGACCACCGCGCGAGATCACCGATATCCGGCCAAATCTGCGGGCACGCCTGACGGTGGATGACATGATGGCGGCGGTGGGGGCTGTGCGATCCGGGATCGGGGCCACGCGCATGGCTTGTATTCTGGGCGAGACCGACCCCGCCCTGCAACGGGTGCCGGGCCTGCCGACTTTTGACTATGCGCCGGTATGGGTGTTGACCCATACCGACCTGCGTAATGTTCCGCGTATCCGGTCCTTTGTGGACTTTACCACGGGCCGCTTACGTCGCTCGCGGCACCTGTTTGAAGGGCACCGGCAAGCGACGTAGGTCTTTAGCTTTTGATCATCAGTTGCGGTGATACAACATCGATGCCAAGGGCCTTGCCAACCGCATAATAGGTCAACTGTCCCGCATGCACGTTCAGGCCATTCAACAGGTGTTCATCGTCACGGCACGCCTGTTTCCACCCCTTGTCGGCCAGCGCAAGAAGGAACGGCATGGTGGCATTGCCAAGGGCGATGGTCGCCGTGCGGGCAACCGCTCCGGGCATGTTGGCGACGCAATAGTGCATGATGCCGTCCACCTCATAGATCGGGTCCTGATGGGTGGTCGCGTGCGAGGTTTCAAAACATCCGCCCTGATCAATCGCCACATCGACAAGAACCGCGCCGGGCTTCATGTCCGACAGTTGCGCGCGCGACAGCAGTTTTGGCGCGGCGGCACCGGGGACCAACACGGCCCCGACAACCATGTCGGCCTGTTCCACCAGTTCCGCCGTATAGCCGGCAGAGGCAAAGCCAGTGCGGAACACCCCGCCAAACGCATCGTCCAGATAGCGCATGCGCGGCAGCGATCGGTCCAGAACCGTCACATCCGCGCCCATGCCAGCGGCGACGCGGGCCGCGTGGGTGCCGACCACGCCGCCGCCGATCACCACGACCTTGGCCGGGCCAACACCGGGCACGCCGCCCATCAACACACCGCGCCCGCCATTGGCCTTTTGCAGGGTCCATGATCCCACTTGCGGGGCCAGCTTGCCGGCGACTTCGGACATCGGGGCCAACAGGGGCAGGCCTCCGTTGCGGTCGGTCACGGTTTCATAGGCGATTGCGGTACAGCCCGATGCCAGCAGGTCGTTGGTCTGATCGGGATCGGGGGCAAGGTGCAGGTAGGTGAACAGGATCTGGCCTTCGCGCAGCATCTTGCGTTCGCCTGCCTGTGGCTCCTTGACCTTGACGATCATGTCGGCGGCGGCAAAGATTTCCGGCGCGGTTTGCAGGATGGTGGCTCCGGCGGCGACATAGGCCGCGTCGTCAAACCCCGACCCGGCACCGGCCATGGTTTCGATGATCACCTCGTGGCCGTGGTTGATCGCCTCTTGCGCGGCATTTGGCGTCATGCCGACGCGGAATTCCTGCGGTTTGATTTCTTTGGGGCAGCCGATTTTCATGTTCGAATCCTTTTGGTCACATTGTTCTTAATCTGCCCAATATATAGGCAGACACCGTTGCAATATCTGTGATATCTTTGCCGGGGAAACAGGGTAATATTCGAAGACCCTTCGAATAAATTGCCAAAACCAGCAAAGGATGTGCGCGAATGGCCCTTGATGCAACAGACCGTCGGATTCTGTCAGCCCTGCAAATCAGCGGGCGAATGTCCAATGCGGACCTGTCGGACAAGGTTAACCTGTCGCAATCCGCCTGCCATCGCCGGGTGCAACGGCTTGAGACTGACGGCTATATCAATGGCTATGTTGCGTTGCTGAATGCCCGCAAGCTGGAGGTGCCGACGACCGTGTTTGTCGAGATCACCCTGCAAGGGCAGGCCGACGAGGTTCTGGACGCGTTCGAAAAGGCCGTGGCCCGTATTCCCGATGTGTTAGAGTGTCATCTGATGGCCGGGTCTGCGGATTACCTGCTAAAGGTCGTGGCCGAAAATACCGAGGATTTTGCCCGCATTCACCGCCAGTATCTGGCGCGCCTGCCCGGCGTGTCGCAGATGCAAAGCTCGTTTGCGCTAAGGACCGTGTTCAAGACAACGGCGCTGCCGGTTTAGGCCCGTCAGAAATCGACGGCGATGCCCTTTTTCTCCCAATCGCCAAAGCGTACCGGGTCCGGCCCGTCACGCCCGCCAAGTTCCTTTGGGGGGGATTTCTGTTTGTCGGCCTTGCGGCGTTCCTCGGCTTCGGCCAACGCGCGTTTCGCGGCGGCTGGCAGATCGGCTGGGATGTCGGTTTCGTTCATGCCGGGTTTCCTATTGCTTGCCACGTGATATATGCCCACCTCTGTCCGGACAAGCCGCAATGATATTCAGGAGCCACCCCCAATGAGCGATGCGGGAATGCAAGCAAGACGAAGCGCCATCTATCTGCTGGATCAGGTGTTGGGTGAGGGGCGGCTGATGTCGGAATGTCTGGGGGCCGGGGTGTTGGATCACTTGCCCGCCGATGAACGCGCACGGGCGCAACGTCTGGCCACCGAGACCCTGCGCGGGTTGGAACGCGCCGACCGGTTGTTGCAAAAACACCTGCGCAAGGCACCACCGCTGACGGTGCGCAATACCTTGCGGCTGGGCACGGTTGAACTGTGCCACGGGGCGGCGGCGCATGGGGTGGTCAACGCGATGGTTCAGATCACCGCCAGTCACAAAAGGCACAACAAGATCAAGGGGCTGGTGAATGCCGTCCTGCGCAAGATCGCGGCAGACGGGCCAGCGGCTTGGGATGCGCTGCGCGCCCCACGCCTGCCAAAGTGGCTGCGCCAACCGTTGGTTCAGGCTTGGGGCGGCGAAGCCGTGACGGCGATGGAGGGCGCACATTTCGCTGGCGCGCCTTTGGACATTACTGCCAAGCCCGGTGTCGATATGACCGATTTGGCGGCGCAGGAATTGCCAACCGGCAGTTACCGGCTGGCCTTGCCGGGGCAGGTGTCGGCATTGCCGGGCTATGACAAGGGTGAGTGGTGGATTCAGGATGCTGCCGCCGCCTTGCCGGTCCGGGTTCTGGCCCCGGCGACGGGCGAGACTATCCTTGATCTATGCGCCGCGCCCGGCGGCAAAACCTTGCAGATTGCCGCCAGTGGCGCGCAGGTGACGGCATTGGATGTCTCGGCGTCGCGGATGAAACGGGTGGCTGAGAACCTGCAAAGGACCGGGTTACAGGCTGACATGGTGGTTGGCGACGCGCTGGAACATCAGGGATCGTACGACGCGATCCTGCTGGACGCCCCGTGTTCGGCCACCGGCACCATCCGGCGCCACCCGGACCTGCCCCACGCCAAGGACGGGTCGGAATTTGGCGCGTTGATCGACTTGCAGGCGCAGATGCTGGCCCACGCGTGGGGGCTGTTGAAACCCGGCGGGCGCATGGTGTTTTGCACCTGTTCGCTGTTGCCGGACGAAGGCGAAGTGCAGATTGATCAGGCTTTGACGGCCTTTCCCGACATGTCCGTGGACCGCGCGGCCCTGTCGCTTCTGGGGGTCGATCCGGGCTGGATCACCGAGGAAGGTGGCTTGCGACTGCGCCCTGATTTCTGGCCTGAACTGGGCGGACTGGACGGGTTTTACATCGCCTGCCTACGCAAAGCCGCCTGAACTGCGTTTCATCGGTGACTTACCCGCCCGGGCAGGCTAAGGTCGCGCAAACGCCAAAGAGCGTAACAAGGCAGAGCATATGTCCCGTTCCGACACTTTCACAGGCCGGAAAGCCCGGTTTCTAAATCGTTTCTATGCCCGGCTTAGCCGTCGGCAAAACCCCGCGACGGGGTTTGTGTCCCAGCCAGAGCCACGCTCAATCGGCAGTTTTGCCCGTGGGCGGCAGCTGGTCGCGGGCAACTTGTTGTTTGCCGGGTATCTGGTCGATGTGCCAGGAATGGACCTGTGGGAGATCAACGCCCCCGACGACGCATTTGACGCCGACCGTCACGGGTTTGGCTGGCTGGATGATCTGGCCGCAGTGGGCGACGCGGCGGCGCGTGGCAAGGCGCAGGACTGGCTAAAGGGCTGGGTCAAAACCTATGGGGCCGGGCAGGGGCCGGGCTGGTCGCCGGACCTGACGGGACGGCGGGTGATCCGCTGGATCAACCACGCGATATTCCTGCTGCGCGGACAAGACAGCGAGGCAAGCAATGCGTTTTTCACCGCCCTGACCCGCCAGACATGGTTTTTAAGTAAACGCTGGCATGCGGCAGCCCCGGGTCTGCCCCGGTTCGAGGCGCTGACCGGGTTGATCTATGCCGGGTTGTCACTAGAAGGGCGCGAAGATCTGGCCGACCCGGCGGTGCGCGCGCTGGCGCATGAATGTGACACACAGATTAATGAACAGGGTGGGTTGCCGACCCGAAACCCCGAAGAGTTGCTTGAGGTGTTTACCCTTCTCACATGGGCCGCCGCCGCACTGCACGAGGCCGGACGCGGTGCGCCGCCCGCGCATACCGCCGCAATCGAACGGATCGCCCCCAGTTTGCGCGTGCTGCGCCACGCCGATGGTGGATTGGCGCGGTTTCATGGTGGCGGGCGCGGATTGGAAGGGCGTCTTGATCACGCATTGGCCGCGAGCCACGTCAAACCGCATCACGCCAAGGGGTTGTCGATGGGGTACGCCCGGCTGTCCGCACGCCGCACGTCGGTAATCGTTGACGCCAGCGCCCCGCCGGCAGGTCCTGCGTCGGGGAACGCGCACGCCTCAACGCTGGCGTTTGAACTGACCTCGGGGCGCCGGCCTTTGATCGTCAACTGTGGGTCCGGTGCGTCGTTTGGTCAGGAATGGCGCCGCGCGGGGCGGGCCACGCCATCGCATTCGACGCTTTGCCTCGCGGGGCATTCCAGCGCGTCCTTGGGCGAACCGGTACGCGGGTCCGGGTTGGAAACGTTGATTGACGGGCCGACCCATGTGCCGGTGGAAATGTCGGAAATGACCGACGGGATGCGGTTTCAGGGCGGCCATGACGGGTATAACCGCAAGTTTGGCCTGACCCATGCGCGCACGCTGGAACTGGCGTTTGATGGCCGTGGCATGGCCGGCGAAGACATGCTGTTGGCGATGGAAGACGCCGACAAGCGACGGTTTGATGCGGCCATGGATGCCAACACCTTGGGCGGAATCAGCTTTGACATTCGCCTGCACCTGCATCCGGACGTGGATTCGGCCATTGATCTGGGCGGGGCGGCGGTGTCGATGGCCCAGAAAAGCGGGGAAATCTGGGTGTTTCGCCATGATGGCCAGTTTGAATTGTCATTGGAGCCAAGCGTTTATCTGGAAAATGGCCGATTAAAGCCACGCGCGACAAAACAGATCGTTCTATCCGGGCGGGCAATGGAGTATGCGACCCGCATCCGGTGGACGCTAAGCAAGGCGCAGGACACTGCGATTGCCATCCGCGATCTGAACCGGGATGAAATAGACTTTGATGGCTGACCGCCAGGAGATCGCCCCGTTATGACTGACCTGCCCCCCATCCGCCGCGCCTTGCTTTCCGTTTCCGACAAGACCGGGTTGATTGATCTGGGCCGCGCCTTGGCCGCGCGTGGGGTCGAACTGCTTAGCACCGGAGGCTCGGCGGCGGCGCTGCGCGAGGCCGGGTTGGACGTGCGCGATGTGGCGGATGTGACGGGCTTTCCCGAAATGATGGATGGGCGCGTCAAGACGCTGCATCCGGGCGTGCATGGCGGGTTGCTGGCGCTGCGCGACAATGACGAACATGTGGCGGCGATGAAGGAACACGGGATTGGCGCGATTGATCTGTTGGTGGTCAATCTGTACCCGTTCGAGGAAACCGTGGCCAAGGGCGCGGATTTTGACACTTGTATTGAGAATATCGACATCGGCGGCCCGGCAATGATCCGCGCGGCGGCCAAGAACCACGCGTTTGTCACTGTGGTGGTGGATGTGGAAGATTACGACAAGTTGCTGGGGGATATGGATCAGCATAACGGCACCACCTGCCCGAAATTCCGCCGCAAGCTGTCTCAGGTCGCCTATGCCCGCACCGCCGCCTATGACGCGGCTGTGTCCACATGGATGGCGGCGGCAAATTGCGAGGAGGCCCCGCGCCGACGAGCATTCGCCGGGACGCTGGCACAAACCCTGCGCTATGGCGAAAATCCGCATCAGCAAGCGGCGTTTTATACTGACGGATCATCGCGCCCCGGCGTTGCCAATGCGACCCAGCATCAGGGCAAAGAGCTGAGTTACAACAACATCAACGACACCGACGCCGCGTTTGAACTGGTCAGTGAATTTGCGTCTTCGGACGGCCCGGCCTGTGCCATCATCAAGCACGCCAACCCCTGCGGTGTGGCCACCGGGGCGACTTTGAAACAGGCCTATACCCGCGCCTTTGATTGTGACCGCACCAGCGCCTTTGGCGGGATCATCGCGCTTAATCAGGTGCTGGACGCACAAACCGCGCAGGAAATCGTCGGGATATTCACAGAAGTGGTGATCGCGCCCGGGGCAGACCGGGAAGCAATGAGTATTTTTGCCAAGAAGAAGAACCTGCGTTTGCTCACCACAGATGGGTTGGCCGACCCGATGGCGGCGGCGCGCATTTTCCGGCAGGTTTCGGGCGGGTTTCTGGTGCAGGACAAGGACAACGGGCATATTTCCGCTGATGATCTGAAGGTGGTCACCAAGCGCGCGCCAACCAGCGCCGAACTGGCCGACCTGCTGTTTGCCTGGACCGTCGCCAAGCACGTCAAGTCCAACGCCATCATCTATGTCAAAGACGGGGCCACCGTCGGTGTCGGGGCCGGCCAGATGAGCCGCGTCGACAGTACCAGAATCGCCGCGCGCAAAGCGCAGGACATGGCCGATGCCATGGGGCTTGCGGCACCGCTGACCATCGGCAGCGTTGTCGCCTCGGATGCGTTTTTTCCCTTTGCCGACGGGTTGATTACGGCGGCCGAGGCCGGGGCGACCGCGCTTATCCAGCCCGGCGGCTCGATGCGTGACGACGAAGTGATTGCCGCTGCGGACGAGGCCGGGTTGGCGATGGTGTTCACCGGCATGCGTCATTTTCGGCACTAGGGGGGGCGCAATGCGCATATTGATTGCAGCGGCCATCGGGGCCACTCTGGTTGATCAGGTCAGCAAGTATCTGGTGGTTCATGTGATGAACCTTGGCCAGTTGCGGTCAATCGACGTGCTGCCGCCGATCCTGAACTTTCGCTATGGCGAAAACCGGGGCATCAATTTTGGTCTGCTGGGGGGCAGCGCCGACTGGACCCGCTGGGCGCTGATCGGGTTTTCCACGCTGGTGGTGCTGGCGTTGCTATACTGGATCCGGCGCTCGCACAGGCGGTCCGTCGGCATGCAGATCGGGGCCGGGCTGATGATTGGCGGGGCGCTGGGCAATGTCCTTGACCGGCTGGTGTTTGGATATGTGCAGGATTTTCTGAACATGTCCTGCTGTGGATTCAACAACCCTTATGTGTTCAACGTCGCCGATGTGTTCATTTTTGCCGGTGCGGCCGGTCTGATACTTTTTGATCGCGGCAAGAACAGCAAAAAGGCCGCGTGACGTGGGTGAAAATATACGCTAGAAGCGTGCAAAACAGGCAGGAGAGTGGCCATGCGGATACCGCTGGGTGCGATCATAATTTCCGGGGCGCTGGTCTTGGGTGGATGCGCCAACAAAGGGTTGCGTCAGATAGAGTCGGCCAGTCTTGGGCCGGACGAATTCATGATTCTGCCAAGCAAGCCGCTAACAGCCCCCAAGGATTACGAAGTTTTGCCCGCGCCGACACCCGGTGGCACGAATCTGGTGGACCAGAACCCCAACGCCGATGCGATTGTTGCCTTGGGGGGGCGTGCCTCTGCGATTGAATCGACCGGGGTGCCGTCTTCGGACGGGACGTTGGTGGCACAGGCCAGCCGCTATGGCGTGCCGGCCAACACCCGCGCAACGATCGCTGCCGAAGATGCCAAGTTCCGCAATCGTCAGGGCCGCCTGTCCAGTATCAAGCTGTTCCCGGTTGATCGCTATTCGCAGGCCTATCGCAAGCAGATCCTTGACCCTTACGCCGAATCGCGCCGTTTCCGTGGGGCTGGTTTGCCGACGCCAAGTTCGCCACCGGAACAGAACTGATCTAACTCACATTTCCGACATGTGCTGTTGAATGCCACCGCGCCGTGCGTAGGTTAGGCACAATCTGAACGCCCGACAGGACCACCCTGTGCGTGCGCCCATACGGAAAGGACATCGAATGATCCGCGCCCTCACCATACTAGGTGTCATGCTGGCAACTGCGCTGCCGGTATTTGCCCAGTCGAACAAAGAACTGGTGACCAGTTTCAAGCTTGAAAACGGCATGCAGGTGATCGTGGTGGAAGATCACCGCGCGCCGGTGCTGCAACATATGATCTGGTATCGCAACGGATCGGCTGATGAGCCGCATGGGGTGTCCGGTGTGGCGCATTTGCTGGAACATCTGATGTTCAAGGCAACCGACAACATGGAATCCGGTGAACTGTCGGCCACTGTCGCCGCCAATGGCGGGCGCGACAATGCCTTTACCAGCTATGATTACACCGCCTATTTCCAACGTGTCGCCGCCGACCGGCTGGAACTGATGATGCGCATGGAATCCGACCGCATGGTCAATCTGCGCCTGACCCCCGAGAATATCCAAACCGAACGCGATGTGGTTCTTGAGGAGCGCAACTCTCGGGTGGAAAACAACCCGCGCGCCCTGTTTGGCGAGCAAATGAATGCGATCCAGTATTACAACCACACCTATGGCCGCCCGGTGATCGGCTGGCGGCGCGAGGTGGAAGAACTGTCGCTTGAAAATGTGCTGGCGTTCTACCGGACCTATTATGCGCCCAACAACGCCACTTTGGTCGTGTCCGGCGATGTGGACCCCGAACAGGTGCGCGCGCTGGCCGAGCAATACTATGGGGTGATCCCTGCCAACCCGGATCTGCGGGAACGGGCGCGCCCTCAGGAACCGCCTCAGACCGCCGCGCGGCGTATGACGTTCAAGGATGCCCGTGTGGCGCAGCCTTATATCAACCGGTCCTATCTGGCCCCTGAACGCAACACCGGCGATCAGGAACAGGCCGCCGCGCTGTATCTGCTGGCTGAAATTCTGGGCGGCGGCACCACGTCTTATCTGGCCGAACAGTTGCAGTTTGAAAATCAGACGGCGGTCTATACCGGGGCCTTTTACAGCGGTCAGTCGCTTGATCCGACAACGTTTGACATGGTTATCGTCCCCGCCGAAGGGGTGACGTTGGAGCAGGCCGAAACCGCGATGGACGACGCTGTGGCTGGTTTCATCAAGGCTGGCGTGGACCCTGAACAACTGGACCGGATCAAGATGCAACTGCGCGCCTCGCAAATCTATGCGCGCGACAATGTGGACGGGATTGCCAACCGCTATGGCCGCGCTCTTAGCACCGGGTTGACGATCAAGGATGTTCAGGACTGGCCGGATATCTTGCAAGCCGTCACAGGTGAGCAAATCATCGCGGCCGCACGGGATGTACTGATACCGGAAACATCCGTCACCGGCTGGATGATGCGCCAAGAGGAGGTAAGCCAATGAGAGGTTTCATCACACTAATTACCGTTCTGTTCATGGCATTTCCCGCATTGGCCGAGGTCAAGATCAAACAGGTCACCTCGCCGGGGGGCATCACCGCGTGGCTGGTGATGGACCAGTCGATCCCCTTTACCGCGCTGGAACTGCGGTTTCGCGGTGGCACGTCGCTGGATGCGCCGGGCAAACGCGGGGCGATCCACCTTATGACCGGGTTGCTCGAAGAAGGGGCCGGTGATCTCAAGGCGCGCCCCTATGCCCGCGAGCTCGAAGCATTGGCCGCCAGTTTCGGCTACGATTCCAGCAGCGATTCCGTGTCCGTTTCCGCCCGCTTCCTAAGTGAAAACCGGGATCAGGCATTGGCCCTGCTGCGCGACACCCTGCTTGCCCCCCGCTTTGATCAAGAGGCGATTGACCGGGTGCGCGCCCAAGTGATTTCCAGCCTGAAATCGGCCGAAAAAGACCCGGATGAAATCGCTGCCGCCACCTACCGGCGTCTGGCCTTTGGCGACCACCCCTATGGCAGCAGCGGCTCTGGCACGATCAGTTCGGTCACCGCGCTAACCCGCGACGACATGATTGCCGCGCACAAGGCAGTGTTCGCGCGTGACCGCCTGTATGTCGGAGCGGTGGGTGACATCACCGAACAGGAACTGGGCACTTTGCTGGACAATCTGTTGCTGGACCTGCCCGAAACCGGCGCGCCGTTCCCCGGCCCCGCCGAATATAACCTTAGCGGTGGCGTCACAGTGGTTGATTTCGACACCCCGCAATCGGTCGCCGTGTTCAGCCAGCGCGGCATAGAACGCGACGACGATGATTTCTTTGCGGCCTATGTGCTGAATCAGGTTCTGGGCGGCGGGTCGTTCGAAAGCCGGTTGATGACCGAAGTGCGCGAAAAGCGTGGGCTGACCTATGGCGTCTATTCCTACCTTTCGCCGCGCGATCTGGTGGCGACCTATCGCGGTGGCGTGTCCTCGGCCAATGACCGCATCGCCGAGGCGATCAAGGTCATCGGCGAAGAATGGGCCAAGATGGCGGAGAATGGCATGACCCAAAAGGAACTGGACGACGCCAAGACCTATCTGACCGGCGCGTACCCGCTGCGGTTTGATGGCAACGCGCGCATCGCCGGTATTCTGGTCGGCATGCAGATGCAGGACTTGCCCATCGACTATATCACCACCCGCAACGCCAAGGTCGAAGCCGTGACGCTAGACGACGTGAACCGCGTCGCGGCAGAGTTGCTGGACCCCGAGGGCCTGCGCTTTGTGGTGGTTGGTCGCCCCGAGGGGCTTGAGACCACAGCCGATTGATTTGACAACAATACGGGGCAGGCCAAGATCGGTCTGCCCCGCGCGCGCCTATTTGACCGGGATGAAATCAAAGGCGCTATCCGCGTAAAAGAAGAACGCGCACGGTTCGTCCGAGATACAAAGGGTCGAATGCTCCATCCCGGCCGGGACGTACCAATAGGACCCCGCCACCATTTCCGGCGGGGCTTTGTCGCCTTCAAACGGATTGGTCATGATCCCTTGCAGGACAATGCCGTGATAGGCCCCGGTGTGGGTATGCAACCCACTGTCGAAATTTGCCGGAAACTTGCCAAAGGTGCCATGCGCGCCCTTGGTCAACTCTCCGTATGCGTCCGCCATTTGGATCGCCGGGTTCAGGTTGAAATACGTCAGTTGCGCGGCAGGCATCGCCACCGGTGCCATCGGGTCGAATTCTCCGGCCAGTACCGGCGTGCCAAGGGCGATTGCGGTCGTCAAGGCGGCGGCGAAGGTCAGGTTTGTCATGTGATCCATCCTGTCAAAGTTGCTGTGGATGTTCAGGTTATGCGCRCAAAAGGGGTCACAGAATGACAGTAAGTCCCGAATGGCAAACTGATCGTCCCAATTCCCGTGCGTATTGATTGCACCCTGCCGCCTCCTGTGGAACCAATGTCGACAGGAGGCAGGCACCATGACCGAAGTGATCAGCGACATCATGAAATACATGCGCCTGTCGGGCTGCGTCTATTTTCAACGTGATTTCTGCGCGCCCTGGGCGATGCGTATGGCTGATACCGGATTCGCCCAGTTTCACGTCATCACCAGCGGGGCCTGCGTTGTCGGGGTGGACGGGGCATGGCATGACGTGGGCACCGGCGATGTGCTGTTCTTTCCCCACGGGGCCGCGCATGTGCTGGCAGACCGGGCCGGACGGCAGCCGGTCGAGGGCGGCGATTACATGGCCGCGCTGGGGCAGGGCACGCCGATGTTCACCCAAGGCCCGTCAGCAACCCGGATGATCTGCGGCCACTACGCCTATCGCGACACCGGTGCGCACCCGTTGCTGTCGGACCTGCCGGCCATGGTGCATGTCACCGCCGATCACTTGGGCGCGTCATCGCCGACCTCGGCGCTGCTGCACCTGATCATGGACGAGTTGACCCACCGTGAACCCGGCTATGAACTATCGGTCGAACGACTGGCCGAAGTGTTGCTGATGCAGGTGTTGCGGGTGCATTACCGCGCGCAGGATCGCCCCGAAGGGTTCTTTGCCGGGCTGCGCGACAACCGGCTGAATCGCGCGATCACCCGCATCCACAGCGATTTCGCCGGGCCGCTGACGCTGGCCGATCTGGCCGAAAGCGCCGCCATGTCGCGCACCGCCTTTGCCCGGCGGTTTTCCTCTGTGGTGCGCATGACCCCGGTCGATTACCTGCAACACTGGCGCATGTTGGTGGCGCAGAACCTGCTGTCCAGCACCGACCGCTCGATCAGCGATATTGCCGAGGACGTCGGCTATGGCTCGGACATCGCGTTTTCGCGCGCCTACAAACGACGGTTCGGAATGTCGCCCTCTGCCGCGCGCTATTCCCCGTAAGGCACCCAGATATTCTTGACCTCGGTTGAGGCCGTCAGGAATTGCGCGCTGTTGGTGTCGTACCAGTCCGTTGCATGGCCATTGTTGACCCAACACCGCTTGAGATTCCCAGCCGAAGCACGTTCGATATCCGCCGACAGATCGGTCGAAGAGAAACTCCACATAGCATCGACATTCAGATGGCTGGCCAGCGCCGGGGCGATGTCGCCATGGCATCCGGTCAGAATGTTGACCACCCCACCGGGCACGTCGGACGTGTCCAGAACCTGATAGAAATCGGTCGCTGCCAGCGGATAAGGCTCGGACGCGGCCAGAACCACACGATTGCCCATCGCGATCGCCGGTGCCATCACCGAAACCAATCCCAACAGCGGCACCTCGTCAGCACATAGCGCGCCGATAATGCCCACCGGTTCCTTCATCGCCAACGCCACGCCCCGGATCGGCACCCCATGCACCTGCCCGTCATATTTATCAGCCCATGCAGCGTATGTGAACAGCTGCTGAACCGATGCCTCGACCTCTTTCGCGCCTTGCCTCTTGCCGGTCATGTCATTGATCCGCCCGGCAAATTCCCCAGCCCGTGCGGACAGGTTCTCGGCGATATAGTACAGGATCTGCGCCCGCAGATGCGCGGTTTTGCCGGCCCAGCCCGCCGCCCCCTGCGCCGCCTCGACCGCATTGCGAACATCCTTGCGACTGGCCATGCCCACATGCCCCAGCAACCCGCCGGACTTGCCATGAACGGCGCGTGAATAGCCCGAATCCGGGCGCGCCTGTTTGCCACCCACATACATCTTGGCGGTGCGATCAATCGGATCAACAGGCCCGGCATTGCCCCTGAAGGCTTCAACCTTGGCCAATACCTTGCGCTTGCCCTTGGGCCGGGTATAGGCCGCCAGCCCCTCCCAACCGCCTTCACGGCCAAACCCGCTTTCACGCACGCCACCAAACCCGGCAGCCGCGTCAAACAGATTGGTCGCATTGATCCAGACAATCCCGGCGACCAGCTTTGGCGCAATCTCCAGCGCCAGATTAAGGTTCTCGCTCCACACACTGGCGGCCAGCCCATAGCGGGTGTTGTTGGCCAGCGCCACAGCCTCGGACGGCGTGCGGAACGTCGTCGCCACCAACACCGGCCCGAAAATCTCTTCCTGCATCAAAGTATCAGACGTGGTCAGCCCGGTGATCAACGTC
>NVQY01000007.1 GCA_002400675.1 Paracoccaceae bacterium | reverse complement strand
CGTTTTCCTTTATCGGCAGCGCCATCCTGTTGCTGGTCATGTCGTTTGGTATCTCGCAAGAGGTACGCTCGATCCCCTATGCGGCCTTTGATCTGGACCAGTCCCCGGAAAGCCGCGCCTATCTGTCGGCCTTTGGCGAAACCGGCTGGTTCGAAAAACACACCCCGATCCGCAGCGCCGAAGAACTCGACCGGCGCATGGTCAGCGGCGAACTGGCGCTGGCCTTGCAAATCCCGCCCGGTTTCGGGCGCAGCCTGCGACGCGGGGAAACGGCGCGGATTGCCGCGCAGATCGACGGCACCGACACCCAAAGGGCGGGCACGGTGGAAAGCTATGTCAGCGGGGCACATACCCACGTCCTGACGCAGGGGTTTGACGGCGCGCTGGCGCTTAACATAATCGCGGTCCCACGCAGCCCCGACGCCATGCCACTTGCGCAACTGGTGCCGCGGTTCCGCTATAACCCGGCGATGGAAAGCCTGCCGGCCATCGGCCCGTCGATCCCGCCGCTGTTGTTGCTGTTGTTTCCGGCGATCCTGATGGCGGTCAGCGTGGCACGGGAAAAGGAAATCGGCACCATTACCAATTTCTATGTGACCCCCACCAGCCGGGTTGAGTTTCTGGTGGGCAAGCAACTGGTCTATATCGCCATCACCCTGCTGAATTTCGCCATCATGACGGCGCTGGTGGTCACGGTGCTGGATGTGCCGTTGCGGGGCGACCCGCTGGCGCTGGTGTTTGGCGCGCTGCTATATGCGGTGGCGGCGACCGGGTACGGGTTGATCGTGTCGACGCTGGCCAGCACGCAGGTAACGGCCGTGTTCGCCGCCGCGATCCTGTCGGTGATGCCCACCTTGCAATTTTCCGGCATGATCACCCCGGTATCCTCACTAGAGGGGGCCGCGCGGATCGTCGGCACCCTGTGGCCAACCACATGGTACATGGGCGTCAGCGTCGGCGTTTTCACCAAGGGGCTGGGGCTGGCTGAACTGTCCGGCCATATCGCCCGGCTGGCGCTGTTCGGCCCGATCCTGACCGGCATTGCGGTGCTGGCCTTGCGCAAACAGGAGAAATGACCATGCGGCGGCTGTCCAATATCTTCTGGCTCTCGGGCAAAGAACTAAAAAGCGTGCTGGGCGATCCGGTGATGGTGATCCTGATCATGTGGTCTTTCGTGTTCGCCGTGCTGCTTGAGGCAAGCGGCGCGGGCGATACGGTGTACAACGCCGCCATCGCCATTCTGGACGAGGACAATTCCACCCTGACCCGCCATCTTGCCGGGGCCTTGGGGCCACCGTGGTTTCAGGTGCCGATGATGATCACCCCCGATCAGGTGACGCCAGAAATGGATTCCGGGCGGATCATGTTCGTACTGGGCTTTCCGCCCAATTTCGAAGCGGATGTGATCGCCGGCCTTAGCCCCGTGGCACAACTTGAGGTGGACGCCACCGCGGTGTCGCAGGCCCAGTTGGGCACCGATTATATCGCCAACATCCTTCAGGCCGAAACCCGCGCCTTCCTGTCGGGCAGCCCGCTGGGACCGGAACCGCCGATATCGCTGGATTTGCGCCAGGCCTTCAATCCGAACGCCAATCCGGTGTGGTTCAAATCGGTGTCCTCATTGCTGAACCAACTGTCCTTGCTGACCATCGCCCTGACTGGTGCCGCCATGCTGCGCGAACGCGAGATGGGCACAATCGAACACCTGATGGTCATGCCCCTTACCCCGATCGAGATCGCCCTGTCCAAGGTGGCGGCCAATATCGTGGTGGTGTTGGTGGCCTTCACCGTGTCCCTTGTGTTTGTGGTGCAGGGAGTGCTGAAAGTGCCGGTCGCCGGGTCAATTCCACTGTTGCTGTTTGGCACGGCCACCTATCTGGCGGCGGCGGCGGCGATTGGCATGTTGATGGGCACATTGGCGCGCAGCATGGCGCAATTTGCCCTGTTGGTGATCATGATCATCATCCCGATCATCATGCTGTCCGGCGGCATGGGCGCGATTGAGAGCCAACCCGATCTGGTGCGCAAACTGACCAATATCCTGCCCTCGCGCCATTTCCTTGCCTTTGCCAAAGCGGTGGTGTTTCGCGGCGCCGGCATCTCGACCGTGTGGCCGCAACTCGCGCTGATGGCCGGGCTGGGTGCAGCATTTTTCGGGGCCAGCCTGGCACTGTTTCGCCGATCAATGAGCCTTTAGCCCGGTGGCCTGCACACAGGTTTCAGGCCAGCAACCGCAACCAAGATCGGCAGGCCGGCGCTGAGAGGCAACGGCGAAACCGCTTGCGCCAAAAAGCCTGCCGATCACCCCAATGCGAGACCAGATGCAGACCCGGGCCACAGCCGTGAAATTGAACCGCCCCGGGTTGCGCCCCTTGTCCGGCCGTTTGCGCACGCTTCTTGCATGAAAATCAGCGCTGAACGCCCGGCACTTTTTGCATTTCATATGGTCCTCTCACCCTACCGGGCGACCGTGGTATCAATCCCCAACCCAGAAAGGATTTGACCAGGCTCGTTTGCCCGCGCGGTCAATGACGGTGATGCGAATCCAGGGCGAATTGGCAAGGCGTTCCAGTGAGAGCCGCCCGGTTGTCATTGCCTCACCACGCAAGGTCACCGTCGGCGTGCCATGGCCCTGAACAAGGATACTTATGGCCGCGGTGCAATCCACTTCGATGTGGGTTTCGCTGATACGGATATCGTGGATATCCGGGCCGGTGCTGGCATAGAACGCGCCCGCCTTCAGCGCCTCAAGCAGGGCTTCGGATGTATTTTCGCGCGCCTTGACCTTGACCCAACCGCCAAAAAAGTCGGGGGTGTTGAAATGTGCGTCATCAGTGGCAATCAGGTTCAGTTTCCGCCCCTCGTTCAGCAAGTGTTCCAGTGTCAGAAAACCCTCGCCGCGATCGTTGTCCACCGCACAACCATGATTATAGACCTCAACCGCATGTGCGGCGGTGATCCTGCGGGCATCGGCCTCGGTCAGGCCGGACCAATGCGGGTGGGCGATGGCCACGAATGCGCCCGCCTCGCGTGCGCGCACGGCGATATCGGTTGCGGATTCGGATCCTTGCACCGGGTGGAAATCCGGGGCATCCGGTGGTGTGAAACCTTCTGGAAGCCCAATCGCCAGAAGATGCCAGAGATTGCCGTTGTTCATTACACCCGTATGCAGCTCGGCCCCGAGGATCGTGGTGAATTTTTCGTTTCTGTATTCCGCGGTATCAGTGATCGGATAGTCGAACAGTCCGACGAAATGATCTGTCAGGGCGATGAAGTCATAGCCTTCGGCCTGATACCTTCGGCACACCTCGCGCGGGTCTAATCGACCATCGGACCGGGTCGAATGGGTATGCAGGTTTCCACGATAGAATTTTCCGGGGGCGGTGAAATAATTTGTAGACACGATGCTAGGTTCCGTTTGGTTTTTCTGGGATCAGGGAGGGTGAGGGAAAGCCATATTGGCGGTGGGTGAGGCTGTTGAGTGCGGTAGCCTCGGGTCAGTCAATAGGTGCGAAAAAGGCCTCGTCGCGATTGGTCACTTCGGCCCACAGCCGGTCACCGTAGGAAAAATGCCACCATTCATCGGGGTAATTTACCATTCCAACACCATGCATCGCCGCGACAAGCTGGTCGCGGTTCGCGCGAATTTCAGGTGACACTGGCCAGTTGGTCGGCGCGACCCCTGACAGCCCTTTCATCAGCCCGCCAAATTCCAGTTCCGTGCGATCTGCGCGGGCCAGTTTCAGGTCCACTGCGGCCCCTGCCTGATGCCCGCTGCCAAAGCCGTCAGGCGGGGAAACCCAGCGCGAGGATTCTGTGTAGACTTTCGCCTCGCTCCAACCCGGGTTGTTTTTGGTAATGTCAGCCACGACCGGGTTCCACAATTCCCACTGGCGCGCGCGTGAACGGAACGCCTCGAAGACCATCAGGCACAGCCCGTCAGGCAGCGCTTCGGCGCAGGCGACAACCTTGTCGCGGACAACCCGCCGGATGCGCCAGTCGTCGGTTTCCAACGGGTTGAGAAACAGGCGATCTGACTCGGCGAACGTCACCATATCGGGTGGAGTTTCGCATTCAGTGACCTTGATCATGGTGTCCGGCCCTCCGGTCAGGAAGTCATGAAAAATCTGGCTCAGAGAATCTGGCTGAGGAACTTTTGCGTGCGCTCATGTTCAGGATTACCAAAGAAATCTGCCGGCTTGTTGGTTTCAACAATGTCGCCTTCATCCATGAAAATCACCTCGTCCGCGATGGTTCTGGCAAACCCCATTTCATGGGTCACCACGATCATGGTCATGCCGGTATCGGCAAGATCCACCATCACATCCAACACTTCCTTGATCATTTCCGGGTCCAGCGCCGAGGTCGGTTCGTCAAACAGCATGATTTTGGGGCTCATGCACAGCGACCGGGCAATCGCCACCCGCTGTTGCTGGCCGCCGGACATCTGGCCGGGGTATTTGTCGGCCTGTTCGGGGATCTTTACCCGTTCGAGGTATTGCATGGCGATTTCATTGGCTTCGGCCCGGCCCATCTTGCGCACCCACATCGGCCCAAGCGTCAGGTTTTCGAGGATGGTCAGATGCGGGAACAGGTTGAAGTTCTGGAACACCATGCCGACTTCGGTGCGGATATGGTCAAGGTTCTTGAGGTTCTTTCCCAGCACGATACCGTCAACGATAATATCGCCTTCCTGATGTTCCTCCAGCGCATTGATACAGCGGATCAGGGTGGATTTGCCCGACCCGGACGGCCCGCAGATGACAATCCGTTCGCCCTTGTGAACCGTCAGATTGATATCCTTCAGAACATGGAACTGCCCGTACCATTTGTTCATCTGATTGATTTCAATCATGACTTCGCTTGATGCGGCCGAGGCCAGCTGGCCCAAAGATTGTTGGTCGCTCATGTTGTTTTCCCCTTGCAGCAACTCAATGCCTGCTTCCGGCTGACAGTTTCACTTCGAGATGCCGGCTGTATTTCGACATTGAAAAGCAGATGATGAAAAACAGGATCGCGCCAAACACCAGCGGTTCCTTGTGCAGTCCCAGCCACGGCTGGTCCTTGCTGATCGAACGCAACATGCCAAGAATGTCGAACAGCCCGATGATCGACACCAGCGTAGTATCCTTGAGCAAGCCGATAAAGCTGCCGACGATGTTGGGGATCATGTGTTTAAGCGCCTGCGGCATGATGATCAGCCCCATGGTACCCCAATAGCCAAGACCAATGGTGTGCGCGCCCTCAAACTGTCCCTTAGGGATCGCCTGCAACCCGGCACGGACGGTTTCGGCCATGTAACAGGCGTTGAACAGCACCACGGCGATGATCACCTGAACCAGTTTATTCAGTACAAACCCCTCGGGCATGAACAGCGGGAACATGGTGGTGGCCATGAACAGCACCGTAATCAACGGAACCGAGCGGAACACCTCGATGAACCCGGTACTAAGCACCCGCAGCACCGGCAGTTTGCTGCGCCGGCCCAGCGCCAGAATGATGCCACCCGGCAAGGCCGATGCGATACCGATGCCCGAGATCACCAGCGTCAGAAACAAGCCGCCCCATTTGGTCCAGCTAACGCCCTCGACGCCCCAACCGGACTGCCAGAAGAATGCCGCGCCAAAGGCCGCGACCGCCAGTATCAAAAGAATATTGCGCTGGGTTTTGTCCGGGGCAGTCGATTGCCCAAGCACCCGGATCAGGAATTGACGCAGGCTTTGTTTGTTGCTCAGGCCAATCACCATGTTGGCCATGTTGATGATAAAGGCGACCAGCGCCAGGGCGATCATGACCTGCATGAACATCCCCTTGTCGCCACCCGAAAACAGGTAACCGGCCAGGAACGGATAGAACGCCACCACGCTGATGCCGATCAGAACCTTGCCCTTGACCGGTCCCATCCACATTGGTGCCATCCACAGGGCCAGCAACAGCCCGCCAAAATTTATCCGCCAGATCTGGTCACGCGGGTAGCGCCCGTAGAAAATGTTGTCGAACCAGTCGATGACACCGGCCCAGCAGGCCCCCGTCAGACTGTTATCATAACATTCGCGCCGATTGTCGGCGACAAATGTGGCGTCCACATAGCCCCAGGTGAACACGCCGCTGATCGTCAGATAGATGATATACAGCGTTATAAAGGTCAGGATCGTATTGAACGTGTTGCTAAACAGGTTCTTGCGCAACCAGCCAACCACCGATGTCTCGAAAATCGGCGCAACGCGCGCTGGCGTTTTTTCTGCTTTGACAATTCCCATGCTCAGCGCYCCACCAGTTGTACGCGTTTGTTGTATATGTTCAGGAAGAACGAGATGGTCAGGCTGATGAACATGTAGAATGCCATGGTCATCCCGACCATTTCCACCGCGTACCCGGCCTGATTAAGCGCGGTTTGCATGAACAGGGACACGATGTCGGAATAGCCGATGGCAATCGCCAGTGACGAGTTCTTGACCGTGTTCATCCAGTTGCTGATCAGCGGCGGCACAATCGCCGGCATGGCCTGCGGGATAATCACCAGCGCCATGACTCTGCCCGGTTTCAGGCCAATCGCCATCGCCGCGTCACTTTGACCCCGGTTGACCGACAAGATACCGGCCCGAACGGATTCGGCGATATGCGCGGCGTGATAGATGCTAAGCGACACCAGCAACGCAAGGAACGCCGGTGGCACGCTGGTGCCGCCAGTATAGTTGAACCCGGTCAGCGCCGGCACATCCCATTCCAGCGGCATACCCGTGGCCAAAAAGACGATGCCCGGCAACAGAACGATGGCCGCAATCGACGGCAGCAAGGTCTTGGTCTGCACCCCGGATTTTTCCTGTCTCGCATGGGCCCGGCGGCGGAAAATCACCACGCCGACCACTGCCACGATCAGGGCGACGATGGTCATCCAGAACATCTCTCCCGGGATCGGCGTCGCCATGTAAAGACCGCGGTTGTTCAGCACCACACGGCCTGATCCAAACGACAGGTCGATGGATTTCTTGACCACCGGCAGCAGGCTGAACACGCCGATGTACCAGAACACAATCTGGATCAGCAGCGGTATGTTGCGAAAGACCTCTACGTAGGCCAGCGCGACCTTGGCAACCAGCCAGTTTTGCGACAAGCGCAACACGCCGATGAAAAAGCCAAGAACCGTACTGATGATGACCGCCAGAAACGAGATCAACAGCGTGTTGAGAGCACCAATAAGGAAGATATCGCCAAAGGTGCCGATACCGGGCGTATAGTCGATCAGTTTGAAATCAGTATCGAACCCGGCGGACGAGGTGATGAACCCGAACCCGGTGTTCATGCCGCGCGCTTCGAGGTTCTGCGCGGTATTGCTGACCAGATACCAGGTCAGCCAACCGACAATGCCGGCGGTCAAAAGCTGGTAGAAAACCGAACGAACCCGCTGATCCTGGAAAAAGTTGAATTCCTCTTTGGGTCGTATCCGCACTTTTGCTTTCTGCTTGGCCGTATCGGTCACATCACATCCCCGTTGTCAGTCTCTTTGCCGATTTTTTGACATCAGCTAAAGCAATGGTGCCGGACCAATAGCCCGGCACCATTTGTGATTTAGCGCATTGGTGGCGAGTACATCAGACCGCCATTAGTCCACAGCGCGTTCAGCGTGCCTTCGCGGGCAATGCCGATACCCTGTGGGCCGTTACCCATGTACTTTTCATAGATTTCGCCATAGTTACCAACGGCTTTGATGATATTGTAGGCCCAGTCCTTTTCCAGCCCGATACCTTCATTCAGATTGCCTTCGACCCCCAGCATCCGCAAAACGTTGGGATTTTTGGAATTGGCCTTCATGTCGTCCACGTTGGCTTGGGTGATGCCCAGCTCTTCGGCGTTGATCAGCGCGAAAATGCTCCAGCGGACAAGATCGGCCCATTGGTTGTCGCCATGGCGAACAGCCGAGGCGAGCGGCTCTTTTGACAGGGTTTCAGGCAGGATCATGTGATCGCCGGGTACCGGGAACGACGAAATGTTGCCGGCCATCGACGATTTGTCGCCGGTCACCGCGTCGCAGCCACCATTCAGGTATGTGTCGTCGCGAACGTTATAGTCCTCGAACGTGACGTTGCTGATGTTCAGGTCATTTTCCCGGCTAAAGTCTGTCAGGTTCAACTCGGTCGTGGTGCCGGTTGTGACACAGACCTTGGCCCCGGCCAGTTCAAAGGCGCTTGTGATGCCGCTGTCCTTGCGAACAGTAAAGCCCTGACCGTCATAGAAGTTCGGGCTAAGAAAATCGATACCCAGCTGGGTGTCGCGGGTCATGGTCCAGGTGGCCGTGCGCGACAGCAAGTCGCTTTCACCATTGGCCAGCGCGGTAAAGCGTGCCTGACTGCTGACGGACTGAATTTCCAGTTTGCTCTTGTCGCCAAAGATCGCGGCAGCAACGGCCTCGCAGACGGACACGTCCAGACCATACCAGTTGCCTTCGGAATCGAGGTTGTAATAGCCGGGCGACGGCTGGCCAACCTGACAGCGCAGATTGCCGCGTTCCTTGACGATCTCCAGTGTACTTTGCGCCGAAGCAACCCCGGCACCAGACACTGTCACCGCAGCAGCAGCAACCAGCAAGGCAAAATTCGAACTGATCTTCATATTGTAACTCCCTATTATTGTACCGGCTATTTTAGGAAGCTGTTGAAAGAAGTGTCCAATACCAATATCACTGCAAGCCATGCAATAAATGCATGACTAAAGGTGTTAATTACAAATAGCTATCGGATGCTGGGCGACATCGCATCCGCTCGACTTTGTTCTGGTCGCAAACCGTCTGGCCGTTCTGTTGTCGCATCAATACCTTCCAGAGCTTTTCCACCCTTGGTTCGGTGATTTTCGCACACCGGTAAATCACGATATCAACAACAAGGTCATCCGCCGGTTCTGCCGCCCGGACAAGCCGACCGGCCGCAAGGTCGTCAGCAACAAAGGCGATGGGAACCCAGGCCAGGCCAAACCCTTCGATGGCCATCACCTTAAGGGTCAGTGCAATCGACGATTCGTAAACCGACTTAAAGGTCAGGTGGCTGTACTTGGTTTCCATGTGATACCTGACCGGCGAAGGCGACCCTTTGGTCAGGGTGTGAAGGCACGGGATCGGTTTTGACGGCCTGTCGGGCAACCAACAGCGTGGTGCCCCCTGGTCATCCGGGCTTATCACCGGAACCAGCGTTTCATTGGCAAGTTTCAATGATTGAAACACCGAGTCATTCATCTGAAGCCGGTTGTTGGGATCCTCATAGCAAATAAAGAAATCAACGGAATTGTCTTCCAGCGCCGAAAAGTAATCTGCAATCGTTCCGTATTCGGTTTTGACAACGAACTGATCAGCAACAATGAAAGATTGCAGACTCTTGAGCCAAGGCGGCAGGAACGTCTGAGCCAGCGAACTGATGGTTGAAAACCGCATCCGTTCCTTATCTTCCAGAACCAAGGCCCGAACGTCCTGCTTTGCCGTGTTGGCAAGGTCAGCAATTTCGCGGGCGCGCGGCAAGAACAGCCTGCCCGCTTGCGTCAACTGCGAAGGCTGGCGGACCCGATCAAACAACGGCGCCCCGATCCACGCTTCAAGCGCCTGAATGCGGCGACTGAAGGCCGGTTGCGAAACCGAGCGTTGCTGGGCTGCGATACGGAAATTGCCCATGGCACTTAACGCCAGAAAATCCTTGACCCATTTGAGTTCCATCCGGGTTTCCCACTTTCCTTGATCCGCGCACCTGATCATTACCAGTATTTACCCGCGTTGCCCATCGCGTCCACGTTTGCGGCGGCAAGTTCCGGTTTGACATCCCCGGGGTGGGGCGGGTTGATGGGGCCTGAACCCGAACAAATGGACATCCATCATCATGCCCGCGCCATCACAGACCAGAACCGGGCCAACAGCCGTGGTTGTCGGTGCCGGTATCATCGGCCTGACGTCGGCGTTGTATCTGGCGCAAGCGGGATACCGGGTTACCGTGGTCGAACGCGAATCCAGCGCCTGCGCCGTCACAAGCCAAGCCAACGCAGGCCAGTTACTGTACGACAGGATTGGCGCGATGGCCTCGCCGGGGTTTTTGCAAAGCACTGCTAAGAACCTGTTCAACCGTGACCACGGGGTGCAGATTTCGGGGTTGCTGCACCCAAAGCGATGGTCATGGGCCGCGGCGTTCGCGCGCCAATGCACTGATACGGCCTGGCAGCGAAACACCCAAGGGTTGCTGGAAATCGCCCGCAGGTCACGCGATGCCATGGTCCGTGTAACCAGTATGTATTCATTGGATTTCGACTGGCGCAAACCCGGCAAAATAGTGCTTTACTCGACCAAGGAAGGGCTGGCAGCCGCTGGCAAAACCGCTGATTTCCAGCGCCAGTTCGGCGGCGAACATGATATTCTGAACGCCGCTGAATGTGTCGCCCGCGAACCGGCCCTAACGGCGTCCGGCAGGGATTTCGTCGGTGGTGTATACCTGCCCAACGCCGAGGTGGGGGATTGTTCGAAATTCGGCACCGCTTTGGCGGATATCCTGATCAAACGCCTTGGTGTGCAAATTATCTACGGGGCGGAAGTAACGAAACTGGTGCGCGAGGCCAACACCATCCGCGCCCTGCAAACCACGCAAGGTCTGATCAGGGGCGATACCTTTGTGCTGGCAACAGGCGGGGCAACGGGAGATCTGACCGGCGGGCGGTTTGCTGGCAAAAAGCAGATAACCAGCATCAAAGGCGTCACGCTGACCTTTCCCTGCGCGCAAAATGCCCCGGATCTGAGCGTTACCGACACGGCCGGAAAATTCGTCGTCCTGCGGCTGGGAAACCGGGTGCGCGTCGCCGGATATGCGATGTTTTCACACGACCAAAGTGTCTCGCCGCACCTCGTGCGTCAGTTGACGGACAAGGCCCGCGCGCTGATGCCGGGGGCTGCGATTTATGATCAGCCACCGGATGTCTGGGTCGGGTTCAGACCGACGACACCGGATGACCTGCCGATGATCGCGCGGATGGGGCCGGATAACCTGTATGTAAATGCCGGGCATGGGTCTTTGGGGTGGACGCTGGCGCTTGGGTCTGCGGAAATTCTGCTAAACACAATTCGCAACGCGACCTGAGGGTCCGCAATCAGAAAACCGGCGCAGCAACATTGCCGGAAAACAGAGGTGGGAAATTGGCGTATATACAAGGATCGGGACCCATTGATCCTGCACCGGGGTCCTGACATGACAGTAGATTTTCACGCCCATTGGCTGCCCGATGCGTTGGCCAATGCCCTGCGAAAACGCGCGATCCCCCCGCGTATCGCCATGAGTGACACGGGCGAGCAGTTTCATATGCCCGTGGGTGGCCTGCCCTATGATGACATCTTTAGCGACCTCACGGCGCGCCTTAGGTTCATGGATGCACAACGCATTCGGACGCAAGTATTGTCCCTGCCCTGTCTGTTCGGACTCGATAGCCGCCCCGCCGCCGAAGCGTTACCATTGCTGCGCATTTTCAACGACGCGACGGCTGCGGCGGCGGCAGAAAACCCCGACAGGTTCGCAGGCTTGGCCGCGCTGCCGTTCGATGACGTGCAGTTGGCCGCACAGGAATACCGGCGCACGCGGCGCGAACTGGGGCTGATCGGGGCAATCGTGCCGATCAACTACTTCCAATCGATTGACGGCGTGGCGGCGATTGCCCCGCTTTTGGAGATGGCTGAACGCGAGGGCGGGCATTTGTTCCTGCACCCGGGCCGGCGCGCAGACGAGGCCGCCGCGACCGACGCCGAGGGCACCAACCGGTATCCCGACAGCATTATGGCACGGCGACAGCTAGAGATTCAGCATCAGGTGGCAGCGGCGATGGTGACCCTGTTGTGGGGTGGGTTCACCGATAAATATCAAGGGTTTACGCTGCATGTGGCGAATATGGGTGGCACATTGCCGATGGTGACAGAGCGTATGGATTATACCTCTCGGTTGCGCACGCATGAACCGGTATTGCCGTCCGAGCGGGTTCGGAATTCGCCCATTCAGGTGGATTGTTCGTCAATGGGACCAATCGCGATTACCGCAGCAGTGGCCTGTTTCGGGGCCGGGAATGTCCTGTTCGGCACCGACAACCCGATCTATCGCAGCGAATGGCAGTTGGAAGCGGTGCAAAATGCCCGCATTTCAGGCGCGGACCGACAGGCGATCCTGCATGACAATGGCGCGCGTGCATTGGCAAAATGGCGCTAAGCTGAGCGCGGTCAATCGCCCTGAAAACTTGCGTGCCAATCCTCGCCCCATGCCTGTTTCCAAAGCCACGGCTTGTCGGAATTGGATTGCGCCATGCCGCCTTGCCAAAGGTCATACTTTGGCTCTGCGTAATTGCCAAAAAACCGGTCGATCCTTTGGACTAATTCGTCGGCAATCTTTGCGTATTCGGGCGCGGCGACCAGATTGACCTTTTCATGCGGGTCATTGCTGAGATCATACAACTCATCCGGGTACGGCGGGGCGGGTGCCAGTTGAAACCGGCGCTTATACAACCACTTAGGCGTGCGAATTGCGCGGGTTTCCTCCTGTTCCATGAACACCGCATCTTCTTTGTCAAACTCACCGGTCCTTAGCGCCTTGGCAAAGCTTTTGGCGGCGGAATTGGCGTTGTGGCCATCCGGGGCGATACCCGCCAGTTCAAGCAGCGTTGGGAACAGGTCGATCTGACTGACAAGCGTGGGGGTTTTGGTGGTCAGCATCCGATCCCCGTGGCGAAATATCAGCGGAATGGAAAACGTCGCTCGATGCGCGTTTGAGGGCAGCGTCGCCTGCGAATGGCCCCAGATACCGTGGTGGCCCAACGAAAACCCGTGATCCGTTGTGTAAATTATCAACGTATCCTCATAGATATTCAGACGTTTCAAGGCCGCCAGAACCCGCCCGACCCCATCGTCGACCATGCTCATCTCGGAATAGTAATTCCGCAATGTTTCCAGATCATTGGGGATAAGCAACTCGGACATGTGGTCGATTCCACCACCACTGTCAGAAGCTTTGCGCAGGAACCTTGCGATGGCGTTTTCGTGGATGCCTTCACGCGGGATCGAATGCATGTCCACATCATCGTAAAAGTCGCGAAACCGGTTTTTCGCGCGCCCTTTCAGGGCTGGCCAATGACCGTATGGCGCGTTGTAGGGCACGAAGGCAAAAAACGGGTCGTCCGGCTTGATGGCCTCCAGGTATTCAATGGTTTTGTCGGTGAAATAATCGACGCTATGGCCGTCGTAATGGCGCGTCTCGCCGTTTTCGATATAGGTGCCGTTCCAGAAATCCGTGACGTGACCATGCGGGCTGGTGACCCAGTGCTGAAACCCGTTTTGGGGGGTCTCCGGCGCGCCCATATGGTATTTCCCGATCAGCGCGGTCCGGTATCCGTGATCCGCAAGGATCGTCGGCAGCGTGCGAAATTCGTCAAGCGCGTTCCAGTTTTCGGGCCAGCGATCGCGCAGCCGGTCGTCAATCCATGTATGGATCCCATGCTGCGACGGCATCAACCCCGTCATCACCGAAGCCCGGCACGGCGAACACATCCCATTGACGCAGAACGCATTGTCAAACTGAAACGCATCACCGGCAAAGGCGTCGATATGGGGCGTCGAAATCTCGGAATTGCCGTAACATCCCAACAATTCGGCGGGCTGGTTGTCGGTCATGAACATCAGAATATTTGGGCGTTTATTCATGTTTTCCATCCTATCGGCCCGACCTGCCGAACCATGTATGACATTTTCCTGGCACCCCCGAAAGGCCCTGACCAAAGCCCACAACGGCGCAACAGTTTACCACGAATTCAAGCCGTGCTGACGATCAGCCAAACGCCAATCACGCCGATAAGCGCCCCAAGCCATGAAAACAAACCGGGGCGGGATTTGCCGACAACCCAGACCAGCGGCAAGACGATAAGAGGTGTTGTGGTGGACAGGGTGGACACAATACCAACCGGCCCGTTGGCGAGGGCATAAAGCTGCAAAGTCATTCCAAGACCTGGACCAATCACAGCGACCAGCAAGGCTTGTCGGGCGACCGTAGGGGTCATGGTTCGGATTTTCTCCCGGTTTTTGCGCGACATGATGATCGGGAACAACAGACTGCCTGCGCCTGCCGCCGACCTAACGGCAGTGGCCGATACCGGGTCCGCGCCCGCCAGCATTACAGGTGCCGCAATCAGAACACTGCCCGCCTGCATAAGGGCCGATGCCATGCCAAATAGCATCCCCCTAACCGTGCCATCCTTATCGCCGGAAAAGCGACCAAGTGCGGATGGATCGCGCGACACCACCGCCAACAGGATTCCCGCAAAAATGACACCGGCACCTACCAACGACATGCCGCTGACCACTTGACCAAGGATCACAAAGCCCAAAAGCAACGCAAACGGCGCAGTTGTCGTATTCAGCAGCGTTTGCAGCTGTGGGCCGACACGTACAAGCGCTGAGTACCGAAATGTGTCCGCAAGAAACACGCCCAGAATGCCAGATATGGCAAGCAATCCGATATCCGAAACCTGCATCGTTGCATCAAAACCGGTGATCATCGTGTATGTCGCGAAACCAACTGCTGCGATCGCCATTCGAACAAAACTAAAGGCGATAACCCCCAAAGCGCGGGCTGCATCGTAGGCAAGCAAACCAGTAACCGCAAAACATGTAGCCGTGCCAAGTGCGGCAAACACCCATAGGGACTCCACTATTCAACGACCTTTCAAAGGTTGGACCCCCACTCTAAAATCTCAATTCAGCTTAAGGTCAAGAAGATGTTTGTCTTGTGCGAGAGTTACCCGATTGACCTCTTAGCGGCCAGGCCGGGCCTATCGAACAGACACCATTTGCTAGCCGTCAGCCAGTATGAAATCTGCCGCGCGGTCGGCAATCATCATTGTTGGTGCGTTGGTATTGCCCGAAACCAACGCCGGCATGATCGAACAGTCAGCGACGCGCAGATTGTCCACGCCGTTCACGCGCAACCTGGCGTCCACAACCGCGTGCCGGTCCGGCCCCATTCGGCAGGTTCCGGCAGGGTGAAAGATCGTGCGGGCCTGCCGGCGGATCGCCTCGTCCAGAGCATCCGAGCCAACTGCGGTCAAAATATCCGGGCCGGGCCAGACCGCTTCGCCGACGATGTCACGAATCCCCGGCTGGAGGAGCATTTCCTCGGCCAGCCGGACGCCGCGCCGCAGTGTGTCAATATCGCTCTGATCCTCCAGCATACTGGCTTTGAAACGAATACCGTCCGCCGGGTTGGACGAGGCCAGCGTCAGACGGCCCCGGGATTTTGGCCGCATGGTCATCGGATGCACCTGAAGCGCGTGGAAATCCAAGGGCGGGTGCCCCGGTGCGCCGGGCGCAAAGGGGGCAAAGTTGAACTGCACATCCGGGCGTCCGGCCTCATTGGTGTCGACACAGGCCCCGGCATCCAGCAGGTTTGACGCCAACAACCCCTTGCGCGCAAGCAGATACATCACCCCATGCCCAAGCGCAGCCAGCCCTTTGTCGGCCTTGTGCAACCCCTTTGCGCCAATCAGCCGACGGGTGACCGGCGCCCCCACATGATCCTGATAATTCGCGCCAACCTCTTGGGCGTCCTGCACCAATTCCACACCAAACCGGGTCAGGATGTCAGCCGGGCCGATCCCGGACAAAAGCAAAAGTTTGGGGCTTTCAAAGCTGCCCGCCGTCAGGATGATTTCCTTGCGCGCGGTGATGACCACGGGGGTGCCATCCCGGCCCCGCGCCTCGATTGCGGTGGCGCGACGCCCGGTGATGCGGATCCGCTCGGCGCACAGACCAGTCAGTACACTCAGGTTCTCGCGGGGTAATTCCGGCCTGAGAAAACAATGCGCGGCGGATTGGCGCTGGCCGTGATCGGCGGTGACCTGATACCACCCTGCCCCTTCCTGTTCTGCCCCGTTGAAGTCCTCCGTGGCGGGCACGCCCGCACTTTGGGCGGCCTCGATCAGCGCCTTGGAAACCGGATGTGGTGCTGTCGGGTCGCCAACCACAAGCCGCCCCTTGGTGCCGTGGTATTCATTGTCTATGCGGCGGTTCTTTTCCTGACGGCGAAACACCGGCAGCACGTCGCGCCAGGACCATCCCGCGCACCCATGCACGTTTTGCCAATCGTCATAATCGCGCGCCTGACCGCGCATGTAGATCATCGCGTTAACCGAAGACCCACCGCCCAGCACCCGCCCCTGCGGCACCGGAAACGGCAGACCACCCAGCGTTGGATCGGGTTCGGACATGACGACTTCGGCGTCGCGCGACTGAAGCACCTTGAAAAAGGTCGCAGGGATGTGAATCCAGCGATTGGTGTCCTTTCGCCCCTGCTCGATCAGCGCGACCGAACAGTCGCTGTCCGCAGCCAGACGCGCAGCCAGAACGCAGCCCGCCGCGCCGCCACCGACGACCACATAGTCGAATTCCGGCTGGCTCATCTAGCGTACTCTTTCATTGCTTGTCGATGCTTTGAGGCAGGATCAGGGTCAGGGGCGCGGGTCAAATCCCCATGCCACCGTCAACGCAAAATGTCGTCCCGGTGGTAAAGCTGCTTTGGTCTGACGCCAGATACAGCACCGATTGGGCGATTTCTTCGGGCGTTCCGTGGCGACCCATGGGAATGATCTCGTCAAAGAACTCGGTGCCATCGCGGCCGATCTCCTCGCCCAGCCCCACCTCGACGTTCTTCTGAAAACTGTTGTCGATTGGTCCGGGGTTGATGGTGTTCACCCGGATGCCGCGCGGGGCCAGTTCTTTCGCCAGACAGCGCATCAAACCGATCTGGGCGTGCTTGGCGGTAATGTACGCATAGACTCCGGGATCGCCGCGCAACCCCGCGACGCTTGAGGTGATGATGATGCTGCCGCCTTTGGTCATATGTGGCACGGCGTATTTGGTGGCAAGAAACGCGCCACGGATATGCACCCGGCAAACCTGATCAAAAACGTCGATCGGGTAATCTGCAATCGGGGCCACGGTACCAAAGTTCCCCGCGTTGCTGAACAGCGTCGAAATAGTTCCGAACCGCTTGACGGTTTCACCGACATACCGTCTTGCGTCCGCCTCTTGGCCCACGTCTGCCTTGATCAGCAGCACGTCGTCGGGCAGCGTGCCGAATGCCTCTTCTGCGGCGTTCCTCAGCGCCGAAAGGCTCAGATCAACCAACGCCAACCGCGCGCCCTTGTCCCTTAACAGCCGCGCAGACGCCAGCCCCAAGCTGCCCGCGCCCCCGGTGATCAAACAGACCTTTTGGGTCATATCGGTCTTGTCTGTCGTATCTGCCATTTCAATTCCCTCAGATTGGATAGTGCGGGGCACCATCCTGAATGGTGATCCAGCGCAGATCGGTGAATTCAGCCACCCCGGCCATGCCGCCAAACCGACCATAGCCCGATTCCTTGACACCGCCGAACGGCATTTGCGCCTCGTCATGCACGGTCGGGCCATTGATGTGGCAAATCCCGGATTCAATCCGCTTGGCGATGCGCATGGCCCGGCTGACATCGCGGCTAAAGACACAGGCGGCCAGCCCGTATTCGGTATCGTTTGCAATGCGCACCGCTTCGTCCTCGCTGTTGACCCGCACGATCGACGCGGTCGGGCCAAAGCTTTCTTCTTTGTATATCCGCATAGACGGCGTGACCCCATCCAACAGGGTTGCCTCGACCAGCGTGCCGACCCGACCACCCCCCGCCAAAAGCGTGGCCCCCTTGTCAACAGCGTCGCGCACAAGGCTCTCTACCCGCTCGGCGGCCCCCTGATCTATCACGCAGCCAAGCGGCGTCTTGCCCGCGCGCGGATCGCCCACTGTCAGCGCCTTCACCTTTTCCGCCATTTTTGCAGCAAACACGTCGGCGATGCTTTCGTGCACGATCAGGCGCTCTGTCGACATGCATATCTGACCCTGATTCATGTAGGCCCCAAACGCCGCCGCCGCGACCGAAGCGTCAATATCCGCGTCCTCAAGAATGATCATCGGGGCCTTGCCGCCCAGTTCCAGCACGGCGGGCTTAAGGTTGCGCCCGGCAACCTCGCCGATGACCTTGCCCACACGGGTCGAGCCGGTAAAGTTGACGCGCCGAACTGCCGGATGCTCGATCATCTTGCGCACGATGTCGGCGGCGTCCTTGGGGGCGTTGGACACGGCGTTGATGACACCGTTGGGAAATCCGGCATCCTGAAACGCTTCGATGATCAGGCGGTGCGTGCGCGGGCAGATTTCCGAGGTTTTCATGACCACCGTGTTGCCGCAGGCCAGCGGCGTTGCAACGGCGCGCACTCCAAGGATGATCGGGGCATTCCAGGGGGCGATCGCCAGAACCACGCCGGCGGGCTGGCGCATGCCCATGGCCAGACTGCCGGGGCGGTTCGACGGAATGATTTCGCCCCGGATCATCGTCGTCAGCGCCGCCGCTTCGCGCAGAATGCCGGTGCCAAGCATGATGTTGAACCCCGCCCAAGCGGCCGTGGCGCCGGTCTCATCAGCCATGGCGGCGGTGATGTCGTCGCTGCGGGCCTCAAGCGCGTCCGCGGCGGCCATCAGTTTCGCCCGCCGCTCGCCAGGGCCGGTCTGCGACCACTGCGGGAAAGCGGCGGCGGCGGCATCAACCGCGCGGATGGCATCGTCCGTGGTGGCCGCAGCCGCGATGGTCGCGACCTCTCCCGTCATCGGGTTGTTGCGACTGAACGTCTGGCCGTCCGAGGCCGCTGTATCTTCGCCTCCAATCAACAGTGCGAGGGTTTGCATGGTGATTTCTCCCGATGATCCTGCCCGCATGTTGCGCGCCAGCTGTTCATTTCCGCCAGACTATCGCCGCGACCATTGCGGCGTAATAGACTTAATGGGGAATAAATTGTACTTTCGAAGAGACAGCGAGGGGCGCAATGCAGAACAATCAGCTGAACATCGAAGCCGAAGTCATTCGCAGCGCGTTCACCACAACCGAATACGTTATCCGCGGCGCGCGGTCGTATCTGGTCATTCTCCATGCTGGCCAATGCACGCTAATCGAAGGCGAAGACGAGATGATCGTCGATGCCCCGGCACAGATCTGGACGCCGGTGGGAATCTCTGCCCGGCTGTCGATTTCACCGGGTAGCCGGGGGGTCGTGCTGCGCATTCCCGAAACCATTCTTGGCCTGTCGATCCCGGCGGGGTCGATCAGCGGCTACATCCGGCAAGCCATTCGCAAGGTCATCGTCCTGCATTCCGCCAACCCGTCGCTGATCCAGCGAATGACCCGCCTTTTCGACGATATCAGCGGGGAATTATACGAAAACCACCCCGCCGCGCAGGAAATCGTGCAGCATAGCCTGTCCCTGATGCTGATCCATTTCTGGCGCGCCTCAAAACCGGTGATCCACGGCGCGGTTCTGTTGCCGCGCCAGATTGTTCACGAATTTCTTGGGCTGGTGGAATTGCATATGCAAAGCCACTGGACCATCGAGAGATATTCAAAATACCTCGGCGTCTCAAAGGACCGCCTGAACACAGCGACACGGCGGTCCGTCGGCATGTCGCCCAATCAGTATATCCAGCAACGCCTGATGTCAGAGGTAAAGACGCTGTTGCTGAATTCGGACCTCAGCGTTTCCGAGATCGCTTTTAAGTTGGGGTTCGCGGATGCGGCCTATTTCAACCGTTTCTTCCAGCGCCACGAGAATATCCCGCCGGGGCGGTTTCGTACTCGTGGGGTTCAGCGGGATGGGCAGAGGATTCGCGGCTCAGAATTCGCGACATGGCCGTAACAACCGGCAGGTGTGATGACCCTGAGACCGGCCCCGGTGCCGATCAGCCCTCGCCACCCCGCCAAAAGTGCAGTTTTTCCTTCAAAGTGTCTATTTCTGGGGGGTCAATTCGACCCTAAGCTGGTCGGATTCCCGACTCAGTCCGCTGTGCGGGGCGTTGGGCCGCACAAAATGCGGATACTATCAGGGAGGATAGATATGAAACTTAATCTAAAACTTGTGAGCATGGCCGCAGCGGCCAGCTTTGCCCTTGCCGGGCAGGCAATGGCGGCACCCTCTTGTGGGGCCAATACCGGCGAGGCAGCAACGGGAGAGCCGATCATCGTCGGCGGCATCTATGGCAAGGCCCCTCCGGGTGACTTTTCGGCGTCCACGGACGCGGCCAAGGCCTATTTCGATTGCGTCAACGAAAATGGCGGCATCAATGGCCGGCCAATCGACTATCGGGTCGAGAATGACCAGTGGAACCCGGAAATGGCGGCTCAGGCGGCCTCGAAGCTGGTCAAGGATGCCGGCGCGGTGGCGCTGGTCGCCAACGGGTCTTTCATCGAAATGGCGGTGAACGCAAAGACCTACAAAGAAGAAAACATCATGTCGATGGCCGCCGCCTGCGCCATATCGGAGTGTTTCGAGAGTTCCAACATCGTGTCCACCAATCAGGGCCCCCTGCCCTCGAATCTGGGTGCTGCGCAATTCGCGCAGGAAGAACTGGGGTCAAAGAACGTCGCCTGTATCGGCTTTAACATTCCCAACAACGGTCCGTGGTCGTGCCAGGTGGTGATTGATTTCATGCAGTCGCGCGGCGGCGACGGGTCGATGCAGTTGCTTAATCCGGGGGCACCCGATGTGAATTCGGCCCTGCTAGAGGCGATTTCGACCGGGGCGGATACCATCCTGATGAACCTGCCCGCCGGTCTGGCCATCGCAGTTCTGAAGGCCGCAGAAGAGCAGGACCTGCGCGACAGCTATGTCTGGATCGCGCCGACTCCGCTGTATGATCTGTCGGTTCCCGCCGCTTTGGGCGAGTATTGGAACGGCAAGGTCTATGTGAACACGGAACTGGCACCGTTCCAGTTGGGCGGGCCGGATGCCAAGAACTGGATCGAAGTGATGGATGCCTATGCGCGTCCCGAAGATCCACGCGATACCTTTGCCCAGTCCGGCTATTTGTCGGCCACCTATTTCGTCAAGACATTGCTGATGATGGATCCCAAGGACGTGGGCGACCGGGCCAAGGTAACCGAGGCGATCAAGAACATCTCGGGCTATACGTCGGACCTGATGTGCGGACCGTATTATGTCGGCGACACCGATTTCCACATGCCCAACCACGCCGGGTACATGGTGCAGATCGTCGATGGCGGGTTCAAGATCGTGCGCGATTGCTATGAGTTTGACTCAGCCTATTTCGAGCCGCACATCGCGGTGGAAAAATCGCTCGGGCTGCGTTGATCCGGGTTTCCTGAACAATACTGAACGCCCGCCGTTCTTAACCGGCGGGCGTTTGTGCAACTTTCCCAGGGAACTACCTGTGTCAAATTTCAAATACATGAACTGGGTGGTCTACGTCGTCGTGATGATCACCATCGTCAGCTTTCTCGGTTGGGGAAAACCGGGCAAGATCATCGGGTTGTTCTTTGTCTCTGGCCTCGCGGTCGGCTCGCTTTATGCGTTGGGCGGGATCGGCATGGTAGTGCTGTACCGGGCCACCGGCGTGCTGAATTTCGCCAATGGCGCAATCGGGGCCGCCGGGGTGATGGTGGCGTGGCAACTGGGCCAATGGGGGGTCTGGGGCCCGGCAACTTGGGCCGCCTGCATCCTTGTGGCGTTGGTCCTGTCGCTAGGCTATGGCCGTCTGATCGCCCCGCGCCTTGCGTGGCGCGAACCGGTGGTCAAGGCGGTGGCGACGCTGGGGTTCGCGTTGGTCATTCTGGGGATCGTCAGTTTCCTGTGGATCGACGACCCGCGCAGATTCTCGCTGCCGACCGACAAAACCGGCGTCTATATATTGGGCCTGCGGGTGACCGTGACCCGGCTGATCGCCTTTGGTGCCTCAATCGGCATCGTCGTCGGCATCTACTTTTATCTGGGGCGCACGCAAATTGGGCTGCAAATGCGCGCGCTGGCCAATGACCGCGACCTATCGGCGCTGATCGGCATTCCGATCCTCAGGATCGAAACCATCGCATGGGGCATATCCGGGGTGATCGCGGGGTTCACCGGCCTGATGTTCGGCGACCTGATCCGGCTGGAACCTAGCGTCATCACCTTTATGGTCATCCCCTCTATCGCCGCCGCCGTGTGCGGACGGCTGGACAATCTGGCACTGGTGCTGATCGGTGGCTTGTCGATGGGGGTGATCGAAAGCCTGCTGACCCTGTCGCCTGTCCTTAAGGGGGTGCGCCCGATTGCGCCCTTTGTGATCGCGGCGCTGGTGCTGCTGTGGTTTCAGCGCGGCACCCGCCTGACCTTTGACGGCAAGGATCAGGCATGAAAAACGACCTCTTTCACATCACACCTTCCGGCCGGGCCGGATTGCTGTTCGCGCTGTTTGCCTTTCTGGTCGTACCCTCGGTCGCGGGCAGCCAATGGCTGAACATCTTCACCTCGACGGCCATCTTTACTTTGGCCGTCGCCGGAGTCGCCTTCATGTATGCGCGCCTTGGCATGGTCAGCCTGACCCAGGTCGGGCTGATGGGGGTTGGCGGCTGGATCACCCTGCGTCTGAACCATTGGCTGGACCTCCCGTTCGAGGTCAGCCTGATCGCCTCTGGTCTGACCACGGTGGTATTCGGCTGGCTGCTGGCGCTGCCGGCGCTTCGCCTGCGAGGCTTATATCTGGCGCTGGTCACGCTGATGGCTGCGGGAGGTTTTGAGATCGTCTTTGCAACCTTTCAGTTCCCCAACGGCGGGGCCGGTTTCTGGGGCGTGCAGACCGGCACTGGCGAAGACTTTAGCCGCCCGGTGATTGCCCAGTCCGACGCGGCCTATCTGCGCTTTACCATCGTCGTGGCCACGCTTGGGTTTCTGATAATCGAACTGCACCGCCGACTGGCTCCGGGGCGCGCATGGGCCCTGATCCGCAGATCCGAGGCGGCGGCCATGTCCGCAGGCGTCAATGTCACCCTCTACAAAACCTGGGCCTTTGGCATTTCCGGCCTGATGGGCGGGCTTGCCGGGGCACTGCTGGCCGGCAGCCTCGGGTTGCTGGATGGGGGAACGTTCCGGGCCAGTGAAAGCGTGATGATCTTTGCCCTCGCGGTGGTGGGCGGGGCCAACTTCTGGCTCGGCGCGGTGATCGCCGCGTCGCTGTTTCGTATTCTGCCGGCCTTGCTGAACAACTGGGGCCTTGATGCCGATCTGTCCTTTGTGATCTTCGGGGCCGGGCTGTTGCATGCGGTGATTACCGCGCCGGATGGCATTGCCGGGCAAGTGATGGACCTGTCCGGCAAGCTGTTTGCGCGGGTCACCGGGGCGGCCGGACGCGAGGGTGGCACGCGTTCCGCAGGGGACGGCGTTGGGTCAAATGCCCTGTCGCGCGTGCTTTCCAATTTCACGCTGACCCTGTTGCAGATACCTGTGCAGCTGAGTCACGCCGTGATGGGCAGCAAGATGCAAGCGTCCGGTCTGGACGCACCAATCGAGGTCCGCGATGTCACCGTCAGGTTTGGCGGCGTGGTTGCCCTGAACAAAGTTGATGCGACGTTTACCAAGCCGATCAGCGGTATCATCGGCCCCAACGGTGCCGGCAAGACCACTTTGATGAACGTCATTTCCGGCTTTGTGATGAATACGCAAGGGGCGGTCCATGCCGACGGGGTGACCCTGACCAATCTGATGCCGCCGCACCGGCGCGGGCATTGGGGGTTGCGCCGGTCGTTTCAGAAAGAGGAAATCGCCGACGATCTGACCGTCGGGGAAAATGTGCTGGCGCAGGTGGATGCCCTGCCGCTTAGCCGTGGCCGCAAGCAACAGGAGGTGGCGCGCGCGCTGGATTTTGTCGGCATGACGGATCGCGTCGGTAAAGCCGGCAAGGATCTGAACAGTTTCGAACGCCGCCTGACTGATATTGCCAAATGTCTGGTCGGCCATCCCAAGATCATCATGTTTGATGAACCCGCCGGCGGGATGTCGGTCGAGGAAACCGCCATTCTGGGTGGCCTGATCCTGAAAATTCACGACTATTGCGGTGCCAAGACGCTGGTCATCGACCATGATGTCGACCTGATTTCGCGGGTCTGCGAAGAAACGCTGGTGCTCGATTTCGGCGAGCGTATCGCCTTTGGCAGGACCGCAGACGTGCTGGCCGACCCCAAAGTCCGGGCGGCCTATCTGGGCATCGAGGAGCCAGCGGCATGACACTTGAGTTGAAAAACCTTTCGGTTCAAAGCGGTGGCCGCATTTTGGTGCAGGGCATCAGCCTGTCGGTCGAACCGGGACAGGTCACCGCCATTCTCGGGGCCAACGGCGCCGGAAAATCCGAACTGGTCCTTGGGGTCGCCGGGATGCTGGCGATCGCCAGTGGCACGGTGCAGGTGGATGGCGTGGACATCACCGGCAAGACACCGGACATCATCCGCTCATTGGGCGTGGCGGCGGTTCCCGAGGGGCACAAGGTTCTGACGCGCCTTTCGGTGGACGAAAACCTGCGCGCCGCAGGGTCGCTTTTGCGGCAGGGGATGAAACAGGCGCTGGGCGATACCTATGCGCTCTTTCCGGAACTGGCTGAACGAAAGGGGCAGAATGCCGGCACTCTGTCGGGTGGGCAACAACAGATGCTGGCACTGGGCCATGCCCTTATTTCCCGCCCGAAATACATTCTGATCGACGAAATGTCGCTGGGTCTGGCACCGCTGGTGGTCAAGCGACTGATGGGCGTGGTCGGCGACCTGAAATCGCAGGGTGTCGGTGTGATCCTGATCGAACAATTCACCGAACTGGCGCTGGGCATTGCCGACAACGCCATGGTCCTGCGCGGCGGCAAGGTCCGGTTCGCAGGGGCGGCGGCGACATTGAAAGCCGACACAACATTACTTGACGAGGCCTATTTTGGCCGCGGCCACCAACCAACCACAGCAGGGGGAACATCACCATGAAACCAACCCGCGACAAACGTTTCGCGACCGAACATTTTTCATCCGACCGCTGGGATGATTTTCCATGGCGCGACGACGATATCGTGGTCGCGACCGGCATCAAAACCGGCACCACATGGACCTTGCGCATCGTCGGGCTGCTGGTGCATCAGGATTTCGACCGGGTTGACGACAAGGTCATGCACGCGCCGTGGCCGGACGCCAATTTCATGCCGCCGGTCGAGGAACTGCACGCAGAAATCGCCGAAATCGACCATCGCCGGTTCTTCAAATCCCATCTGCCGCTGGACGCCCTACCCTACAATGAAAAGGTGAAATACATCAATGTGACGCGCCATCCTCTGGACACGTTCCGCTCGACGTTGCATCACTGGGGCGGCATCACCGACGAAATTTTCGAGATTTTTGAGGCCACCGGATTCCCGCCGTTCCCACGTCTGGAAGATCAGGGCAGCACCAAGGAAATCTTTAACCGCTGGCTGAACGGGGGCCGCATGGACTGGGAACAGGACGGCTGGCCCTTCCATTCCGGGTTCCACATTGCCGAGAGTTTCTGGAAGCATCGCGATCTGGATAACGTGTTGCTGCTGCACTACTCGAACATGATCGAAGATCTGGATCGCGAAGTGCAGCGGATCGCCGATTTTCTGAACATCGAGATAACGGATGAAATGCGCGGCGAAATCGTGCGGCTGACCACGTTCGATACGATGAAAGCGCAGAACAAGGCGATGAACCCGCATTATGATTTCATCTTCAAACATGGCGGCGACGGTTTCATGACCAAAGGCGGTCTGAACACCTGGCGCGACCTTCTGGATGATGAAGATATCGCACGATACGAGGCGCGCGCGGCGCGTTTCGACCCGGATTTCCGCAAATGGCTGGAGACCGGCCAACTGGACTGACCCAAGCAATCTATCGAGGTGACAACATGCATAGTGGCAAGACATATATCGTAACCGGCGTGGCATCTGGGATCGGTGCCGAAACCGCCCGGCTTCTGAAATCACAGGGGGCGCGGGTGATCGGTGTCGACCGGACCCGCACCGACAATAGCGACGAGTTCTATCAGGCGGATCTGACCCAGCCGGATTCAATTGCCGATCTGCTTGAAAGCCTGCCGGACGGGGCCAACGGGCTTGCCAATATCGCCGGCGTGCCGCCGACCGCACCTGCGGATGTCCTGATGAAGGTCAACCTGATCGGGCTGCGTGACTTTACCAATGGCATGATCGGCAAACTGGCCGATGGGGCCTCGATCGTCAATCTGGCGTCGCTGGCCGGCTTTGGCTGGCCCGACGCGATGGCCGAGGTAAAGGCCGCGCTGGCGTTGGAATTTTCCAGTGACATTGCCGGGTWCTGCGCCGATCACAATCTTGACGAAGGTGGCCGGTCCTATTTCCTGTCGAAAGAGGCGCTGATTGTCTGGACCATGCAGAACCGCTGGACATGGCGCGATCGCGGAATCCGCATGAACTGCGTCAGCCCCGGCCCGGTGGATACGCCTATCCTAAAGGATTTCCTCGAAACGCTGGGTGAGCGGGCAGAAGAGGACATGAAAGTCATGGACCGCGCGGGATTGCCCACGGATATCGCGCCCGTGGTTTCCTTTCTGTTGTCAGAAGGCTCAGCCTGGATTCGCGGGACAAACATTGCGGCCGATGGTGGCATGTCCTCGCATATCCTGTCGAATATTCACGATTTTTGAAAAGGTCGCACGGCGACGCCGCACCTTGTCAGGGAATTTCACCAACACATGGCTCCCTACGGATATTTGATGTATCCGTAGGCTAAATGCCAAACCCTGCGAGCCTTGGCAACCATAGGGCAAGTGGCTGAAACAAAAGCATAATGACCAGCCCAAACAGCATCAAAAGCACATAGGGTAAGGCCCCGCGTATCACCTCGGACAAAGGCGCGTTGGCGATGCCCTTGATCACAAACAGGTTCATCCCCACCGGCGGCGTGATAAGCGCCAGTTCGAGATTTATCATCAGCAGGATTCCGTACCAGACCAGGTTCACGTCAAACTGCATCAGGGCAGGCAGAACGATGGGCGTGGTGATCAGGATAATGGCAATGGTTTCCAGAAACATCCCCAGAATGAAGATCACAAACATCACCACCAGAATGAACTGCATCGGCCCAAGGCCCATCGCGGTCACGCTCTCCATCAACTCAATCGGCAGGCGGATGATGGTCACCGCATGGCCGAACATCGCCGCCGCCGCCAGTATCATGAACAGCATCGCCGTGGTGCGCACGGTTTCATAGGCGGTCTCCGCCAGATCCTTTAGCCCGAAATTCCGGTACACGGCCACACCGACAAACAACGCATAGATACAGCCAATCGCCGCCGCCTCTGAGGCGGTAAAGATGCCAAGGTAAATCCCCCCCAGAACCACCGGCGGCATCAGCAACGACCAGATGGATTTCCGCATCGCGCGCGCGCATTCCGCCAGCCCGATCCATTTGGTCTGCTCGATCTCGTGACTGCGGTAATAGCCCAGCGCAACACTATAAGAGGCAAACAGCAGCGCCATCAGAATGCCCGGAATCAACCCGGCAATGAACAGCGCCCCAATAGAGGTTTCCGACACGATAGCATACAGGATCAACGGTCCCGACGGCGGGATCAGGATGCCCAATGTGCCCCCGGCGGCGATCACCCCGTAGGTGTCGCTGGGACGGTACCCGAACCGCTTCATCTGCGGAATGGCGCTTGACCCGATGGTCAGGGCGGTGGCCACGGACGACCCGGAAATGGCGGCAAATATGGTGCAGGCCAGCACCGTGGCCACACTTAGCCCGCCCTTGAAATGCCCCACCAACGCGTTGGCCGCATCATAAAGGTCATCCACCACCTTAGAGCGGATCATCACATGCGCCATAAAGGCAAACATCGGGATCGCGGTCAGAATACCATTGTCGAGCTTGGCAAAAACCGTGTCGGCGATCGACGAAATACTGCCCTCGCTGATCACCGTGATGACGATAGAGGTCAGCGCCAGACCGGCAAAGATCGGCATACCGGTCAGCAGCATCAGGATTAACGCCACCAGAATTACAAATGTCATCATTGTTTGCGCAAGCCCTTCAGCACAAGGTCAAAGCAGCGCGCCAAAGCCATCAGGAACAGCAACCCCGCCCCGGCCAGCAGGAACGACTGCGGGATCCATAGCGGCGCTTCGAGGTAGCCATCGGAATAGACCCCGATCATGCGCGAAAACTGTACCGCGTTCAAAGCGCTGGCAAACAGCACAGCCGACACGGTGGCGACAGAAAGATTCGACCATAAATCAAACCACCAGCGTTTGCGGCCGGTTGCGTTCTCGGTCAGGATGTCGACGCTGACATGTTCGCCCCGGCGCAGCACTTCGGCCGCGCCCAGCATGACGATGGCAACCACCAGAAACCCCGAAAGTTCGTCCGACCAGGTGACCGGACGCCCCAGCACATAGCGGCGAAACACGCTGAAACCGGTCATCGCCAGCGTGGCAATCACCAGCCCGGCGCTGACAACGCTAGCCGCAAAGGCCAACGCACCAACTGCCTTGGTGAACCACGATTGGGACGCGGCAATTTGTGCCGCGTCGCCATTTTTATCATTGGAAAACATCAGGCTAGCGTGCCTTACATTTTCGCAATCAGACCAAGCAGGGTCTTGCCGTCCTCACCGGACGCATCGCCAAAGGCCTTGTCAAAGGCCGGAGCCATAACCGCCTTAAGCGCGTCCATTTCCGCGTCAGTGGCAATGTGCACGTTCATGCCGGCCTCGGCCAATTGTCCCGGTGCTTTGGCGGCGGCCTCTTCTGAGGCTTCGATCGCCCAAACGGCGGCTTCCTTGCCCGCTTTGTCCACGGCGGCCTGAGACTCAGGCGACAGGCCGTCATACCATTTCGGGTTCACATAGCCGTGGAAATAGATCGAAAACAGCGGCAGCACGACAACATTGTCCTGCACTTCAAAGTACTTGCGCGAAAACGCCGCCGAGATGTCGGTCAGGCCAGCATCGATAACGCCGGTGGACAGGGCTTGATACACTTTTGACCCCGACATGGCCGACGGAGCGGCCCCCATGGCGACAAAACCGGCATCCGGAACCGGGCCAAGACCACGGATCTTGACGCCCTCAAAGTCAGCAGGTGCCACCAGCGGTTTGCCGTTTGAGGTGATTGCGGTGCTGCGCGTGGTGAACATCCATGTGACGTTGCGCACACCTTTGGTCAGCAGTTTTTCCTCAAGGAACTTGGCCGCTTCAGAGCCGTCCCATTTGTTCAGCGCATCCAGCGAACTGACAGCGAACGGCCCAAGCGTCACGTTCATCAACGGCAGGGTCTTGCCCCACTGCGGGTTGATCGAAAATGCACATTCGATGTCACCCTTGGCCACCGAAGTCGCGTTTTGCTTGGCCCCGGTCAGGCTGTTGGCGCCAAACACCTGCACGTCGATTTCGCCGTTTGACAGGGTTTCAATCTCGGCCGCCCAGCGGTCGATCACCTTGGCGATGTGATGCGCCGGCGGTAGCTGATGACTGCACCGCATGACGGTTGTTTCCGTCGCACTAGCCACCGAGCCAACGCTCGTGGCCATGGCCAACCCGGCCACCAATCCTGCAAAATGTTTCATGTTTTCTCTCCCTTGGTTGTTGTCTTGTCGTTTCAGTTTCGATGTTACTGTACGGGCTTGCCCAGACCCGGCAATCCCGCCTTTGCCATCGCCCCGTACAAAGGCTCGTCAGGCATTTCGAGTTCAAGCACCTTACGCACCCGGATCAGTTTTTCCAGATCGACCCCGGTGTCAATTCCGACCGTGCGGCACAGGAACACCAGATCCTCCATCACGATATTGCCGGTGGCATTGGGGGCCGCCGGGCATCCACCCAAACCGCCAAGCGAGGCATCCAGAACCCGCACCCCCTGATCCAGCGCCGCGGTCGCATTGGCCAACCCCATGCCGCGCGTGTTGTGAAGATGCACGCCATACGGGCGACCATCGGCCAGTTTGC
>NVQY01000251.1 GCA_002400675.1 Paracoccaceae bacterium | reverse complement strand
CGCGGCGATCAGACCACCACCCAGAACGGCGGTATCAAGGTAGGGTTCGACCACGCCAGCGCGGCCCAGTTCCTCGAACACCACGGCGAGATCGAAACCGGCACCGCCAAAGCCGCCCTGATCCTCTGAGAACAGCGCGCCGATGATGCCAAGGTCGGCCAGTTCACCCCAGATTTTGGCGCTGAACCCGGCGTCAGAGTCGAGGATTTCATTGCGGGTTTTGGTGTCATAGCGGTCGCGCAGAAAGCGGCGCAAAGTGTCCTGCAACATTTGCCGTTCGTCTGTCAGATCAAAGTTCATCGCATCGCCCCCAGTTTCACCTTGGCAATGATGCCGCGTTGAATTTCGTTACTGCCGCCAAAGATCGACAGTTTGCGGTTGTTGAAATATTGCGCCGCAACGGGGGCGGTCCCGTCCGGGCCGATGGGTGGGGCGTTGTCGCCTTCGACCGATTCGGATGCAAACGGCATCGCGTATGGCCCAGCAACCCGGCGGGCGAGGTCGTTGATTTCCTGCCGGATGATTGTGCCTTTGACCTTGAGCATCGACGCCTCGACCCCCGGTGCCTGTCCGACCGCCGCCTGAGAGATGATCCGCAGGTTGGTGGTGGCCATGGCCATCAGGTCAATTTCCACCTGCGCCATACGCGCGGCGAAATACGGGTTTTCGATCAATGGACGACCGCCCGACATTTCCACCCGCGCCATGCGTTTGATCGCGTCCAGCCCGGCGCGCGAAGACCCGACCCCGGCAATGTTAGTCCGTTCGTGGGTCAGCAGGTATTTGGCGTAGGTCCAGCCTTTGTTTTCCTCGCCGACCAGATTTTCAACCGGCACGCGCACATCGGTAAACCAGACTTCGTTTACCTCGGGGGTGCCGTCGAGCAGGATGATCGGGCGCACCTCAACACCGGGCGTGTCCATGTCGATCAACAGGAACGATATGCCTTCTTGTTGTTTCACATCCGGATCGGTGCGCACCAGACAGAAGATCCAGTTGGCGAACTGTCCCAGCGTGGTCCAGGTCTTTTGGCCGTTGACGATGTAATGGTCGCCATCATGATCACTGGCGCGCACCGCACGGGTTTTCAGCGAGGCCAGATCAGAGCCAGCGCCGGGTTCGGAATAGCCCTGACACCACCAGTCCTGACCCGACAGGATACGCGGCAGGTAATGGGCCTTTTGCGCGTCAGAGCCGAATTTTTGCAGAACCGGGGCCAGCATGGTCAGGCCAAAGGGCACCACGCGGGGGGCGTTGGCCTGTGCGGCCTCGTCCTCGAATATATGCTTTTGCACCGCGCCCCATTCACAGCCGCCATATTCGCGCGGCCAGTTCGGGGCCAGCCAGCCACGGTCGTTCAGGATCGAATGCCACAGGTCCATGTCGGCCTTGGTCAGGCTGTGTCCGGTGCGTACCTTTTCAGCAAGGTCAGTCGGCAGCTTGGTCGTCAGGAATTCGCGAACCTCGTCGCGAAAGGCCAGATCCTCGGGGGAATAGCTCAGGTCCATCGTCATCTTTCCTTTTCTCTCCGACTGGTGGGGCGACACACGCCCCACCAGAAGTTCGCAGAATTTTCTTGCCCGATGTGCGGTCAGTAAATTTCGAACAGACCTGCAGCACCCATACCGCCGCCGATGCACATGGTCACCACGCCCAGCTTGGCCCCGCGGCGTTTGCCTTCGCGCAGGATGTGCCCGGTCATGCGCGCGCCGGTCATGCCAAACGGGTGGCCGATGGCGATTGAGCCGCCGTTGACGTTGCAGATCTCGTCAGCGATGCCCAAACGGTCGCGGCAATACAGCGCCTGCGAGGCGAAGGCTTCGTTCAGTTCCCACAGGTCGATGTCGTCCACCTTTAGCCCGTGACGTTCCAGCAGACGCGGCACGGCAAACACCGGGCCGATGCCCATTTCATCGGGTTCGCAACCCGCAACGGCAAAGCCTTTGAACGCGCCCATGGGTTCGATGCCCTGTTTCTCGGCGTCTTTGCTGTCCATCAGCACCAAAGCCGCCGCGCCATCGCTAAGCTGGCTGGCGTTGCCGGCAGTGACAAAGCCGCCGTCGCGGATGACTTTCAACCCGGCCAGCCCTTCGAGCGTTGTGGTGGGGCGGTTGCATTCGTCCTTATCAACCGTCACCTCGTGCATGGTGATTTCCTTGGTTTCGCGGTCCTGCACGGCCATGGTCGCCTGCATCGGCGCGATTTCATCGTCGAACAGACCGGCCTCTTGGGCGGCGGCGATGCGCAACTGGCTGCGCAACCCGTAGGCGTCCTGATCTTCGCGGGAGATGCCATAGCGTTCGGCGACGATATCGGCGGTTTCGATCATCGCCATGTAGACGGCGGGTTTGTTTTCCATGATCCACGCCTCGGTCACGGTTTTGGCCTCTGGTTGCACCAGTGAGATGCTTTCGACGCCACCCGCCACCATCGGCCCGGCGCCTTCGGCAACGATCTGGTTGGCGGCCAGCGCCACGGTTTGCAGGCCGGATGAACAAAAGCGGTTGACCGTGAACCCCGACGCGGTGATCGGCAGGCCCGCACGCAGGGCGATCTGGCGGGCGATATTCTGGCCCGTGGCCCCTTCGGGGAAGCCACAACCCATGGCGCAATCTTCGATCAATGCGGGATCAAGGCCAGAGCGTTCGACGGCGACCTGAACGGCGTGGCCGCCCATGGTAGCGCCGTGGGTCTGGTTGAACGACCCCCGGAAAGATTTGGCGAGCCCAGTGCGGGCGGCGGAGACGATTACGGCTTGTTTCATTACGATGCTTCCTTGTTCAGATCGTCAAAGCTGCGCCCATCGGCGACCAGCGTTTCCAAGAGGGGGGCGGGTTGCCAGAAATACGGGTCGTCCTTGGCAAAGGTTTTGATGTCGGCCAAAATGCCCTTGAGGCCGACGATGTCAGCCCACTTGAGCGGCCCACCGCGATAGCGCGGAAAGCCATAGCCAAACAGCAGGGTCATATCGACGTCCAGCGGACGGCGGGCGATGCCTTCGCCGACCACTTTGGCGGCCTCGTTAACCATGGCGCACATGTAGCGGCGCACGATTTCCTCGTCCGAGAAGTCACGCGGAGTGATACCCAGTTCGGCGCGGTTGGCGTCGATCATGGCGGGCACGTCCGGGTTGGGCACACCGGCGCGTTTGCCGGCCTCGTAGACGTAGTAGCCTTTGCCGGTTTTCTGGCCGTAATTGCCGCCCTCGCACAGGCGGTCGGGGAATGTCGGCACCCGTTCGCGGGGATCGCGGGTTGGGGCAAGACGTTTGCGCACCGCCCAGCCGATGTCCAGCCCGGCCAGATCGGCCACCGCATAGGGTCCCATGGCAAAGCCGAACCCGGTCAGAGCCTTGTCGATCTGATAGGGGCTGGCCCCGTCAAGGATCATGTGATCGGCGCAGGTGCGATAGGTGGACAGGATGCGGTTGCCGATGAACCCATCGCAGACCCCGGCGCGAACCGAGATCTTGCCCATTTTCTTGCCCAGCGCGAACCCGGTGGCGACCACGTCTGGGGCGGTTTTGTCGGCGACAACAATTTCCAACAGCTTCATCACATGCGCGGGGGAAAAGAAGTGCAGGCCGATCACGTCGCCTGGGCGCGAGGTCACGGCGGCGATTTCGTTCACATCAAGGTAAGAGGTGTTGGTGGCCAGAACCGCGCCCGGCTTGCACACCGCATCAAGCTGTTTGAACACGGTTTTCTTGACGTCCATGTCCTCGAACACCGCCTCGATCACCAGATCGACGTCTTTGAGGGCGGCGTAATCGGTGGACAATACCAGCGCCTTTTGCGTCAGATCCTCGAACCCGGCTTGGGTTATCTTGCCGCGCTTTAACGCGCCGCCCAGGTTGCTTTCAATCCGGCCACGGGCGGCCTCGGCGGCCTCGGGGGTCATTTCCAGCATGGTGACGTTCAGCCCGGACAACAGCGCCGATGTGGCGATGCCGGCACCCATGGTGCCGCCGCCGATCACACCGATTGCGGCCAGATCACGGGGTTCAACGCCTTTGAGTTCGGGCAGTTTGCCCACGGCGCGTTCGGAAAAGAACGCGTGGATCAACCCCTCGCGCTGGTCCGAGGCCATCAGTTCCCTGAACAATTCACGCTCGCGTTTCATGCCGTCGGCAAAGGGCAGTTCGCAGGCGGCCTGAATGCCGCGTACGGCGGTGGCGGGGGAAATCTGGCCACGGCCTTTTTTCAGAACGGCATCGTAGATGGCGTCGAAATCAACTGGGGCGGGGGCGGGCATTTCGCTAACGGGTCGGCGTTTCGCACCGCTTTCCAGCAGTTCGCGGGTGTAGGCCAGACCGATTTCACGCGGGTCGCCGTCAACGACGCGGTCCACCACGCCCAGCTCCAACGCCTCTTTTGCGCCGAATTGCCGCCCCGAGGTGATCAGGTCCAGCGCTGCATCCAGCCCGGCCAGACGTGGCAAACGCTGGGTGCCGCCGGCACCGGGCATCACGCCGATCAGAACTTCAGGCAGGCCCATGCGCGCCGAGGGCACGGCGATGCGGTAATGCGAGGCCAGCGCCATTTCCAGACCGCCGCCAAGTGCGGTGCCATGCAACGACGACACCACCACCAGTGGCGACGATTCGATCCGGTCGCAGATATCGGGCAGCGCCGGGCCGCGCGGTGGTTTGCCAAACTCACGGATATCGGCCCCAGCAAAGTATGTCCGCCCGTCGCCGTAGATCAAAACCGCGCGCGCGCCGTCTTTTTCAGCGCGGGCAATGCCGTCCATCAGGCCCATGCGCACATCATAGCCAAGGGCGTTTACCGGGGGATTCTGGGCCTTGAGAATGGCGATATCGCCGTCAAGTTCGTAGCCAATCGCGTCGGGCATCATATATTCTTTCTTTTTGGTCGGTTTTTAGGGGCGCGTTTGCGCAGCCTGAATCTGGCTGGTTCGTGCCGAGTGTAAACCCAAGGGCAAAACGCACGCAAACCCGCAAAGGCGGTCATGGGCACAAACCTTGCGTCACAATGTGGATATAGTC
>NVQY01000250.1 GCA_002400675.1 Paracoccaceae bacterium | reverse complement strand
CAAGCCATCCGCGCCCACCTGAACGTCAGCCATCAGGCCCGCGCCGAGGACGGCGACCGCGTCACTGCGCGCTACGCCGAGGCCGGCATCAATGCCGATGTCCAGCCGTTCTTTCAGGACGTGCCGCGCCGCATGAGCGAAGCGCAACTGGTGATCAGCCGCGCGGGCGCGTCCTCTATTGCCGATCTCACGGTCATAGGCCGCCCCTCGATCCTGATCCCCTACGCCGCCGCCGCCGGCGATCACCAAACCGCCAACGCCCGTGGTCTGGTCGAAGCAGGGGCCGCCATTTTGATCCCCGAAAGCGCCCTTGACGCCGACAGCCTTTGCGCCCAAGTCACCACCGTTCTGGGCAATCCAACTGCCGCCCTGCACATGAGTCAGGGTGCCGCGCAACAAGGCATTCCCGATGCCACCGACCGCCTAAAGGCACTGGTGCGCGCCCTGGCGGGAAAGGAACCGACATGACCCCAGCAACCAAACTTCCCGGTGACATCGGCCCGATCCATTTCGTTGGCATTGGCGGCATCGGCATGTCGGGCATCGCCGAAGTGCTGCTTAATCAGGGCTATGTGGTGCAGGGGTCCGACCTGAAGACAACCAAGATCACCGACCGGCTGGCGCGACTTGGCGCGACCATCTTCACCGGCCAGCGGGCTGAGAACCTTGCGCACGCCGAAGTGGTGGTGATCTCATCCGCCATCAAACCCGGCAACCCGGAACTGGACGAGGCCCGCACGCGTGGCCTGCCGGTGGTGCGCCGGGCGGAAATGCTGGCCGAACTGATGCGCCTCAAATCCAACATCGCCGTGGCGGGCACCCACGGCAAAACCACCACCACGACGATGATGGCCGAACTGATGACCGCCGGCGGGTTCGATCCCACCGTGGTTAATGGCGGCATCATCCACGCCTACGGCTCCAACGCCCGCATGGGGCAGGGCGAATGGATGGTGGTCGAGGCTGATGAGTCCGACGGGACGTTCAATCGCCTGCCCGCCACCATCGCCATCATCACCAATATCGACCCCGAGCACATGGAGCACTGGGGCGATTTCGACGCCCTGCGCGACGGCTTCTACGATTTCGTGTCGAACATCCCGTTTTATGGCCTTGCCGTGTGCTGCACCGATCACCCCGAAGTGCAGGCTCTGGTGGGCCGCATCACCGATCGGCGCGTCGTCACCTACGGCTTCAACGCGCAGGCCGATGTGCGCGGCACCAACCTGACCTACAAAAGCGGCGTGGCGCATTTCGACATCGAATTGCAGGCCGAAGGCACGGCGATCAAAGGCTGCACCCTGCCGATGCCCGGCGATCACAATGTCTCGAACGCTTTGTCAGCCGTGGCCGTGGCCCGCCACCTTGGCATGAAGGGGGCCGAAATCCGCACCGCGCTGGCCGTATTCGCCGGGGTCAACCGGCGCTTTACCAAAGTCGGCGAAGTGGGCGGTGTGACCATCATCGACGACTACGGCCACCACCCGGTCGAAATTGCCGCCGTCCTCAAGGCCGCACGCCAAGCCACGGACGGGCGCGTCATCGCCGTGCACCAACCGCACCGCTATACCCGCCTGCATTCCTTGTTCGATGACTTTTGCGGTGCCTTCAACGAGGCCGACGTGGTCGCCATCGCCGATGTCTTTGCCGCTGGCGAAGACCCGATTCCCGGTGCCTCGCGTGACGATCTGGTCACCGGCCTGATCGCCCACGGCCACCGCCACGCCCGTGCCATCCACGACGAAGACGACCTTGTGCGCCTTGTGCGTGAACAGGCCAAACCCGGCGACATGGTGGTCTGCCTTGGGGCCGGCACCATCAGCGCGTGGGCCAACGCTCTGCCGGCGCGGCTGGAGGCGGGCAATGGCTGAGCCGCTCAAACGCCGCATCGGTCCGGGCCTGCTGACCGCTTATGGCGTCGGGGTGATGGTCGGGGCCGGGATCTATGTGCTGGTTGGTGCGGTGGCGGGGCAGGCGGGGGTCTGGGCCCCTCTGGCCTTCCTTCTGGCCGGCCTGATCGCCGCCCCCACTGCGCTGTCCTACGCTGAATTTTCCACCCGTATCCCCGAGGCCGCCGGCGAAGCGGCCTATGTCGGTAGCGGTCTGAATTCGCAATTTCTGGCGGTGCTGGTCGGCTTGGCCATCGTCGCCGCCGGGACCATTTCGGCCGGGGCCGTGCTGCGCGGCGGGGTCGGGTATCTAAGCAGTGCGTGGGACGTGGACGCCACATGGGCGGTGATCGGTCTGGGCCTTGCCCTGACCGGCGTGGCGGTGTTTGGCGCGCTGGAAAGCCTGGCACTGGTGGCACTGTTCACGGTGATCGAACTGGGGGGGCTGTTGCTGGTGGTCTGGGCCGGGTTCAGCGCGCCCGAAGTGGCCGAGTGGACCGCGCCGCCAATCCCGCTCTGGTCCGGTATCGGCGTGGCGGCGGTGCTGGCGTTCTTTGCCTTCATCGGCTTTGAGGACATCGTCAACATGGCCGAAGAGGTGGAAAAACCTTCCACCACATTGCCGTTCGCGATCCTGATGGCGCTGGCCATCACCACCGTTATCTATGGGCTGGTGACGCTTGCAGCGGTGCGCTCTGTGCCCTCGGGTACCTTATCGGCCAGTGGCAACCCATTGGTTCTGGTCTGGCAGGCCGGGCGTGGCGGAACCGGGAATTTCCTGTCCGGGATCGCTGTGTTCGCCGCCCTGAACGGGGTGCTGGCACAGATCGTCATGGCCGCCCGTGTGCTGTTTGGCTTGGGCAAACGCAGCCGGGCTTTGGCCGTGTTCCACCACGCCAACCCGCGCTTTGGCACCCCGGTTCTGGCCACCTGCCTGATCGGCGTGGCCGTTATCATTGCCGCGCAAACCGTGCAGCTGGTGACGCTGGCCGGGGTCACATCGACCATTCTGCTTATGGTGTTTGTGCTGGTCAATCTGGCCCTGATCTTGTTGAAACTCCGCGCGCCTGACGCGCCGTTCCGAGTACCATTTGCCGTGCCTGTGTTTGGCTTTGTCCTGTCTCTGGCGGCCCTGACGGTCGCCTTGCGAGGTGCCCTATGAGCATGTCCGTCTACGCCGCCATCGCCTGGGTATTTGCCGCAACCGGCGTGGCCATGCTGCCGATGCGCCGGCAATTCCCACCCGGCATCGTGCTGTTGATCGCCGCCCCGTTTCTGATCATCTGGCTCGGCCTAGATTTCGGCTGGCTGGTCGGCGTCGGCGCATCTGCCGCCTTCCTGTCGATGTTCCGCAACCCGATCCGCTATTACTGGCGCAAATGGAGCGGGCGCGCAGACCCCACCCCAGACCCCGACCCGGAGGCCAGGCAATGACCCCATCCCTGATCCTCGCCGCGCTCTGGGCCATTGCCGCCAACGTTCTGGCGATGACGCCCTCGCGCGACAACCACTGGCGGCGCGCCTATATCCTGATCGCCATCGGCATCCCTTTGCTGGGCTATGTCACCTATGAAAACGGCCCGTGGTTCGGACTGGCAGTCTTGCTGGCCGGCATGTCAGTCCTGCGCTGGCCGGTGATTTATCTGGGCCGGTGGCTGCGCGGGTTGGGGTGGTCTTAGGGGCCTTGCATAGCGGCGGTGGCTGCCGCAGGTTGGCGGCATGATTGAGATTGAGGATATCAAGGACGAGGACAGCCTGAAACATTGGCTGACCGAGTGGCCCAGGGAAAACGGGCTGGACGAGGACGCGGCGCGGGACGTTGCCGTTACAATTGCCCACCGCGTGGCAATGCGGGTTCTGCCCTCGTGGTGGCACTGGACCTTGAGCGACAGTGCCCGCAAAAGTAAATTGACTGCCTTGCCCATTTTACGCTGTAATGTGATCTCTGGGGTTGAGGCCACTATACCAACCTCAAAGATAATGGCTGCCGCCGCTGCTGCTGCCGCCTACGACGCTTTCTCCACTGCCGCCACCGCCGTCACGGTCGGCGTCGCCGCCATCGCTGCGTCCACCGCCACCGCCTCCTCCACCGCCTCCGCCGCCGCTTCCTCTGCCGCTTCCGCCGCCTTCGACGAAGCTGTTCTCTGGGACGAAATTAGGACAGACTGTGAATGGATTGCCGGAAAACAGGACGTTTTTTCCATGCCTCTCTGGGCAAACAGGGAAAATCCGTTTGAATCGCGTTGGCACAAGGTCAAATCCCGCGCCACCACCCCCGAATGGGCATTCTGGATTAAATGGTATGATGATGCGCTGGCAGGCACCCCGCCCAACTGGGAAGTGCTGGAACAGATCGCGCTGATTGAGTCGGCGGTCTGGGAGGCGGGGCCAGAGGCGGTCAGCGAACGGATCGCATTGATCACCGAAAAATATGAACTCCTTTCCGAGGTTCAGGCGACGCGCGTATCCCTTGCCGAACTCCGCGCCGAGGCCAAAGCGTTGGCGCAAAGATCGCATAACAACCCGCCGGAATTGGTTGATACGGACATGTCAGTGATCCGGTCCGTCGAAATCATCTGGACCGAATTGGGGCAAGCTGAGGAAGAACTGGAGAAACCTGATCCCTCGCCATCCCGACTTAGGCGCATCAGCGCCGCTTTGTTGGAAGCCTGCAAAACGGTTGTGATGTATTGCGCAGAATTGGGTGACATCGCGCTGAAGAACGCGGCCAAAGAAGTGGGAAGCACTGGCGCAAAGTGGACGATCCGGGTTCTCGCGGCCAGTTATGCCGCGCAAAACCCGGGCATCCAATCGCTCGCCGTGCGGATTTTCGAGTTCGCCGGGAAGCTGCCTAACCTTCCATGATAATGCGAGGATGCACTACCCCATCAGGTTTGCAAAAATGCCAGCCCCCGCCCGGGTGGGGGCCTGCGGGGCAGTACTCAAGCTTGCTATGGCTCGTGAACCACACAGCCTATTAACGAGATGCAGCGTCGCAAAAGCCCCCGCCATGGGGCGGGCGGGGGCTGGCATCTTTGCAAATGCCCGGGCGTTGGTGGTTTGCGGGGTCCCTGTTATCCGAACCGGGCGTGGTCCATTGTTACGACTGGTTTGCCTTGTTAAATCCCTTTGGGTTTAGTTAAGTCGCTGGCATG
>NVQY01000249.1 GCA_002400675.1 Paracoccaceae bacterium | reverse complement strand
GCAAAGAACCCGACATCCACCGCGCCCGCGCCGATACCGGCGAATGTCAGCGCCTCGCTGACCGCCTTGGCCAGCGCCTCGTGGGCCGGTTCGGGCGCACCGACAAATCCCAGCAACGCCCCGCGCGCCCCGCCCTGATAGGCCACATCGACCAGATAGGCCGCCTGCACCAGCCCCCCGGCATTGGCCAGCTTGGCCTCAAGCGCGGGCACCAAAACAGCCGGCAGGTCAAGCGGCGCGGCAAAATGGTCAATTCGCGCCGCCACCGCATCGGGCGTTTGCGCCAGCGTCTGGTTCAGCCAGCCGATCGCCTCGGGCGGGATAAGGTAGGACGACGGGGCCACATCAATATTCACCCCCAGCCCGATCCCCTGCCCGTCCAGCATCTGCGCCAGAACCCGACCCGATATGGCGGCATAGGGCGACACCTGCCCGGAAAACGCCGCGAGGCGTTCCTGTTGATCAAAGGCCAGCACAAAGCGGCCCTGATCAAGGTCGAACATCTCGGGCGAAATAGTACCGCCGGTGGCCTCTTGGGTGAGCAGCACAAACAGCTCTCCATCGGCCAGACGCTGGTAATAATGCAGCCGGGCGGCATCTGCGGTATCAGAGTTTTCAGCCGCTTGCATTGCCGCGTGGGCGTCGTCCAGTGGTGTCATAGTTCATGTCTCCAGCACTTGGGCAACCCGGGCGCGCAGAGCCGGCAACAGATCGGCGGCGAACCACGGGTTGTTTTTCAGCCAACCGGTATTGCGCCACGACGGATGAGGCAAGGGAAACACCTGCGGCGCATGATCCCGCCAGCCCGCCACGGTACTTGTCACCGGAGTCCTGACCCCCAGATGCCAGCGATGCGCATAGGCCCCCACCAGAATGGTCAGCCGGACGTGGTCAAGCTGTGCCATCACCGCGCCGTGCCAAGTCTGTTCGCAAATCTTTGGTGGCGCCAGATCGGCCTTGCGCGCGTCATACCCGGGAAAGCAAAACGCCATCGGCACCACCGCCACCCGATCGAGATCGTAAAATGTCGCATCGTCCATGCCCAGCCAGTCACGCAGGCGATCCCCGGACGGGTCGGTAAAGGGCCGCCCCGAGGCATGCACCCGCGCGCCCGGTGCCTGCCCGGCAATCAAAATGCGCGCAGAGCGGCGAAACCAGACAACCGGACGCGGATCATGCGCCGTCGCGGTCGCGGCAAAGCGGGGCGCGCAGATCCGGCAGGCGCGGATACGCCCGGCCAGATCGTCGCCGGTATTGGTGTCAGAATTGGTGGGTGAGTGCTGCACGTCCGGCTCCGTTTTTGTTGTCCGCCAACTTTGTCGCCGGATCAGAAACAATGCCCAACCCGGCCCGCCCAAGGCAAAAGGGGCGAAATACCGCTTGTCAGCCGGCTGTAAGGCCCCGCAAAGCCGCAAACCGGCGAAAAACACACACCAATCCGGCCCGATCCCGGCTAGAAACAGATTGCCGTTGGATATTTGTTTCACAATTCGACATAATATGGACAAATATCGGGAGTAAGCCGTTAATACACCTCTGTTAAGGAGGGGACCGGCAAGCTACATGACGGGTAACAGAAACAAACCAATGTCGAACGGGCAATTCAAGTAAACGCATGCTAGAGTTTGAGAATGTCAGCAAGTCCTTTTGGACGGGAACACAATACAAGGTGATCCTGGACAAGGTGTCGTTCAAGGTCGAGCTGGGCAATTCGCTGGGCATTCTCGCCCCGAACGGCACCGGCAAGACCACGCTGATCAACATCATGGCCGGTCTGGAAAAGCCCGACGAGGGCGAAGTGCGCCGTGGCTGCAAGATATCATTCCCCTTGGGGTTCATGGGCGGCGTTGTCGGCAAGGTGTCGGCGATGGAAAACAGCCGCTATATCGCCAAGATCTACGGTCTGGACCCGGATTACGTCGAAGCCTACTGTCGCTGGCTGTGCAATCTGGGCGAATATTTCGACCAGCCGCTGGGCACGTATTCATCCGGCATGAAGTCGCGGTTTTCATTTGCCTTGATGCTGGCGCTGGATTTTGACATTTATCTGATCGACGAAGGCATGCCGGGCACCACGGATGTCGAGTTCAACAAAAAGGCCGGTGCGATCCTTGAGGAAAGGTTGCGCACGACAACGATCATCATCGTGTCGCATCAGGCCAAGACACTGGAAAAATTCGCCCGCTCGGCGGCAGTCCTGATGGATGGGCAACTACATATGTTTGACACCCTTGAAGAAGCAAAGCAGCTCTATGACTACGAAACCCAGAGCTAAGAAATTCCGCATCCGGCGCAGCGGTCCGGCCGCAATCGGCGCAGCTGTGCGCAGTGATCAGGCCACGCCTGACACCACCACCACGAAAACGGCCCGGCCGGTGCCACCAAAACAGCCGTCCGCCGCGGATAAACCGACCACGGGCAAAACAACCGCAGGCAAAACACCCGCGGGCAAACGAGCGGTCGCGCAGACCGGCGATGTCGCCTCGGCCCGGGTGGCTGGTGCTGACACCGATATCGACGCCATCCGCCGCGAGGGCCTGACCGGTCGTCAGCTGCGCATGGCGCGCCGGGTCGCGCAGAAAAACAACCTGCCGGCCACATCGGATTTTGACGCGGTGCGCCTGCTGCGTCAGGCCGGAATCGACCCGTTCCAACGCTCTAACATGTTGGAACTGGTGGTGCCGCAGGGCGGTGGCGAAGCCCACGAAGGCGGCGCACCAGATGCCTTTGCCGGCGCGCAGGGCGGGGCCGTCAGCACGGCGGGCAAAGTGCAGCTGCCACAGACCGTGCCGGTTCAGAAACAAACGCTGCCCTCGACCGAGCTAAGCCCGGCTGAACGGCGCACCCGTGAGATTAGCGAAATTCAACGTGACATTGCCGCCCGGCGACGGCGCAAGATGCTGCTGTTGATAACCCGGCTGGCGTTTTTCGTGATGCTGCCAACGGCGATTGTCGGCTATTATTTCAACTATGTGGCCACGCCGATGTACTCCTCGAAGGCGGAATTCCTGATCCTTCAGGCCGACGGGGCCGGGGGTGGTGGCCTTGGCGGATTGTTGAGCGGGACACAGTTCGCCACCAATCAGGATGCAATCGCCACCCAGCGGTTTTTGCAATCCATCGACGCGATGATCAAGCTGGACGAGGATGTCGGCTATAAGGAACATTTCCTTCAGGACTGGATCGACCCGATCCAACGGCTGGCCGCGAACCCCACAAACGAAGAGACGTTCAAGACCTATTCCAAGAACACCACCGTCGGCTACGACCCCTCGGAAGGGGTGATCCGGATGGAGGTCACGGCCGCCGATCCAGAATCCGCCGCCGATTTCGCACGCCGGCTGATCACTTACGCCGAAGCGCAGGTGAACCAGCTTTCGCACAAGAAACGCGGCAATCAGATGCTTGATGCGCAGGTCGGCTTTGAAAACGCTCAGGCAGAGCGGCGCAAGGCGCAGGAAGCCCTGGTGACACTTCAGCAAAAGGGCGCAATTCTTGACCCCGATGGGGTGATCGTCGCGCTACGCGGGCAAATCAACAACGTCGAATTGCAGCTTCAGGAAAAAGAGCTGCAACTTGCAGCACTTGAGGACAACCTGCGCCCCAATCAGGCCAAGGTCGATGGGGCGAAAGGCGATGTCAGGCGGCTGAACAACCTGTTGGACAGGCTGAACGCGCGCATGGTCGACGCCTCGCAAGGTGAAAATTCGCTGGCCCAGCTTAGCGTGCGCATCCAGATGGCACAGGCAGATCTGGTGTCACGGGATGTGATGTTGCAATCGGCGTTGCAAATGGTTGAACAAACCCGGGTAGAGGCGAACAAACAGGTGCGCTATTTGACCATTTCGGTGGCACCGGTGGTGGCCCAGGAACCCAGCTATCCACGCAAATTCGAAAATACCATCCTTGCATTTCTGATATTTTCGGGCATTTACCTGATGCTGTCTCTTACAGCGTCGATCTTGCGCGAACAGGTAACATCGTAATCATGACCCATGTGAATGTCGCCGGTCTGAGCATCGGCAACGATCGCCCGTTAACCATCATTGCCGGTCCCTGCCAATTGCAAAGCGCAGACCACGCGCAACTGATCGCGGGCGTCATGAAAGAAGCCTGCGACGCGGTTGGCGCGCAATATGTGTTCAAGGCGTCCTATGACAAAGCCAACCGCACCAGCCTGTCGGGCGTGCGGGGACTGGGTCTTGAGGCCGGCCTGAAAGTGCTGTCGGATCTGGGCAAGGCCATCGGCGTGCCAGTGCTGACGGATGTGCATAACGAAGCCCAATGCGCCCCGGCGGCGGACGCGGTCGATATCCTGCAAATCCCGGCGTTTCTGTGCCGCCAGACCGATATGTTGCTGGCGGCGGGCAATACCGGGGCGGCGATCAACGTCAAAAAGGGCCAGTTTCTGGCCCCCTGGGAAATGCCCAACATCGTCGCTAAGATCGAAAGCACCGGCAACAAACGCATCCTGTTGACCGAACGCGGCACCACATTCGGCTATAATACACTGGTGGCCGACATGCGGTCCCTGCCACAGATGGCCGCCACCGGATACCCGGTCGTGATGGACGCCACCCATTCGGTGCAGCAGCCCGGCGGCATGGGTGGGTCATCCGGTGGCCAGCGCGAATTTGCCCCCGTCATGGCCCGCGCGGCGGTGGCGGTGGGCGTGGCGGCGGTGTTTATTGAAACTAGCCCCGACCCGGAGGATTCGCCCAGCGACGGGCCGAACATGATCTATCTTGACCAAATGCCCGCGCTGATCGACACATTGATGGCGCTGGACCGTATCGCAAAAGCCGCCCCTATACATATTTAACAACGACTTAAAGAGTATTTCACATGACAAAACCCGCCGCTTCGGTAAGCCAGAACACCTGGGAATTCCTGCGTGATGCGATGATCACCCCCACCGGGTTTCGCGAATATGACGCCCGCTGGAAATACCCGGACGACATTAATTTGCCGGGGATTACTGCACTTGGCCTGGGTCTCGGAACCCAAATGCAAATTCGCGGAATAGAGCCAGTCATCGCGGTTGGCA
>NVQY01000006.1 GCA_002400675.1 Paracoccaceae bacterium | reverse complement strand
AACATGCCGGTCAGATACCCGCCCGCACCGCCGGCGGCCAACAAAAGGACCAACAAAACCGCCATCAAGCCGCCACGCGACTTGCGCGGCTCGGGGGTCGGGGTCGATTTAGGTGCCGGGGCAGGTGTCGCTTGTGGCTGGGGCGGCATTGTTACCGGCGTATCCTGTCGGCGCGGAGGGGCCGCGATTACCGTGGCGTCCGGGTCTATCTGATCCGCACCGGAATCGGGTGCATCAAGAAATGCCAGAACCGCATCCGCGCTTTGAAACCGCGCATTGGCGTCGGGCGCGGTCATCCGGTCAATCAGGGTTTTCAGAGGTTCGGGCACACCGTTGGTATCTAGCGGCTCTGCCTTTTTCTCGACCACTTCCATCGGGTTCTTACCGATACTTGGCGAGGCCCCGCGAAAGTTGGCCAGCAACAGCGCGCCCAACGAATAGATGTCCGACCGCGCATCGGTCTGCCCGCCCAACTGTTCCGGCGCGGCATAGGCGTATTTGCCGGCGAATTCATTGCCGACGATGGTTTGGGCACCGGGGTTGGTGTCCTTGGCGATGCCGAAGTCAATGATCACCGCCTTGGCTGGATCGCCGCCTTCAAGGATGATATTGTCTGGCGACAGATCGCGGTGCACGATGTTGCGATTGTGGGCAACCTGCAACCCTTCGGTCACACGGCGACAGATGGTCAGCAGATCATCCGCCGACATCGGCCCTTGTTTCAGCTTTTTGTCCAGCCCCGGACCTTCGACATAATCCATCACCAGATAGACGTGCCCGTCCGGGGTGCGGTGGTTTTCGGAATAGCGCACCACCGCGTCATGCCTGATGTCGCGAATTTCCTCTTCGCGGGTCAGCAGGACCAGATAGTCGTCATTGCCGGAAAACTCGGCCTTGAGAACCTTGAGAGCGGCCAGTCGCCCGGAAATATCGCTGCGCGCCTTATAGACGTCGGACGTGCCGCCGCGCCCCAACAACCCTTCGATCCGATAGGTGTTGTTCAGCAAATCACCTGGCTGAAACGCGTCCGTGGGGCGGGATTCAAGCATGGTGAATTTGCTGCTTTCGTGGGCCGGTCAGATTTGACAGCGCCTTAGCCCAGTGCCTGAAATTCAACCCGGCGATTGCTGTCGGCCCGGGGATCGCTTGCGTCATAGGGGATGGTTTCGCCCATTCCGATCGCCTTAAGCCGGGTTTCTTCGATGCCGCAGGAATTTACCAGAAAATGCTTGACCTCTTGCGCGCGCAGCAGTGACAGGCGTTCGTTATAGGATGCCTTGCCCGAGCTGTCGGTGTGGCCGATGATCTGGAACACCGATGCGTCAACGGATTTCATCGCCTCGCATAGAGAGGCCAGTTTTGGTTTCTGGTCTTCGCGCAGGGACGCCGAGTCAAAGTCGAATGATATCTGGATGTTGACCTGATCCGCCTTATCAACTGCCGTATAGCTGTCGGCGTCAGCGGCAACCGGGGCTGCGGCCACATCGGCAGAGTTGGAGTCGGTGTTTGCCGGCTGCTGATCACTGGGCACAATGACCAGACCACGGGTTTTTTGTTTCTTGAAAGCGTTGGTAATTTCCTCGGCCGACAATTCGGTGTCGGACCCGGCCAGAACGCCAACCGGGGCAGCAAGCCCAAGCGTGGCGGCGATGAAAAAGGTGCTGATAAAATTAAGACGGAACATAGCGCGTCGTTCCCTTTGATGGTTGAATGAAGTTATTGGCAAAGCTTATACCACGCGCAGGAAGCCGACAACGTTTTTGCGACCAGATAGACAGGTTGTGACCTGATCAGGGCTTGCGTGCCGGGGTAACAATCTGCTTTGCTGGGGCTGATTTAGCGGGCCAAGTCAATGTAAACAGGGGTGCGGAATGCGATTTCTACCGGCAATCATCATTGCAGTGGCCGTTGTTCTGGCTCCGGTCATCTGGCTTGGGTTAAGCTATTTCCTGTCGGAAGAGGATTTTCAGGGCTCTGCCGTCGATTCCGGCGCGCGAATCGAGATCGAAATGCTGCGGCAACAGGTTGAGGATTTGCAAAACCGGCTGGGGTCGCTGCAAAACGAAGTGGCCCGGTTGCCGGTTGGCGGGGCAGGGGCACCGGCCCCGGTGTCAGACGAAGACGCCGAAGACGCGATTTTGCGCAGCACCGGCCCGAATGCCATCATCGACGCCTATACTCAGGTTGTTCTGATCGCCGACCGGCGCAATGTGAACCGCGGGCTAGTGGTGTCCTCCCCCAGTTACATGGAGCAGAAACTGGGCCGTCCACGCGAAGTTCTGACCGATGACTGTCAGGGAATGACCAACGAGGCCCTGTCAGCCAAACTGGTGCTAGAGGATGTCGGCCCGGTGCGGGTGCGGATGCTGGCCCCGGCGGCAGAATCGCTGAAACGGGTGTTTAACACGGTCAAACGCGCCGACCCGGATCTGTACGCTTTGATCAAGACCTCCGGGTCCTTGTGTGTCCGGCGTATCCGGGGCACGACCAACAGTATGTCCACCCACAGTTACGGCCTTGCGCTTGACCTGAACATCGACGGGGTTCTGGACAATTTCACCGATGGCAAAACCCAGCTGGGACTGACCATTCTGGCCGATTTCTTTAACGAAGAGGGCTGGGTCTGGGGGGCCGGATTCAGCCGCGAGGACAGCATGCATTTCGAGGTCAGCCGCAAGCAACTGGATCAATGGCTGGCCGACGGATCGCTGTGACCCGGCAACCGCACTCTGGCTTTGCACTTCGTACCTAAAGCGAGCGCAGCAACACTTTGTTAGAGCCGACAGCAGCGGCAATTTGCTGAAACTGGATGGACCGGTCGGTCGAATCGTCGGCAGATCGCAGCAACAGGGTTTCGGTCTCTGCGATGACCGCAAGCGCCTGCGAAACCGCATCTTCCATTCTGGCCTCGTCCACCGGGATCAACCTGCGGGTTGTTTGAACAGGTGTCTGCCCCTGCGTGGCAAATGTCGCGGGCGCAAGTGTGGCGGAGCGGTTCTGCCGGGCAATCTGGTTCAGGTCTTTGGCGGTTGAGTCCAGTATGGCCTGAACCTCTTCGAACCCGTCCTGTCCCTCAAGCTGATTGCTGAGGGTGCCCAGTCGCTCGGCCAGGCAATCAATCACATATTCTTTTGGCCCCAGAGGCGTGCAATATCTGGTTGCCGCCTGAAGCGACGTGACGATGCTGGTGCTGCTGGTGATCGCGGCGGCGGCGGTGGCACTGCCGGGTGTGATGTCCGAAGGCTCGGGATCAGGCAAAGAGGCTGGACCATCACCATATTGGCCGTTTATTCCTTCCCCACCCCCGGTGGTCTGGGCAAAGGAGGCCGTCGAGACCGAAACCAACAGCAAGGCGGTCAGGGCAAACAGAGAAAATTGGAACTTTGGCATTGGGTCGCTCCTGAAAATGGTAAAGCGTTAGAAAAAGTTAAGCACAATAATCGCAGAGATGCGAAAGATTTTGACGGCCAACTGGTGCCGTCAGCCTGATCTTCAGAGTGTTCAGTTTTCAATTCCATAGGCGGCCCGGATGGATTTCTGGGTTCCCGGCCCAAAATCCCCATCAATGGCCCCGCCGTAAAAGTCAAATTTCTTGAGTTCCTTTTGCAACGAACGTCGGGTGTCGTTGGTAAACATCTTCGGGCGTTCGGTCAGCAGGTTCAGAACATCCGCGCTGCCGCTGCGCAGGGCTGCGTATAGATAATGCGCCGCGTCATCCGGGCCTTTGCTGGGAACAAGGCCRWCGKCRANNTCMAGGNCNGNGYAAARWTSAAKWGCRNCSWKGRGSTSGSGAAGATCGGCGGCGCGTTCAAAAAACTTCAGCGCCTTTTGCGGGTTCGGCGGCAGGCCAAGCCCGCCCTGATAATGCAGGAACCCCAGATCGTTGATCGCATCGGCGAATCCTTGATCGGCGGCGGCCTCGTACAGTTCCAGCGCGCGCTTTTCGTCCACCGGAACCCCGGTGCCACGTTCAAATAACTTGGCCAGTTCGAATTGTGCTTCGGGTGATCCGGCAGCAGAGGCGCGTTCAAGGAAACTAACGGCGGCGGGGGGGTCGAACCGGCCTTCGTTAGGATTCAACCGAATATAGGCCAGCCCCAGCATCGACCGGGTATCGCCCAGATCGGCCAGCGCCAAAAGCTGTTCTTCCTGATCCGGGCGCAACGACGCCCACGCGTCCTGAATCGTGGCCCCGGTCAGACCCTGCTGACCCTCGGCGGCCCCGGCGAGGAAAAAGGGCGTGCCGGTCAGGGACCCATATGTGTATGGCTCTTGCAGGTTGGCGGTTTCCTTTAGCACCAGATCGCGGACCTGCCGGAACATCAGGCTGATCTCCAGCCCTGGAACCGCCATCTTTTTCATCAACGCCGAGGCGTAGGGGCTGTTGCGGCCGGTCCCGTCCAGCGCCACTTGCCCGTCCTTGGCGGCATATGCGACCAGCGTGCCACGTTCCGGGTCGACTGCTGCCAGCCCTCCGTTGCCGCGTGCAACGGTGCCGGTCGCCACGCTGCCATCCTGTTGCGCCGACACATCAAGCAAGTTGCCCAAGGGGTTGTTGCGACACGAATCCAAAATCACGATGCGCATCTTTCGCGCCCGTTCAACCGTGGCCAGCAACTGCTTTAGCGATATGGACTGGCGTATGACGTCCTGATTGGATTTGATGTCGGCATCGGCGGGGATCATGTAATTCTCGCCCTGAAATTCGACCCCGTGCCCGGCGTAATAGATCAACGCCAGTTCTGCGGTTTCTGATCGAAACGCGAAATCATCCAGCAACTGGCGCACTTCGGCACCGGTCGAATCCAGACTAAGAGTAACCTTGAAGCCGATCCCATCCAGCGTTCTGGCCATATCGGTGGCGTCGTTCTTGGGATTATCCAGAAAAGGCAACGTCGCATAGTCGCTAAGGCCCAGCACCAAAGCGATCTTATCCCCCGAAGCAAGCGCCCAAGACGCATTCAACCCGGCGACGGCAATGATGAACGCTTGTAAAACCTTGCGCATACGGCTCCCTTGTCGTTGCTTGTTTTCCGATTTTTGTGCAGTCTATCCCAGATTCCCCGAAACAAAAGGCAGGAAATCCGGTAGTTCACGCGCCATTTGATGACCTGAATGTGATTAGCGGGCGGATCTGCGCCGGAAATGTCGCGAATGGCACCTGTTTCGCCAGCGCCGGATGGGTGATTCTTACTTACATACCACTCGAAACAACAGCCATGTTGCCTCGACATGGGTGCGGTGCTATCTGCGCAGAAATTCATATATGCAAGGAGCCACCCACATGGCCAACGACTATATCGTCAAGGACATCGCTCTGGCCGAATTTGGCCGTAAAGAGTTGAATATTGCCGAAACTGAAATGCCGGGCCTGATGGCGCTGCGCGAGGAATACGGTGAAAGCCAGCCGCTGAAGGGCGCGCGCATTGCCGGGTCGCTGCACATGACCATTCAAACCGCCTGCCTGATCGAGACACTGGTGGTCTTGGGTGCCGAAGTGCGCTGGGCATCGTGCAACATTTTCTCGACGCAGGATCACGCGGCGGCCGTCATCGCGGCGGCGGATATTCCGGTTTTTGCCGTCAAAGGCCAGTCGTTGGTTGAACACTGGGACTATCAGGACCGTATCTTCCTGTTCGAGGAAGGCACCTGTAACCTGATCCTCGACGATGGCGGCGACGCCACGCTGTACATCCTGCTGGGTGCCCGCGCCGAGACCGGTGAAACCGACCTTCTGGAAGTGCCCACATCGGAAGAAGAAGAAGCCATTTTCGCCCAGATCAAAAAGCGCATGGCCTCAAGCCCCGGTTGGTTCACCGCCCAGCGCGACGCGATTCAGGGTGTTTCCGAGGAAACCACCACCGGCGTGCATCGTTTGTATGACCTGATGAACAAGGGCCTGCTGCCGTTCCCGGCGATCAACGTGAATGACTCTGTCACCAAGTCTAAGTTCGACAACAAATACGGCTGCAAGGAATCGCTGGTTGACGGCATTCGTCGCGCCACTGACACCATGATGGCCGGCAAAACCGCCGTGGTCTGTGGTTACGGCGACGTCGGCAAAGGCTCTGCTGCGTCCCTGTCCGGTGCCGGTGCCCGGGTGAAGGTCACCGAAGTTGACCCGATCTGCGCGCTTCAGGCGGCGATGGACGGCTATGAGGTGGTTATACTTGAGGATGCGCTGGCAACGGCCGACATCTTCATCACTACCACCGGCAACAAGGACGTGATCCGGATCGAGCATATGCGCGCGATGAAGGACATGGCCATCGTCGGCAACATCGGCCATTTCGACAATGAAATTCAGGTCGCGGCGCTGAAGAACCACAAATGGACCAACATCAAGGAACAGGTGGACATGATCGAGATGCCGTCAGGCAACCGTATCATCCTGCTGTCCGAGGGGCGTTTGTTGAACCTTGGCAACGCCACCGGCCACCCTTCGTTTGTGATGTCTGCCTCGTTCACCAACCAGACGCTGGCGCAGATCGAACTGTGGACCAAGGGCGACGAATACAAGAACGAAGTTTACATCCTGCCCAAGCATCTGGACGAAAAAGTGGCCCGTCTGCATCTGGGACGGATCGGCGTCAAGCTTAGCAAGCTGACGGACGAACAGGCGTCGTATCTCGGCATTTCCGCCGATGGTCCTTACAAGCCGGAACACTACCGGTACTAAACTGATCTGAACTGATTGATGGGAAGGCGGCGGATCACTCTGCCGCCTTTCTTGCTTTACCGGGCCTAAACGCGATATTGTTGCGGGCAAGATCGCTGTTTCAATTTGTTGGGAACCCAAATGCTTAGAAATATTTTCGCGGGCCTGTGCGCCTTTGGTTTGTTCGCCGGGCCAAATGCGGCCTTGTCCCAAGGGTCGGATGCCGGGGATCTGGCCAAGCAGCTAAGCAATCCGATTTCGTCGCTGATTAGCGTGCCTTATCAGTTCAACTATGATCGCGGCCTGGGTACAGCGGGAAACGGCACCAGAACAACGGTGAACCTTCAACCAGTTGCGCCGTTTTCAATCAGTGAAAACTGGAATGTGATTTCGCGAACGATCATCCCGTTCATTGACCAGAAAGACGTCATTCCGGGAACCCGGCAATCCGGTGTTGGTGATGTTGTTCAAAGCTTTTTCTTTTCACCCAAGGCACCGACCGCAGGTGGAATGATCTGGGGCGTTGGCCCTGTGTTCCTTCTGCCAACCGGGGGCACGGGTCTTAGTGCGGACCAGTTTGCGGCAGGTGCCACCGGAGTCGTGCTGAAACAAAACGGCCCCTGGACCTATGGCGCTCTGGCCAACCACTTGTGGTCTGTAGGGGATACCACCGGCGGCACAAAGATCAGCACGACGTTTTTTCAGCCGTTTCTGGTCTACAACACCAAGAACCTGTGGACCATCGCGCTAAACACAGAAACCACTTATGACTGGGTAAACGATCAGGCAACCGTGCCTGTAAACCTGACGGCAACCAAGCTGGTCAAGATTGCCGGTCGACCAGTCAGTGTTGGTGGCGGTGTAAAGTATTGGGCAGATTCGCCGAACAATGGACCCGAGGGCTGGGGCGCCCGCCTGATCGTGACATTCCTGTTCCCAAAGTGATCTTTGTCCAAACGCCTTAGTACGCCAGCCCCGGATACCAGTCGGTCCCACGTCCATTTGGCGTAAGATCCAGCATGTTCCAAAGCGGCCAGATCTGATCCAAATGGCGGGGCTGACCGTCAATATCGGCAAAAAAACTTTCGCTGCCCCAGAAATGCGAGAGTCCTGTGGGTGTTTTCCTGAAAATATTCAANRTMGRCRRYWRMGCRCYATCTGCTGATTCTGCGTGGTAATCGGATTGGTAACTGGTGCCTTGCGCCGAAAGCACCCTTAGCCCGGACCACCCGCGCGCCTTTGACAGGCGTTCAAGCTGTTCGGGGACGGCGGCGGAAACCACCGCAAAATCAATCTGTTGCCCAATGTGTTTTGCCTGTCCGGCCAGACCATCCAACAAGGATACACACATGGGGCAGGGGTCCTTGGCCTCGGGTCGCATCATCAGCGAATAAAGCGCCAATGTATCCCCACCCTCGCGCAAAAGGCTGGAAAGCCTGACCATCTCGCCACCCGTTCCGGTAAACGCGTAGTCTTCTTTCAGGCGGCCACCCTGGGGCAAAGCTCTGCGCATTTCCGCCACCTGTTCGGATTGGTTGCGCAAGGCGATCTCTGCCTGCAACAGGGCAGTCCGGGCCGTGCGATAGTCCGCCGGTTCATTTGGAAAGGTCACGGGCATGAGGATCTCCTTTTCATCATTTATTTAACATAACCGTTAAATAACTCAAGCTTGGGTATTTGACAGGTGTCGCGCGCAATTCCCCTTTGTGCCGTTGGGATCACTTGCTATCGTGCTGCCATAGGCCGATTTTGGTCAGAGTTTCAAAAAGGAAAGTTTTAAATGGGAAAACGCGACGATTTGATCGCGCAATATGCGGATGATCTAAAGAACAAATGCGGCATGGATCCGGATATGGGCCTGCTTACCAAGGTGACTATCGGCTGTGGCCCGTCGATCTACAACGCGGATGCGTCAACCGTGGCGGCGTCGCAACCAAGCGAACTTGAGACGGTCAAGGACAACTTCCTGATCAAAAAACTGGGCCTTACGGACGGGCCAGACCTGATGGCGGGCATCAATGCGGCAATCGAAACCTATGGCAAATCCGAGCGCAACAAATACCGCGCCGTGTTCTACTACATGCTGACCAAGCATTTCGGCAAGGAATCGGTCTACGGCTGATCCATCACAGACCATTTCTGCGTCCGCCCATCGTGGCGGACGTATTGCATTTTAGGCTAATGCGCCAAGCTTTTGATTTGCTCAAATGGGGCGTAATGCGCTAAGCATAATACAAGACCAGTAAGGTCGAGACCTAAGTTTTCAAGACACGTGTGGTGAGTAGGTAGCACGTGGGGTGAAGGGAAGGTCCCGGCGTTATGGGGCCTTCCCGATATTTTTCACCATCGATCAGTCGGCCTTTGTCTGCCCCATGTCGCAGACAATTTTCCATTCATCGTCTGTAACCGGTTGTACCGACAGACGCGAATTCCTGACCAGTACCATTTCCGCCAACCGTGGGTCCGCCTTGATCATGTCAAGCGTGACGGGCACGGTGAAACTGCGTACCGCTTTGATGTCCACGCATTCCCAGCGGTCGTCGTCCGTGGTGCTGTCAGGATGGGCCAGCGCGCAGATTTCGACAATGCCAACAACGGCCTTTTCCTTTTGCGAATGGTAAAAGAACCCGCGATCACCGATCTGCATCACCCGCATGAAATTGCGCGCCTGATAATTACGCACACCATCCCATTCTTCGCCCGCGTCGCCCTTGGCCCGTTGATCGTCCCAGCCCCAGGTCGACGGCTCTGATTTGAAAAGCCAGCGGGCCATCAACCGATCACCTTTTTCCACGCAATCAGCTCTACCTTGGCAAAAAGCCCGGCCTTGGCATAGGGGTCATTGGCGGCCCAATCTTCGGCTTTTGCCATATCCGCCACATCCAGAACAACCAGCGACCCGGCCATTTCTCCGGCCTCGTCCAGCAACGGACCCGCCTGGGAAACCACTCCGCTGGACTCTATATAGGCAAGATGCGCGTCCCGGTTATCTTTGCGAATTTGGAGCGCACCCGGCTTGTCCCGGGCGATCAGGGCGATCAGCATGTCATTCTTCCTTAAGGGGGCGCGCCAAAAGCTGCGCCATTGCCTCGGTAATAGAGGTTTTCTGGTCGATCAGGTCAACAACACTTTGGGTGATCGGCATGTCCAACCCCATCCTGGTGCATTCGACAATAACCGCACGGGCGGTCGCGGCCCCTTCAACCGTCACCTTTGGGTCAAATGGTTCCTGTCGCCCGATGGACAGGCCCAGTTGGTAGTTGCGCGACATATCCGACGTGCAGGTCAGGGCCAGATCACCAAATCCTGACAACCCCGCCAGCGTCTCTGCCCGCGCACCCTTTGCTAGCGCCATACGCAGCATTTCCGCGTACCCCCGCGTCATCAAAGCCGCACGCGCACTGTCGCCCAACCCCGCGCCGATGACCGCCCCACAGGCAATCGCCATGACGTTCTTAAGCGCGCCACCCAGTTCCGCGCCAATGGTATCAGTTGTGCGATAAAGCCGGATGTTGTCTGTATTCAGGCTCTGTTGCAGGGCTTTTCCGAGGCCATCATCCGTGCAGGCAAGGGTAAGCGCCGTCGGCAATCCCCGGGCAATATCCGTGGCAAAGCTGGGACCGGTCAAAAGGGCGGGGTGCGCGTTGGGAAAGATTTCAGAAATGACGGCAATCGGTCCTTGCCCGGTCGCCAACTCTATCCCTTTGCAACAGGCGACAAGCGACTTGCCTGCCAACACCTCACGATGCTGCGTCAAAACAGAGCGGAGCTGTTGCATCGGCACCGCAAGCAAAAGCGTGTTTTCGCCCGCAATAGTGTCGAAATCGCCGGTTACCCGCAAGGCTTCCGGGAAAGGAACACCGGGAAGCCGCGCCGTATTTTCGCGATGGCGCACCATGTCCTGAACGTGAATGTCCGCGCGCGACCAAAGCTGCACACGCTCCTTACCCGCCAGAGAAATCGCCAGCGCAGTGCCAAATGCCCCCGCGCCAATGACCCGAACGCTCATGCCTTGGCACCCTTTTTGCCGCTGCCCAACATTGCGGCGCTGACCTTGTCCAAAGGCCATCTGGGCCGTGCCGTCATGCCCATGTCATTGCGTTTCCCCGCCCTGAACAACTCAAGCCCGGCGTAGGCGATCATTGCCCCGTTGTCGGTACATAAGGCCATTGGCGGGGCGGTAAAATCAGCCCCAAGTTCTCTACAAACAGTCTCTAAAACGGACCGAATGGCGGTATTTGCTGCAACACCCCCGGCAACTGCAAACCCGGCAATCGGTGGATTCTCTGCCAGATAGATACCCAATGCCCGGCGAGTCTTGGCGGCCAGCACATCCACCACCGCCTGTTGAAACCCGGCGCAGATATCGGCGCGATCCGCCTGAGTCAGCCCGCCGTTCTCGCTGATGATCTGATCGCGTTGACGCAACAAGGCGGTTTTCAGGCCAGAGAACGACAGGTTGCAATCGGGCCGGTCCAGCAAAGGGCGCGGAAACCGGAACCGGGTGGCGTCGCCTTTGCGCGCCTCAGCCTCAATCGCCGGGCCGCCGGGTTGCGCCAGCCCCAGCAGCCGCGCGGATTTGTCGAACGCCTCACCCGGTGCGTCGTCGATGGTGCCGCCAAGTCGGGTAAAATCATCCGGGCCGCGCACTACCAGAAACTGACAATGCCCCCCTGACACCAGCAACATCAGATAAGGATAGGCCATCGCGTCGGTCAGGCGTGGCGTCAGCGCATGACCGGCAAGGTGGTTCACCCCCACCAGCGGCAGGCCGGTCGCGACACAAATCCCCTTGGCGCACATCACGCCTGACAGCACACCGCCTATCAGGCCCGGACCCGCCGTGACGGCCACACCGTCCAGATCGCCCAGTGTCAGGGTCGAATTTGCCAAGGCTTCGCGCACACAGATATCCAGCTTTTCGGCGTGGGCACGCGCGGCAATCTCGGGCACCACCCCGCCGAAATCCCTGTGCAGGTCGGTCTGACCATAGACTACAGACGACAGAATCTCCGCCGGTTTGCCGTCGGTTTGGCGCACCACGGCAGCGGCGGTGTCATCACAGCTGCTTTCCAGCCCCAATATGGTGAGTGTGCGTCCCATCAGCCCTGAACCGTTGCATCGCGTCACAACAGGGGGTATCACCCTAGACCTTGGCAAACAATCCCGGTGCGACTGACCGATGAACCTGCTGATGACCCGCCCCGAAGAATCCGCAAAGCGGTTCGTAACCCGGTTGCCGCCGGAATTGCGCGCGCGCCTGAACGTGGTCTATTCGCCGCTGATCGGCATTGAACCCCTGGCGCATGAGGTCGATTTTGACCATGCGCGCGGGCTGATCTTTACCTCATCCAACGGCGTTTCGGTGGCTGCCCGGTTGACCGCCCATCGCGATCTGCCGTGTTTCTGCGTTGGCGTGGCAACAACACACGCCGCACGAGAGGCCGGATGGACGGCCCAGAACGTCGGAAACAACGCCGAAGATCTGATCGCTACCCTACACAAATCCCGACCCGACGGACCCTTATTGCATCTGCGCGGCAGACACGCGCGCGGCAACGTGGCGGCCCGTCTTGGGGTGCTTGGCCTACCGACAAGGGAACAGGTGATCTATGATCAGCCGCTATTGCCCTTCAGCCAAGCCGCCGTTCAGATTCTGAACGGACCGGACCCGATTATCGCACCATTGTTCTCTCCGCGCACTGCGCGACAATTTGCCAATACCGTTACCGGCAACGCGCCTTTGTACCTTGCAGCACTAAGTGAGGCGGTCGCGGAACCTGTTAGGTCATTGAATTACATCAGCTTAATGGTTACCCCAACCCCCGACGCAACCGCCATGGCGGGCGTTATGGCACAGTTGGTCGACGACGCAGGATGGGTTGAGGGTGCCGGGTCAGCGCAGTAGAGTTTCCCGGCGGTTCACATCGCTTCATTTGAGATTCGAAGGATTCCCCGGTGGCTGAAACCAATAAACCCGACACAGAAACTGACGCCGATCCGGTAATCGAGGCGGATGCGACCGAAACCGAGGCTGCCTCTGATCCAGAGGATCAGCCCGCTGAAACACCCCCGATCGAGGTGAAGAAATCCGGTGGGTTTGCGCCGGCGCTGATTGGTGGGTTCGTCGCCGCAGCCCTTGGGTTTTTTGCCGCCCGCACGGACGTTCTGGACTTTATCCTTCCGGGGTCGACCAAGGTGACACAAGCACTGGACGACCTGCGAGGCACGGATACCAAACAAGCCTCGGACCTTGTTGCTTTGCGGGCTGAACTGGCAGCGATTGACCTTCCCGATCTGGCCCCTCTCAACACGCAACTGGCGGCAATCCAAACGGAACTGGCACGCCTGAACGACGCGTCAGAGGCGCAACAATCAGCGATTAGCGACCTTGAATCCCGGCTTGCACCGTTATCGTCCCGGTTGGAAACGCTGGAAAAGCGGCCAATGACCGATGGCGCGTCGGATGCAGCAATCGCCGCCTATGACCGCGAACTGGCGGCGATGCAGCAGACGATTGCCGAACAACGGGCCGAAGTCGCAGCAATGATCGACAACGCCCGCGCAACCGAAGACGCCGCGCGCGCGTTGGAACGAAATGCGGCATCCACAGCCCTTAAGGCGCAAAATCAGGCCACCATCGCCCGCCTGTTTGGAACGCTGGAAAACGGCACCCCATACGCGTCCATATTGGCAGAGCTGACAGTCGCCGGTATCACCATACCTCCGGCCCTGAAAGCCTCAGCAAATGACGGCGTTCCCACTTTGGCAGCGCTAAGCGACGCCTTTCCCGCAGCCGCCCGCGCCGCGTTAAGCGCCACCCGCGCCGAGGGTACGGATGGCGGCGGATTGGGTGGATTCCTGCAACGGCAACTGGGGGCCAGATCGGTCGCACCGCGCGAGGGCGATGACACCGACGCCATCCTGTCGCGCGCCGAAGCGGCGGTGACGGCCGGCGATTTACCCAACGCCCTTAGCGAAATTGCTGCCCTGCCCGAGACCGCCCAGACGCAAATGCAGGCCTGGGTCGATACGGCGACAACACGACTGACCGCGCTGCAAGCGGCCAATGAACTGGCCCAAAGCCTGAACACCAACTGAAGGACCTGCCATGCTGTGGTCACTAGTCAAAATCCTCGTCTTTGTTGCGGTCATCGCCTTGCTGACTTATGGGGCCGGGTTCCTGATGGAATCGAGCGGCGGCATTCAGATTACTGTGGCCGGGACCGAATACACGCTGGCCCCGCTTCAGTCGGTGATTGCCGGGTTGGTGTTGCTGGTTGTTGTCTGGGTGGTTCTCAAACTGCTGTCGCTTTTGGTGGCAACGCTCAAGTTCCTCAACGGCGATGAAACCGCGATTTCGCGCTATTTCGACAAGGGGCGCGAACGGCGCGGTTATCAGGCACTTGCCGATGGACTGATGGCGCTGGCATCGGGCGAGGGGCGGCTGGCAATGTCCAAGGCCGCAAAGGCGGAAAAGTATCTGGGCAAGCCGGAATTGACCAACCTTCTGACCGCGCAGGCCGCCGAGCTGGCCGGGGATTCCAAAAAGGCGTCCGAGGCCTATAAGCAACTGATCGGCACCGAAGCCACCCGTTTTGTCGGCGTGCGCGGCATCATGAAACAAAAGCTGGCCGAAGGTGACGATGAAACCGCGCGCAAGCTGGCCGAAAAGGCACATGCCCTGAAACCTCGCCACGAAGAGGTGCAAGACGTTCTGTTGCGCCTTCAGGCCCAGGCCGAAGATTGGGCAGGCGCGCGCAACACGCTTAGCTCAAAACTGAAATCCGGCAGTTTGCCGCGTGATGTCTACCGGCGACGTGATGCGGTTCTGGCTCTCTCTGAGGCGCGTGAAATCGTTGACGAAGGATCGTCAATCGAAGCTCGGGAAAAGGCAATTGAGGCCAACAGGCAGTCCCCCGATCTGGTGCCCGCCGCTGCCATGGCCGCGCGGGCCTATGTCGAGGCCGGCAAACCGCGCAACGCCGTCAAGATCCTGAAAAAGGCGTGGGAGGCCCAGCCGCACCCGGATCTGGCCGCAGCATTCGCCGCAATAGAACCAGAGGAAACACCGGCCCAGCGGGTAAAACGCTTTGCTGTTCTGACCAAAATTCACCCGGAACACATGGAAACGCGTTTGGTTCTGGCCGAGCTACAGATCGTCGCGGGTGACTTTCCCGAAGCACGCCGCGCGCTGGGCAATGTAAGCGACGGCACGGCGGACGCCCGTGCGTTGACGCTTATGGCCGCCATAGAAAGGGGCGAAGGGGCCTCTGATTCGGTGGTTCAGGGATGGCTGGCCAAGGCGCTAAGCGCGCCGCGCGGACCGCAATGGGTTTGCGACAACTGCCAGTCGATTCAAGCACAATGGGCACCGGTATGCGCCCGCTGCAACAGTTTCGACACGCTAAGCTGGAAAACCCCGGTAACCCCTGAAATCGCCAGTGCGACGGGTGTTCACATGCTGCCGCTGATCATTGGCCTAGGTGACGGCGATTCGGCGGATGACGACTCCGGGGAAGAGATCACCGAGGTTGCGTTGATCGAACCAGACGATCCAGAGGTGATATTTGACGACCGGGACGACGGCAGCGCGGTAAAACAAGACACCTGACGTCGTTGAGGCCGTTAAAAACGCCTGAAAATCAAAGTGGTAACCACGCAATTGGTTGGCACAAACCTGCGCTTGTAATTTGGATCAGATATCTTGCATTACTGACGTCACGCAGTTAAATCTGCAATTCTCAGGGCCGCTGTAGCTCATCAGGTAGAGCACATCATTCGTAATGATGGGGTAGTAGGTTCGAGTCCTATCAGCGGCACCATTACTACTCTCTCTATACAAAACACCACCTAAAGCCTTGAATGGTAAGGCTATTTTGGTGGTTCTAGCACCCTCATTTCCATGGTATGTGATGCGGCCTGTGAATGCCAATTTTAGCGCCATTCGGCGTAGGGTGACTTTACCAATTTCCCAAAGTTTCCAATGGCTTGATAGAAAATACAAGGCTGGTTCTAGTCTTTCTTCGAACGTGCCGGTTGTTGGCGCGTTATGGTGCACTAATTGGTCTTGCAGTTTGGGTTTACTCCGATCTAAGTCGCTGATTTTTCCCTCATAGGCGCGGATTACGGTTGGGTTGGTGGTGTTGATTATGCGCCGGAGCAAAGCATCCACCCGCTTTTCAATGGCTTTGATCTGGCCCTTGCCTGATTTATTGATCTCGTCGGCTTGCGCCAACCGTTGTGTCCACGCGTCGCGGAACATGAGTGTAACCAGCACAAACAGGTTTTGGCTGGGTTGCAAGGTTTTGATCAGGGAACCTATATCGCCTTCCAACCTGTCACGGGGAATGGATTTTCCGTAGCTGGTACAGCCCTTGGATTGACAGAGTTAGTAGGCATAGCTGCGATAACATCCTTTGGACCATGAACTGCTCAGAGGCTCGCCGCAGTCGCCACAGCCTACAAAGCCACGCGCGGCGAAGTCGTTGCCGATATTCTTGTGAACACGAACCTTGTCGAACAGATCAATGCTGATCAGGGCTTCGTGCTGGCCTTTTAGCCGGTCTATGCCGTAGGTTTCGCTGCAAATATGGCCTGTATAAAGCGGGTTATTCAGGATACCAGCCACCCGTTGGTTGGGAAACTCGCCCTTTTTGTCACGCGGAAAATCAGGATGTAATAAAAGAAGCGCCGCATTTTGGCTTGCGAGCCAAGCGACCAGAGGCGAAGCCCTCAAAGGCCTCGTGGAYCATGGTGGCAAGCGTGCTATCGGGGAACAGTATCCGCCCGCGCCCTTTGACGATTTCGTATTTATAGCTAACAGGGGCAGCATGGACCCAGTATCCGCTTTGCATTTGCGCCTTCATCTCTTGCGCCACTTGGCGACCGTTTTGCTTGCGCTTCAACGCGCCTTGGGCGGCAATGATGGTTTCAATAAACTCACCCTCGGGCGTGTCCTCGAATTTGAAATTCAGGCATTCGATATTGGCACCGCGCAGGCGGAAGGCATCGCGTAAATCCAGATGGAAGCGGGTGTCGCGGGCAAAGCGTTTGAGATCGTCAAAAATCACCACATAGTTTTCAGAAGGCTGGGCATCAAGATAAGAAAGAAGGGCGACAATACCGGGCGTTTCATAAAATCACCGCCGCCAGTGATGGTGTCGGGGAATGTGGCCTCAACAAAGTAGCCCTTGGGGCGGGCATATTCACGGCAGCGGGTTTCTTGTGATTCCAGCCCATTGCCTTCCAGTTCTTGCGACTTGGACGACACGCGACAATATATGACGGCTTTTACTGGCTCGTTTGGGCCCGGCTTCATTTTGGATTCCTTTCCTGTGATTGGCCGGACTGCCGATCAGCGGATGCGTTGAATTTGGGTATGGTGGTATCTGCTAATGTTATTGCCCAACGGCTTTGTTGCACAAATAGGCTGATCATGGATTCATCTAGTGAATCCAGCGTGGTAGTAGACGGCGATGAGCAGCTGGACTCCAACGACCTACAAGACCAGGAACTGGTCGAACTATAACTTTTCCCTGAAGCGCCGCCGCTCGCTGTCGATCTGGTTCGACGCTGGAAGGCATTGTGTGAAATTGCTCGGCCAACGCCTCTTGGCGCGAGACTTTGAGCGGCAGGTTGCTGAGATACAAATCCGGGCCGCGATCCTCAACGGGTTCACTGGGCTTGGCATACCCATCACAGAGCCCGTAGGATAAGTCCGTCTGGCGTAAGGAAAAGTCTGGCCGCAAACCGATTTGTGCAACAAAGCTCAACGAATCCGTATCGGTTGTTAACGCCGATGTAAAAATGACCTGGGTCGCCGGTTAAAAAGTGACCGACCTGTTATGGCTTTCTTTCGTTTTGAGGGAGAGCGGATTGCTAACAGGAGAAGAGGTCATGGAGATCAGGATTTTACACAAGCAAGGTAAAAGCATTCACGCGATTGCGCGGGAGTTGTCGGTCAGCCGCGGGACGGTTCGAAAGTATTTGCGCCAGCCTGAACTGTCGGTGGGCTATGGTCCGCGCAAAGGGCGGGCTTCAAAGCTGGACCCGTTCAAGGATTATCTGCGAGACAGGATCAGGAACGCCGCGCCACGTCGACTGCCTGCTACGGTTTATCTGCGCGAGATCTGCGAACTTGGTTATGGCGGCGGGATCACGATCCTGAAGGACTGGCTTTTGTCGCAACGGCCCGCCCAGGAAACACCGGCGATCATCCGGTTCGAGACGCCGCCCGCCGGCTGGCAGGGGATGCTTGCATCCCTGAGAAGCGGGCRAACAGGCCCAGGTTGACTGGACCTCGATCAGGCGCGGTAAGAACAAGCTTTCTGCTTTTGTCGGCACCCTGGGGTTCAGCCGGTTGAGCTTTGTTTGGTTTTCCGAGGATGAGAAGTTCGGAACGCTGGTTGAAGCGCATGAGCGGTTTTTCGACGCCATTTCCGGCACGCCGCAGACGATCCTTTACGATAACATGAAGACGGTGCTGATTGACCGGAATGTCTATGGCCCTCCTTCTCAGTGATGCAAGGGCATCACCTGTCAGGCAATGGGCAAGCRCCGGTTTCATGCGGGGTTTCGCGAGTTCGCAAAGCATCATGGGTTTTCACCCCGGATGTGCGCGCCATATCGCCCCCAGACCAAGGGCAAGGTCGAACGGTTTAATCGATATCTGAAGGAGAGTTTTGTCTGGCCGCTGGAAAGCATGCTCAAGCCGCAGGGGCTGATCCTGGATGCCGCCACCGCCAATGCGCAGGTGGGAATCTGGCTGCGGGACGTGGCCAACCCACGCATTCATGCCGAGACAAAGGAACGGCCCGTGGACAGGTTCGCGCAAGAGGCCGACCATCTTTTCCCCCGCGCGCCGCGCTGGTCCGAGGAAGGAATCAGCATCCCGGCAGATCTGCAGGCCATCACGGTGCCGCAACACGATCTGTCGATCTATGACGCGATCGGACGTGCCTCATGAACCTGCAATCCGACCGCATTTCGGCCCTGTGTGACACCCTCAAGCTTGCCGGTGTCGCGGACAGCTATCCGGCGCTGGCAAGTGCCACTGCCGAGACCGAGCAATCGTTCACCGATTTCCTGGAGAACGTGCTGGTGGCCGAACGGGATTGCCGACGATCCCCTTTCTCGGTGATGCAAACATCACCTGTCAGGCAGCGGATCCGCCTCGACCCTGATCAGAATGGCGGGGTTCCCGGTCGTAAAGACCATGGAGGAATACGATTACAAGTTCGCCAGCTCCGCCCCGAAACGCCAGATCGAACAACTGGCCTCTTTGGCCTTCGTGGCACGCAAAGAAAACGCCGTGTTCCTCGGGCCGTCCGGCGTGGGCAAAACTCACCTCGCAATAGCCCTGGGCCACAAGGCGGCGAGCGCGGGGATCAAAACCCGCTTCATCACTGCAGCGGACATGATCCTGCAGGTGGAAACCGCTCAGCGCCAAAGCCGGTTGTCCAAATATATGAAGACGCTCAGCGGTTACACACTGCTGATCATCCCCTCTCAGGCATGCAAGCATGCCCTGCCGGGCAGTGGATGAGATAGGTTATTTGCCAATGCGTCGTGAACAGGCGCATCTGTTTTTCCAGATCGTCGCCGCCCGCTATGAGAAAGGGTCCACTATCATGACCTCAAACCTCAGCTTTTCAACCTGGGATCAGGCGTTCGCGGGTGACCGGGTTCTGACGGCTGCCATGCTGGACCGGCTCCTGCACCACGCGCAGGTCATCCAGATCCAAGGCGAAAGTTACCGGCTCAAAGACAAACGCAAGGCAGGCATCATTGCGCCGGCCCAAAAAAAGGCAATTGTATRCTTGTCAAACCCTCTGCCAAGGCGGTGTTGACCGCCTAAACGCATGTATGCGCTAGTCGTCTTTCTTGGCGTCCGACTTCGGCTTAACCAGCTTGCCTAACTTCTCGTTGAACCGTTCTTCGTCGTCGTCAGCCTCTAACTGACGGGCGGCTTCTTTGAATCGGTCGATTTGGGTTTTGTCTTTTTTCATAGGGTCATATTAGTGATTCGCCCTTGAGTCGGCCATATGCCACAACACCCTTTGCGCATCAATTTAACGCAAATTACAAAGCCATATAAAACAACAGGTTATAGCCAATCAAGGTTATAAACGCAGATTGCCGTTGACTCAAAGTGCGCTGTTAGCCGATATTGTGCCTGCGGTCTTGAATCGCACAACATAGGCCCCGTGGCGGAATGGTAGACGCAACCGTCTTTAAAACGGACACCCTCCAAGGTTTGTGGGTTCAAATCCCACCGGGGCCACCACATTACGGAGGCCGATATGTCGAAAGCGCCAAAGATGAAAGATATGAGAGAACGCCTTGATAACATTAGGCGTGAAATCGAAAAGTTGCAGGCCCAGGAGTCGCTCTTACTGGATATACTTGGTGAAGAGCCGACAAAAACAGTAGCCAAAAGAGCGCCCAAGGGGTCTGTCAAAATCAGAGTTCTTGAGTTGCTGGAATCTCAAGGCAGAAGCGGCCTGAACGCTGCTAGAGCGGTTGAGTTAAGCGAGGCAAATGGTGACACATTAGATCGCGGCTCGGTGTCGAGCCTTTTGTCACGCCTCAAGCAAGACGATGTTGTCGTCTACGATGGTAGTAACTACAGACTTAAAAAATATACGGGGATGCCGAGCGCTATTACCCCGTTGAGAACTTCGAGCGAAGGGTCATTCTGACTGTTTGTTGAGAAGGCCCACCCCCTCAGAGTTCCGCCGTCGAAAGCAATCTGAGGGAGTGGTTACGTCCATATAAGGAAAACCTCATGGACAACTTGAATGATGACAAGAAGGTCATCTATCGCCCCTACATCACGACCAAAAACGGTCGCAAGATTTGGGCTAAATGGTATGGCAAGAGAGCATTTCGCATAGAAATCTGACTTACCGTTTGATTCTGGAGGGAGCAGGAAACTGCTCCCTCTTTTTGTGACGACGCAACCAGCGAACTGGCACCCTCCAAGGTATTCGTGCCACCACATGTTTAATGTAGTCATTTTAGATTTGCGTGGAAGCCTTTGCTGACGCAACCGCAACGATTCAGGTCATTGCGGATTTATTGGACGTAAGTAAGGCGCTTGCCTACTACACCGCGCAGGGCGATCTGGCCACGCTCCACATCATCAACGCCATTGGCCGCGCGGTTGTTGTAACGGAAATCGAACTCGGCGGCATATCGGTGCAAGTGCTGCTTACCACAGTGCTGATAGACGCCTTTCATGCCGCGCTTAAAGATGCTGTAGAAACCTTCGACCGTGTTGGTGTGCATTTCGCGGTCCTCAAGGTTCACGTACTCTCCAGCACTGTGATTGGTCCAGCCGTGAGCCTCAAACACCTTGCCAGCGCCGATGCCTTGGTACTGACTGGCTTCGTCGGTCATGACATAGGCTTCGCGGGCAATGTTTTCTTGCAGGATTGGGATCAGCGTCGTCTTTTTGAGGTCGTCCACAACGATACTCTTGGCTTGTTTTGTGGTGCGGTCCACCAGCGTCAGCATTTTCATCTTGTGAGAGCCGCCGCGCGCCTTCGGATGCTTTGTCACGCCGGGTTCTTTGCCGATGAATGTTTCGTCAACTTCAACGATGCCACCACCGTCGCCAAAGCCTGCAAGCGCACCGTCACGCATACACTCGCGAATGCGGTGTGTCAGGAACCATGCGGATTTATAGGTGATGCCCAGAACGCGGTGTAGCTGATGGCTGCTGATGCCCTTCTTGCTGCTGGTCATAAGGTGTATCGCCTGTAGCCACTTGTGCAGCGGGATATGGCTTTCTGCGAATATCGTGTTGTGGCGCACGGTGAACTGCTTGCGGCAAGCGGAACACTTTTTCAGCCCGTGGCGCTCTACGCCTTCCGGGTTCTTCTTGGACGGCTTGGAGAACACGCCTTTCAGTTCATAGATGTTATCGCAGTTGCCACAATGCGGGCAGGTCGGCCCGCCAGCCCAAAGCATCGCCTCAACGTGCGCAAAGGCTGCGGCTTCGTTGTGCATATACGGTTTGGACAGAACAGACATTTCGATTTCCTCTAACTCTATGGTAGAGATATAGGAATCCTACTTGGGTTTGTCAAGTATACAATCGCCCAGAAATACGGACACGTGCTGGTAGTAAGCTGGCATCCCCAACAACAAGCGCCTCACCCACATCTAGAACAGGCAGTAATTCGCCAAAACTTCCAAGGCTGTCTGGCAGTAGCTTTCTGATAACGTTTTGATCATCACTGTTGGTCAATCGCATCGCGATCACGTTGTTGCACTGGCTAAGAACTGTCCGGTTCACCTCCGAGGGTCGTTGGCTGATAACAACCAAGCCARTTCCATATTTCCGGCCCTCTTTTGCAATTTTCTCAAAAATTTCAACGGCAACAGCATCACCACTATCTGCCTTGGCACGCTCCGGGATGTACAGGTGTGCTTCATCACACATAATAACAATCGGGTGCCGTTTTTCCTGTTTTGTCCAGAGGCTGGTTGAGAATAGTATTTGCGCTAACAAACTCACCATAAGAGGCAAAATATCAGAGGGAACTTCGGAAAAATCAATAATCTTTATCCCTCCGGTCCCACCATTTTGCGCGCCTCTGCCCGCCACGAGGCTGTGAACCATCTTTTCCAACCAAGCCATTTCCATACATTCAGCAGGCGGTTGAAACAGGAATGCTAACCGGCGGTCATACCTTTTTACTTCCAGTCTCGCTATGAGGCGGCTGAGCTTCCCGTTATAGTCACCTGCTTTTCCATCAATCTTCCCTCGAGCGTCAGGTTGACGTTCAGTATCCAATTTAATTAGCTCAGATAGCACATAATCCAGATCGAAAGGTATCGGACTATCAATTGAAAAATTTTCTAAAATATCTTTGTGTTCAGCTGCTTCTAGAGTGGTCTTTTTCGCTTTGGTGATTGTACGTGTCATAATCATAGACTGATTTGGCGCGTTCTGGTCGCTGCGGTCAACAAAAATAGAAACCAAAGCTTCATAGCCAAGCAGCCAATACGGAAGATGTAGCACACCTTCGGCCAAACCGCGATCATTCTCGATGTCCGATGGGCCTGCAATCCTCAAATGCTGGAATGCGTCGCTTTCCAGTGGCCGGTATTCGCCGTGAATATCAAAAAGAACGGCATTCGCCTGAGGGAGCGCTGCAATTTGTTCCAATAGGCGGGCGGCTGTCCAGGACTTACCAGACCCGGTACTACCAACAATTATTGCGTGACGCTGAAACAACTTGTCGCCGTTCAAGTAAGCTATTGCATCATCATCAAGTGTAAAATTTCCTAGCGATAGTTTCGGGCCACCCATCTCTACGCTCGAAATCACCTGCATAAAGTTGGTCAGCCGTTCTCCCTCAGGCGAAAAGCAGGTGGCTTCAATTTCAGGGACGGTCTCGAGCGTTCGCCTAAAAACGTTTCTCTTTTCCTCAACCCGATCCAGCAATGTTCCGATAAGTGTTATTTTGACGAGGTTGTTTTCGTTGGGCGCAAGTTCTTCCAAACTATCATCTTCGATGTCGACTTCGCGGTCATCCGGCTTTCGTGTGATTTTCACCACAACTCCGATCAAATGTTGCCCCGGCTTGCTGCTATGGAGAACAACCAGCCGGTTAACTTGCAATCGTTTCAAGCGTTCCAAATCTTCAACTCTGATTATCACCGCTGTGGTATCTACAGATATTACGCTGCCGAGGGCCTCTGTGTCTTTGAAATCAAATATTGTCATGTTCATTTCCTAAAGGACTAAATTGTTAAAACTGGGGAGTGACCATATTTCGTGGTCTTCTAGCTCAAATCCATCTGGTTCAGCTGAAGTGAAAATTCGGCTACCATGACCGTATTTTTCAATCCCAAGATAATTGGTCCCAGCCCGTTCTTTTAGGAATAGTTTGGCTTCGTCAGTTAAAGTACGCGCCAGCACAACGATGGGAACATTTTGTTCTCGGCATCTTTCAAATATTTTTGGATGGATATGTTTGTCACGGAAGCCAAAACCAACACACAAGAAAGCCGAGGCGGTTTTCAACGCAATATCAGCCCCGTTAATGGTGGTGCGGAAGGGATCTTCTGATGTCTTTTCATATTTATTCAGGCCAGGTGTAACAATCAAAGGGATGTTATCCGCACTTGGTAGGCTGAAAACCGGCAGGCCAACAATACGTTCGTCTTTAGTCTGGAACCAATCCAGTGATCCATGAACCTTCCATATTTTCACAACACGAGAAGGTTTTTCTCCATGCCGAAATTTTACCCGCCCAGAACTTTCCCACTTCTGGATATAGCCAGGAGCAAAACCTGTTTGAAAAAGAAGCCCCACCGAGTTGCAGGCATATTCGGCCACACGATCATAGTTGGTCGTGACAATATGAACTTCATTGTGGGTGCTGTTGAACAACCCACTCAGTAATTGTCCAAGGGGGAAGGTCTGGTCGCCATCAACAACAGATGCCGCAACCTCCTGATCTTTTTCGTTCATACATTGCCAAGTGCATCTAACAATTTTTTGCAGAAGGGAATCTGGAAGTGTCTTCCCTTCCAGGGCCGCTTCCAGATGATCTCCCTGAGAGAATGCCGTACGGACCAGTGTCCAAGCATCTGTTTCTGCCTCTCCTTCAGTTTGCAAATTGTCACGCAGATAGGCGCTCAACGCCGCCATACTTGGCAGTCCGTGAGGCATGGTTGCCCCACTTCCCAAAATGATTGTGGGGCGGCCCTGAAAACAGGATTGGGCGAGTTTGGAAATTCCTTCTATGTTCATTTTTTCTTACGCCTTCTCGGCTTTGAATGTGCGGCGGCTTCGATTGGTGCTGCCATTTGTTCGTACAACCCGAACAGGTGTTCAACACGTTCACGTTCGGAAGCAAATGCTTTTGCCCGATAGAGCTTATCCACCGCACGATTCAAAGCTGAGTGAGCTTTACGCAGTTCATCCGGCATATAATCTGGATCGAATAGGTCTGCTAGGCTGGCGTCGGGATGAGCTGCCCGAGCTTGCAGGACTGCATCCGCCAACGGTTCTAGCTTTGCTTTGTTTGGAAACTTTGGCGGCAAAGGGAAAGTGTTGTAAACTGATCCAATTGCATACCTGTAACGGCTTTCAAGACGGCCACCAATTGTCCTCATCCGGTCCATATGCATTGCCGACGTAAGTAAGGCAAAGGTCGTTTTGTCCGCCGCTAACATTACCTTAACAAGGTTGCTCGGAATAGTCGGTGGCTCATTCCAAGCAATGGGAATGTACTGGCGTCGTTCGGAGCTAACCTCTGGAATAATCAGGAATGGGCCGTCTGGCACAACCGTTACATGAAACTTGCGTGGGGTTTCGGCCAGTTGTAGTGATGAGATACTAGGCTCCTTGATTTTGTCCGGTGTTTTCCCCTTGGCCGGAATTTTCCCCAGTCGATATTCGCGCACTTTGGCAATCACCTCTTTCAATGGTGGAATGGCCTTAAGATCAGCGGGTGAGGCCTCCGCTATGTACAAGATATAGCGAATGCTACCATGCAAAAATTCCTTACTTCCAATGTAGGGATGAACATATTTCTGCGCGACCGGATAGGCCTGCAACAGCTCATCTTTTTTTCTGTGGACATAATGAAATAACCGCCATCAATGGGCTTCGACCCAATTCTGAGCTTGGGCAATCCATTCAATGGCTTGCTGATTTCAGTCACGACAAGGTGCCGATTCTTCAGCCCGGAAGCATCGAAGAGATAGGACGTAATTGCGCTGTGCTTGGATTCGCTCGGCTCATCATTGACCGTTTCATAGGAGAATAAGCGGCGTTCCTTCGGGGCATCATCCCGCCTTGTGAGTCCAATAATGACCACATGAACATGCGCCTTGCCACGCGCATCTGAGCCCCAAGCGAATGTCCGGTGGGCAAAAGAAATTTCCAACTCGTATTTGTGAAACAGAAGCGGCCATAGTTGCGCGACCTGCTCCCCTTGGGTGATCGAATTTGTTGACACGAATCCGATCTTTGCCGTCCCAGCCTTGACGTATTCTCCGGCTTTCAGAAACCAGGCCGAAACGTAATCCAGTGTGCCTCCGCTGCCACCTAGCGCCGCAATCCGACGCACTTGTGCTCTTTGTTCGTCTGACTGGTATTTAGCTCCAACGAATGGTGGGTTCCCAAGAACGTAAGAGCAATTGCCCGCTCGCAATATTTCATGCCAGTCCGTTTCAAGAGCATCTCCAAAGTGGATATGGGGTGATTTGCGCAACGGGATACGAACGTAAGTTTGGCCAAATTCCAGGCTAAGGCGATTGTTCATGATATGATCCATCATCCACATCGCAACTTCAGCAATGCGCGCCGGAAATTCACCTATTTCAATGCCGTAGAACTGGTCTACATCGACCTTTGACAGGATCGACGCGTCCAGGGCCAGTTGTTGGTTGGTACGCATCTCGACCAATACCTCAAGTTCAAGCTGCCGCAGCTCTCGGTACGAAATAATGAGGAAATTCCCGCATCCACATGCCGGGTCAAAAAAGGTAAGTTTCGCCAAACGGCAATGGAATTCTCCGAGTAGTTTCTGGCGTTGGGTCTTCCGTGCTTTGATCCGATCAAATTCTTCCCTCAAGCCATCCAGAAAAAGCGGCCCTATAAGCTTCATGATGTTTTTTTCGGTGGTGTAGTGTGCGCCTTGGCTTCGCCGCTCATCCTTGTCCATTACTGACTGAAACAGGGAGCCAAAGATCGCTGGCGAAATTGCATCCCAGGAAAACTCACACGCTTCGATGAGAACCTCTCGCATTTCGCTGTCAAATGATGGAATTGGCAATCGTCCAGCAAAAAGTTCACCATTGATGTAGGGAAATGCCGCCAAATCTTCGTCCAGCGTTTTTGAACGCTTTTCTTCAGGGATATTCAGGATGTCGAACAGATGAGAAATCCATTGCCCGAGGTCTGAGCCATCTTCGGCGGTTCTGTCTTTGATGAGCGTTTCAAAAATCCCGCGAGGTTCAAAGATTCCAGTGTCATCGGAGAATAAGCAAAACAGCAACCTTACCAGAAATTGTTCCAGATCATGTCCATCGTACCCAGACTCTTCAAGGGCATCATGGACACGCCCCATAAGCTCGGATGCCTCGATGTTGACAGGATCTTGGTCCTAAAAACTACGCCTTTGGACGCCAATGATGAAACCTAGTTTTTCCACATTGGCGGAGAGATCGGCCAGGGAAAATTTTGTGCCGGTGCCTTCTTCCAAATCAAACAGTTCGAATGTCTGGAAATCACTGACGAGGATAAATTGCGGAAACTCTTTATCCTTCAGGCCGAGGCAGTACTCATGAGCCTGTTCGCGTGCTTTTTCTAGATTCCGCCCTGTGCTTTTTTGCTCAATCAGCAAGACACCTGGCCAAAAAAGATCAATAAAGCCCTGCTTGTTGTTCAACTTTTTGACCTGTTGTTCATAAACGGCCACACGTCGCCGTTTCACGCCGAACACCTCAAAGGAATCGTTGTAGAAGCTCTGAGTCTGACCCTTCTCATAGTGGGCATCGGCCCATTCTTTTGAGAATTGCGCAGCTCGCACGCGGATTTCGATCCAGTTCAATCGCATAGTGAATCCATATTTTTCTTTGATCATAGAGATTTACTTGAATTTTGGAACTTGATTCGGCGACTAACTTTCATCTGAAGTTGTTCTCCTCACAGCGCATTTTGGGGTTCCAAGGGCCCTCCCTTGGCAAGTTGTATGTCGCATCAAATCACTTCGGTTCGCTCTGCGACCGGGGTGTTTGTGCAGACATGCAAACTTGCGGGGGCAATGCCCCCTGTTTCAGCTCTGCTGTTTAGCGCTGCGCTCCGCTATGAGGAGAAGGTCTAGCTCTGCTGGGTAAACGCGGCGGTTCGGGCTGTGCCCGGTCCAATTTTCAACACTCCCCCACTCTGCACAAAGCGCCATAAGATTTGGCAAGGTTTTGGACACATGTACCCTCAGGGATGATCTAAGCGGAAATCCGTCCCTGACAGGGATAGGGCGACCTATGCCAATCAACTCTCATGAACAAACTTGCCCCCGATACCATTCGGCTGACGCCGGAACACCTGGACGAAATCCGCGCTTCTGTGGATTGGCAGGCGATGTTCGGCGGGCTGGGCCTGCGCAAGGCTGAAGGCAAGAGCAAACCAAACGACTGGTGGGCGTTTTCGCCGTTTCACGAGGAAAAGACACCCAGTTTTCACATGGGCCCGGGAGGATTGTGGTTTGATTTCTCAATTGGCGAGGGCGGCGGTGCCATTGAGCTAATCCAGAAACTCGAAGGCGGCAATCGTTTTGAGGCCGGGCGTTACATTCTGGAGCACGGTTGGGCGCATGCCTCGGTTGACCTGTCACAGCCCGTCACAGGGCAGCGTGACAAGGTGCGCCGGTCTGTCACAAAGGCTGTGACAGAAAAAACTGGAGCAGTTTCAACGCCCTCCAATGCACCAATCCGCCAAGACCTGATTACCATGTGCGATACGCACCCTCGATTGGAAGAGCGCGGTATTTCAGAAGAAACCTGTGCGGCCTTGGGGATCGGATATCTGGCGCAGGGGCGCTCGCCCCTCAAAGGCCGGATCGTGTTTCAGGTTGCCGATGCGCGAGAAACCAGAAAATCTGAAGGCAAAAAAGTTCGGGTGATATTATCACATCTGGGCCGGGCAATCACCGATGATGCGGACGCAAAATACCTGTTTTATCCAGGGTTTCACAAATCAGCCGAGCTCTACTGCCAGGAAATCCCATGGCTGCATGAAGATGCCCATGAACAAATTACCAAGACCGGTTTCATCGTCTTGACCGAAGGCCCGTTTGACGTCGCCAAAGCCTACGAGGCCGGACTGCGTAACGTGGTTGGCAGCTTTGGCGCAGCACTTTCTGAGGCCCAGGCCTACAAGCTGGCAGACCTCGCGCGCCATCACAATGTGCAGGAAATTCGGCTGGTGTTTGATCGTGATAAAGCCGGGCGTGAGGGGGCGGTGCGTGCCACCAAACTCCTGTCAGACATCGGTTTAAACGCCCGAATTTTCGATTGGAACGCGCCCGTGGCCAGGACCGCCAGAGGCCCCGTTCATATCCCGCCCGAGATCCAGGATCTCGCCGATTTTTCAACCCAGCAAATTGCCTGGCTCCGCCAGCAAAAGCTTTTGTAGCAGGAGGTACACGCAATGCCACAGACCTTAGAAACCCAAATCAAGGGAATTACCATCCCGCAAACCGTGGTCGAAACCACGCTGATTTCCCTACCTCAAGCTGGCTATAGCAAGACCGAATTTGCGACCGCCCTGTCACAAGCAGGTCTGTCCGAGGCCAACGATGGCGATCTGGTGCGCCGCCTGATGCAATTCCTCAAACGGCAAGGGGTGATTGATTACAATGATGCAAGTGCTCTTTGGTCACTGACCGATCTGGGCCGGATGCGCCTGCCGCACCAAACTTTGCCTTTGTTGAACCTGCCAAAAGCTGCCGCCTTGCCGATCCCTGTGCCAACGCTTTGGGATACGATTTCTGACTTGTTTCAACTTTCATTGCGCCATTTGGCCTGTCTCGGAATAATCGCCGCTTTGATTTCGCTAAACGCCAGTTTCGCCTGGGAGTTGGGTGGTGAGCGGTGGCAATTTCAGATCGCTTTGGTGGTGGCCCTGATGGCGCTTGATTTGATGCGCCCGTTTTTGGTGGTCGCCGGGTTTGCATTTATGGGGCGCGGCAAAACCCTGCTTGCAGGTGTCGCCATTGCCGTCGCCCTGCTACTGTCCCCGGTCTCGATCTTGTCGTCCACCTCCATCCTGTCGGCATCGTTTCTGCTGGGGGCCGAAATGAACAGCGATGCGGCCACCCAGACCGAAACCCGTGTAGCCTTGCAAGCTGAACATGCCCGCCTGCTGGATCGTGCCGCCCGGGATGAAGCCGCCTGGCGACTGGAATGCGCGCGCGGTGGCTGTGGCCCATTGGCGGCGGATCTGGAACAACAATTTCAGACTACTATAATCGAGGCAAAATCGGCTCTGGATCGGATCGTGCGGATGAGCGACGCAGAGCAAGGCAACTCCGCCCTGCTGGCCCGCATGGTCACCACCTTTGAAGGATTGGGGTTGTTCGGGGCCGGTCGCCAGATTCTGTTGCCGCTGTTGCTGGCAATATCACTGGAGATCGCCGCCCTGTTTGGACCAGCTTTGTTGTTGGGGCGCAAATAATGATGAATAAATGGATTTGTTATTCATCGCAAAATAGCTATATATGAGTAATAAACCTAAGAGTTATTCATCATGACCTGGAACTGGCAACACCCCGACTGGCCAAACTGGCGCTTTGATCCCAAGCAGCTGGAAGATTTTGAACGGCGATTCCTACTTGGATCAGGCCGCCTGATGGGCGCATGGCAACATCTTACCAACGCCGACAAAGACCAGATCAAGATCGATCTGCTTAGCGATGAGGCGATGAAAACATCAGAAATTGAGGGCGAATATCTGGATCGGGCTTCCGTTCAATCTTCCGTACGCCGCCAATTTGGTTTGACGGTTGATCGCCGATCCGGCCCGGCCGAAAGTGGTATCGCCGAACTGATGGTCGATTGTTATCAGGGTTTTGACACACCGATCACCCATGACGGGCTATTCCACTGGCATGAACTGGTTTGCCGTGGGCGCAGTGATCTGGCCTGTGTTGGGGCTTACCGCGCCCATCCCGAACCGATGCAGGTGGTGTCCGGTCCTATCCAAAAACCAAAAGTGCATTTTGAAGCGCCGCCCTCTGACCAGATGCATGCGGAAATGACGCAGCTTCTGACTTGGATTACGCAAAGCAAGCTCCCGGCCCTGACCAAGGCCGGTATTGCCCATCTGCATTTTGTCACGGTCCATCCATTCGAGGACGGTAACGGGCGGATTGCGCGTGCGATGAGCGAAAAACTCCTGGCGCAGGCATTGGGCCAACCCAGCCTTCTGGCCCTGTCGCGTCAGATTGAACTTGATCGCAAGCATTATTATCTGGCGCTAGAAGCGAATAACAAACGTCTGGATATTGAACCCTGGCTGATTTGGTTTGCTGAAACCGTGCTGAAGGCGCAGGCCTATTCGACCTCCATGATCGACCACCTGATTGCCAAAACCAAAATGTTGGATCATTTGCGCGGGCAGATCAATTCCCGTCAGGAAAAGGTGCTCATCCGGTTGTTCGACGCTGGCCCTGACGGTTTCGAAGGTGGGCTTAGCGCCAAGAACTACATTTCCATCGCCGACACCACAACACCGACCGCCACCCGTGATTTAGGTGATCTGGTTGCCAAAGGCGCTTTGAGGCGCACCGGCGAACGTAAGGCAACGCGCTATTGGCTAAACCTTTGAACCCGCCGCGCTCATATGCGCGGTAAGTTCATCATGTCGGCGATACACTCCAAATCATGCCAGAAATAATGTTCAATATAATTATCGGCCATGTGACGGGCGAGCCTGTCAATTTCGGCTGGTGTAATTAGACGAGTGTCAAAACCCATCGCGGCTATGTCGTCAGGTGAAAGTGACGTGATGGTAACGGGTTGTAAATTGGTCATAGTAAATTGATGAATTGGAAATAGAAAAGACCGGGCTAAAGCCGGTCTCGAAACTGCGCAGTTGAAAGCCAGCCAAGTTTTGGCGCTCCGGTGTGGCCAGGTTTCCAGACGGCCCAGTAATATTGCTGCCGGGCAATGCGGGCGGTGGTTGAGGTTGGTTTGCCCATCGGCCAGCAAGTCAGGTCGTCCAGAATATAGATCGCGGCGGGCGGGGTTTTGGTGAACTTGTGATGTCGGTCGGGATTGGCCAGCGAGCGCAGGTTGAGCAACATTGCCACCGTCCCACCGGTTTTCGCGGTGTGGATCAGGGCGCGGCGAACGAAAGCGTCGCCCAAACCATGGGTGCCGTAAGGCGGGTTGGTGATGATGTGTTTGGCCAGAGGTTTCCCGGATTTCAGGAAGTTTTGCCCACCAGTGCCAAAGCCACGATCAATCAGATCGGTAGAGGTGATGCGGTAACCAGCGGCGGTCAGTTCGAGGGAAATGGCTCCGTCGCCGCAGGCGGGCTCCCAGATATCGCCGTCAAAGTTTTCCACCGAAAGCAGGGCGCGGGTTGGACCTGTCACGGTTTCGTTCCGGTCTCTTTCGAGCAATGTTTGCTATAAAGGAGACAAGGAATGGCAATGAGATACACAGACGAGTTTCGGCGT
>NVQY01000248.1 GCA_002400675.1 Paracoccaceae bacterium | reverse complement strand
CAGGGTGGCGGGACTCGCAATAATTTCAAGCCTCTATATCGGGCACCCCACCCCCAACCCAAAACCGTTGCCCAAAGGGTTCACAAACCTGCGATGTGCACGGATGCAGACGTTCTGCGCGGAGGCTCGTAATGGCCAAGTCGGCCGGCGCGCCCTAGGTTTCAGCCACGCAGATCAAACAAAGGAGCGTACGACATGGGATTGCTGGTTGACGGTGTATGGCAGGACAAATGGTACGAGACCAAGCAATCAAACGGTGCATTCCGCCGGGCCGATTCGCAGTTTCGCAACTGGATAACCGCCGACGGCAGCCCCGGCCCTTCGGGAGAGGCTGGGTTCACCGCGCAAGCGGGGCGGTATCATCTGTATGTCAGCCTTGCCTGCCCCTGGGCGCATCGCACGCTGATCTTTCGCAACCTCAAGGATTTGCAGGATATTATCGACATTTCAGTGGTTCATCCCGATATGCTGTCGGATGGCTGGACCTTTGCGCGGGATGACCACGGGGCAACCGGCGACGCCCTGTTTGGGGCCGAGTTTGCGCATCAGATTTACACCCGCGCCGATCCCGGTTTCAGTGGCCGCGTGACCGTGCCGATCCTGTGGGACAAAGAGCGGAAAACCATCGTGTCTAATGAGAGTTCGGAAATTATCCGCATGTTCAATTCCGCCTTTGACGATCTGACGGGCAATACGGATGATTATTGGCCCAAAGAATTGCGCGAAAAAATAGAGGTTATGAACACAAAGATTTACGATTCGGTCAACAATGGCGTCTATAAATGTGGATTTGCCACCAGCCAAAACGCCTATGACGCCGCTGTTGGGCCGTTATTTGAAACCCTTGACTGGATCGAATCACATCTGGCGCACAATCGCTACCTGATGGGCGAGCTGATAACCGAGGCCGACTGGCGGCTGTTCACCACCCTGATCCGGTTCGATCCGGTCTATCATCTGCACTTTAAATGTAACCGCAGCCGGGTGATCGACTATCCCAACATCTGGGGCTTTACCCGCGAGTTGTATCAGTGGCCCGGCGTGGCTGAAACCGTGGGAATGCACCATATCGTGCGCCATTATCACTATAGCCACGACACGATTAATCCCAACCGGATCATCCCGATAAACCCGGTGCTGGACCACATGGAACCGCACGGGCGGGGTTAGCGCGTCGCCGCGTAATGCTCTACCATTGCTGCTAAATCTTCGGGTGGTGTGCCGCTTTGCACATAGGCGCAGGCGTTGGGGCTGTGGGCAAATATCGACCCGTCGGAAAAGAAACTGGTGTTGGTGACAAAGATCACGCGGGTCTCGGGGCGGCGGTAACTGGCAAAGTCCGACACCGCCAGCGCGCTGCCCTGATCCAGCACCAAATCCAGCACGATAATGTTGAAATCACTACCGCACAGCGCAAGAATCGCCGCCTCCTGGCTTTGCGCCAGGGTCACCGATGCACCCATTCGTTCCAGGTGCCGCTGCCAAAGCATTCCCAGCTCTTGCTTACTTTCAACGATCAAAACATTCATTCAACGATACTTGGCGTTTGGAGTGAGTAAAATTCTCGCCATTCCCCTACTGTTGGTGATGTGACCATTATCTTAACAAATGATTAACGAACCAATAAGGCCCGGATGCTAATATGTCGATACTTGCATATCCGGCGCTTTTCCGCTTGAACCGCAAGGGCCGCCACCCCTTTGGCAAAAGCCATGACCTGACCAGTCCGGAAAACCTTTGATGACTTTGATCCTTGCCTTGTTGCTGGACGCCGCGTTGGGGGAACCCCGCTGGCTTTGGTCGCGGCTGCCGCATCCGGCGGTGGTGATGGGGCGGGCGGTTGGCTGGCTTGATCGGCGCTTGAACGTTGGCCCGTCCCGGCGCATCCGGGGACTCGTGGCGGTTGCCCTGCTGGTGGCCGGGGCGATTGCGCTGGGGTTGATCATTGGCCAGTTGGGGGTGGTTGCGGAAATCATCACGCTGGCGATCCTTCTGGCCCAACGCTCGCTTTGTGAACATGTTGGCGAAGTGGCCACCGCCCTGCGACAATCAACACAGGCCGGGCGCGGGGCCGTGGCGCAAATCGTCAGTCGCGATTGCGCAGAGATGTCGGTGGCGCAGGTTGCACGCAGCGCCATCGAAAGCGCCGCAGAGAACCTGAGCGACGGGGTCATCGCGCCGATATTCTGGTTCGTGGTCGCCGGGGTGCCGGGGCTGTTGGTCTATAAGGTGATCAACACCGCCGACAGCATGATCGGGTACCGCAACGACCGTTACGAGGCGTTTGGCAAGGCGGCGGCGCGGCTGGATGATGTGTTGAACCTGATCCCAGCGCGCCTGACCGCGCTGATGATCGCCGTCCTGTCGGGGCAGCTAGGCGCGTGGCCCGCCATTGTGGCGGACGCCCGCAAGCACCGATCCCCCAACGCCGGCTGGCCCGAGGCAGCAATGGCGCGCGCGCTGGATATCGCACTGGCCGGCCCACGCAGTTACGACGGTAAGATGCGCGATCTGGCTTGGGTCAACGGCGCGGCGCGGCGCGATATCGGTCCGGATGACATAGAGGCCAGCGTTGCCATGCTGTGGAAAGTGTGGGGGCTTGTGCTGATACTTGGCATTGTCATTGCTTTCTGGCAGGCGTTATTGTGACATCTGTTGTTTAAGGAAGTTGTTACATGCGTTTATTTCCGGCCCTTGCGGCTGCTCTGGTATTTTCCACCCCTGTATTTGCCCAATGCGACCAGTCATTTTCCGGCTTTGTCACCGACCTGAAAACCGAAGCCGTCAAGGCCGGGCACGACCGCGCCACGGTTGATGCGTTCTTTCGCAACGTGAAAAAGGACTCAAAGGTTATCAAGGCCGACCGCGCGCAAGGCGTGTTCCAGAAACCATTTGTCGAATTTTCCCGACGGTTGATTTCACAGAACCGGATTGACAAGGGCAAGGCGATGTCGCGCAAATACGACGCGGTGTTCGACCGGATTGAGGCGCAATACGGCGTGTCACGCGGCGTTCTGTTGGCATTCTGGGCATTTGAGACCGATTACGGCGGGTTTCAGGGCGATTTCAACACGCTGAACGCGCTGGTTACCCTATCGCATGATTGCCGCCGCCCGGCCTTGTTCCGCCCACAGGTTTTTGCCGCGCTGGAGTTGTATGAACAGGGCAATTTCGACCCCGCCCGCACCACAGGGGCCTGGGCCGGAGAGATCGGCATGGTGCAGATGCTGCCACGCGACATTCTGGAAAACGGCACCGACGGCGACGGGGACGGCAAGGTCAGCCTGAAAACCTCGGCGCCTGATGCGCTGATGTCCGGGGCCAAGATGCTGTCGTCGCTGGGTTGGCGCGCGGGCGAGCCGTGGCTGCAAGAAGTCCGCCTGCCAAAGAATCTGGACTGGTCAAAAACCGGCCCGTCCCAAAGTCTAAGCGTGCGCGACTGGGCCAGACAGGGCGTCAAGCCACGCAACGGCAAACTGGGTGCGTCGGGCTTGCAGGCGTCGATTATTCTGCCACAGGGGCGCAAGGGGCCGGCGTTTATCGCCTATCCGAACTTTAAGGTTTATTTCGAGTGGAATCAGAGCTTTGTCTATGTTCTGACGGCCGCCTATTTTGCCAACCGTCTGGAAGGTGGCGCGATCTATGACGCGGGCAAGCCGGAACAAGGGTTAAGTGGTGGACAGATGAAACAGCTTCAGAAAAAGCTGGTGGCGCGTGGGTATGATGTGGGCAAGGTTGACGGTATCTTAGGCGCGCGCACCCGGCTTGCGGTGCAGGCCGAACAGACCCGGTTGGGATTGCCGGCAGACGCGTGGCCGACGGCAGATCTGTTGGCGCGGCTTTAGGGCGGGGTGCATTCTATTCGCCTTAGGCTGCGTTTTCGCGCCCGCAGAACAGCGAATACAACAGGCCGATCACCTGACTGGTCTTGTCGTCGGACAGCGAATAATAAATCGTCTTGCCATCGCGCCTTGTGCTGACCAGCCCTTCGTCGCGCAAGCGGGCAAGCATCTGACTGACGGCGGCCTGACGTACGCTTAGCATATCTTCCAACTCGCCAACCGATTTCTCGCCGGTGCCCAGATGGCACAGAATCATCAACCGACCTTCGTGCGCCAGCGTCTTGAGATAGGCGGCGGCGTCCGTGGCCTGCGAGGCCATTTCTGCCGGGGTATTTGCATCCATACTTGGGGCCACAGCGGGCGAAGATGTCTGAACAGTCACGGGACTAGCGATCCTTATATTCACATTTTGCACTATATTGCCCCAATTTGCATGCCTCTGTCACCCCTTGCGTGGCGGCGCACCGCCCATAAACAAGTTCGCGGCGGAATAGTCGCAACTTTGCTCCTGCATTTGCAGGTGTAACCCATCGCCCTGATAGGGGTGCGCGCGGGCCAGACCCTCGTCCACATCAATGCCCAGACCGGGGGTGTCGGGCACGGTGACATAGCCATCCTCGACCCTAATGGCGTCGCGGATCAGCGCGGAATGGAACGGCGTTTCAATGGTTTCGGCCATCAGGATATTGGGAATCGACGCCGCCAGTTGGATATTTGCCGCCCATTCCACCGGCCCGGCATATAGATGCGGGGCCATCTGTGCATTGTAGGCCTCAGCGAGGATGGCGATCTTTTTACCCTCCCAGATGCCGCCCGCGCGCCCAAGCGCCGGTTGCAGGATGGTGGCCGCGCCCTGTCGCAAGACCTCGCCAAATTCGACCCTGGTGGTTAACCGTTCGCCGGTGGCCACGGGGATACGCACGGCGCGCGCGACCTTGGCCATCTCGGCCGGGTTGTCTGGCGGGGTGGGTTCTTCGAACCACAACGGCTGAAACGGCTCGATCGCCTGCCCCAGCCGGATCGCCCCGGCAGTCGAGAACTGACCATGGGTGCCAAACAACAGATCGGCGCGATCCCCGACCGCCTCGCGCACAGCCCGGCATATGGCAACCGAGGTGGTGATATCGCGCATCGCCGGCATGTGCCCGCCGCGCATGGTATAGGGACCAGAAGGGTCGAATTTCACCGCCGTATAGCCCCGGTCCACAAGATCAGTCGCGGATTCGGCGTGCATGTCGGGCGAGGTCCAGAAGGTCGCCAAATC
>NVQY01000247.1 GCA_002400675.1 Paracoccaceae bacterium | reverse complement strand
TACTGGCATGCCGGCCATGTGCGCGCCTTGTTCGATCAAGATCACCTGCCGCGTAAGGAACAGGCGATTCGTAACCGCATCAAATCAAACGGGTTCTGGATGCGCTAGGGGTTTTCCGCGCGGAACGGCACCTACGGATCACATAAGCCCGGCAATTCCAAGCCCCACCAGATAAGCCAGACTTAGGGCGCAATCCCGCCATTTCACCCGGTTGTGTCACGCCCCTCTATCCCCTAGCTTTGCGGTAAAAATCAATTTCAACAGGAGATCATGTTATGACCGATGGACCCACCTACGGCTTTGACACGCTGCAAATTCACGCCGGTGCCCGGCCCGACCCGGCCACGGGCGCGCGTCAGACGCCGATCTATCAGACCACAGCCTATGTGTTTCGCGACGCTGATCACGCCGCCGCCTTGTTCAACCTGCAAGAGGTTGGTTACATCTATTCGCGCCTGACCAACCCGACGATTGCGGTGTTGCAGGAGCGCATTGCCACGCTTGAGGGCGGCGCCGGTGCGGTGTGCTGTTCGTCCGGTCACGCGGCACAGATCATGGCGCTGTTTCCGCTGATGCAACCGGGGTGCAACGTGGTTGCCTCGACCCGGCTATATGGCGGCACGGTCACGCAGTTCGGGCAGACCATCAAGCGGTTCGGCTGGTCCGCGACCTTTGTCGATTTCGACGACCCAGACGCGGTGGCGGCGGCCATCGACGAAAACACCCGCGCGGTGTTTTGCGAATCCATCGCCAATCCGGGGGGGTATGTGACCGATATCCGTTCAATCGCCGATGTTACGGATGCGGCGGGTATTCCGCTGATCGTCGATAACACCTCGGCCACGCCATACCTGTGCCGCCCGTTTGAACATGGCGCGGCCCTGATCGTGCATTCAACCACCAAATACCTGACCGGAAACGGCACGGTGATGGGCGGCTGCGTGGTGGATTCCGGCACGTTCGACTGGTCAGCCAATGACAAGTTCCCATCGCTCAGCCAGCCGGAACCGGCCTATCACGGGCTGAAGTTTCACGAGACATTTGGTCCGCTGGCGTTCACCTTTCACGGCATCGCCGTGGGCTTGCGCGATCTGGGCATGACCATGAACCCGCAGGCGGCGCATTACACCTTGATGGGCATCGAAACCCTTTCCTTACGGATGCAGCGCCATGTGCAGAACGCCGAAACCGTCGCCGCGTGGCTAGAGGCCGACCCGCGCGTGGATTACGTCACCTACGCCGGCCTGCCCTCGTCGCCCTATTATGAACGAGCCAAGGCGCTGTACCCCAAGGGCGCGGGCGGGTTGTTCACCTTCGCGGTCAAGGGCGGCTATGACGCCTGCGTCAAGCTGGTCAATTCGCTGGAGATTTTCAGCCATGTGGCCAATCTGGGCGATGCGCGCTCGCTGGTCATCCATGCGGCCTCTACCACGCACCGGCAGTTGACGGCAGAGCAACAAGAGGCCGCCGGGGCCGGGCCAAACGTGGTGCGGGTGTCGATCGGCATCGAGGATTCGGATGACCTGATCCGCGATCTTGATCAGGCGCTGTCGCTGGCCTGTTCCTGACCCGGCCCTTTTTGGCCAACAACGCCCGCACCCCAATATTACCGGGGTACGGGCAGCCCACCCACCACCTGACCGAAAGACATTTTTCCATATATTTCAAAGGTATACCCATGACCACATCTGTTATCCCGGCTAACATCCTCACCAGCAATTCCACCGCACTTGCCGCGAATGGGGCAAATGACACATGGATCATCAACCCGGATGTCGTTGTCAGCGGCTTTCGCAACGGCATCAGCAGCACCATCAGTTCGGTGAACAACAGCTTTCTGATCCACGGCACCATCATTTCCGAAGGTACGGCCGGTGGCGCGCTTGGCTCGGGGGTATTGCTAAGCGGCGATCCGGTGGATCCGATTGGCAACAATTCGGTGACGGTGTTTTCCGACGGGGCGATTTTTGCCTCCAATTTCGGCCTAACCAGCAGTGACGGCAATCTGACCCTGACAAATCAGGGCATGATCAGCGGCAGAGGCCTTGGCGTCTATTTGCTGGAAGGCCCGAACAATGACGTCGCTAACAGCGGCACGATCATGTCGGCGGACGGGGATGCAATCCTGACCAGATCCATCAACGACCGGATCACCAACAGCGGGATGCTTAACGGGCAAACCGCCGGTATCCAGTCCGAAGGATCGGGCATCGAGATCCTTAACCTTGGCACGATAACCAGTCGCGGGACCGGCGTCGCCATAGAAGGCGGCGCAGGCGGCCTGACCAATCAGGGCATGATTTCCGGTTCAGTCAAAGGGCTTAGCCTGTTCAGCAATGCCAACACCGCGCGCAACAGCGGCACCATTCAAGGCGGCGAAGCCGTGGTGATCGTCGGCGAGGGCAACTTTTTCGCCAACAGCGGCGCGGTTGAGGGCGACCTGACCGGGTTGCGCATCAGCGGCAACCTGAACGTGGTGCGCAATTCCGGCACCATCGGGTCAAGTGTTGAGGCCCTGCCCGGGGCCACCCTGCCGGATGCGGGCATCGTCGTCACCAACACCATCGTTGGCGGCAGCAACAAGGTGGTCAACACCGGCACGATTTCGGGTCTGGACGAGGCGTTTGTCGGCAGCGGCGAGATCGACATTCTGATCAACAAGGGTCAGATCATCGGCCATGTACGGCTGGGCAAGGGCGCGGATCAGTTCGATGGCCGGGGCGGCGACGTCAGTGGCGCGGTCTATGGCGGCGCGGGCAATGACCTGTTCACCATCGACGACGGCGGGCTAAAGATCATTGCCGGGGCCGGCATTGACCGCATTCAGTCCAGCGTCAGCTATGCCCTGCGGGCCGACGCCGAGATTCTGGAACTTATCGGCACCGGGAACATCAATGGCATCGGCAACAACACCGCCAACCAGTTGTTCGGCAACAGCGGCGATAACCAGTTGAAAGGGCGCGCAGGAAGCGACGCCCTGACCGGACTCGCCGGTGACGACCGGCTGGTCGGCGGCAAGGGCAACGATGCCCTGACCGGGGGCGACGGTGACGACGTTCTGCGCGGAGGCAGCGGCGATGACGCGCTGAACGGCGGCGATGGCGCGGACGTGCTGATTGGCGGGATCGGAATCGACCGGATGACCGGCGGTGACGGTGCCGATCTGTTTGTCTTTCGGACCCTCAACGACAGCGCCGCCAAAGGGGCCGTCGATGCCATCGTCGATTTTGAAACCGGTGTTGATGACATCGACCTGAGCCAGCTTGTCAACGGCCCGCTGGCCTATCTTGGCAGGGGTCCGTTCTCTGGGGCCGGACATGAAGTAAGAGTTGTGAAATCCGGCGACAGCTCTACCAAAATTCTGATTGACGTGGACGGGGATCAAAAAGTCGACATGCGCATAGAAGTCGAAAGCCTGGGTCTAAGCGTGGATGACTTTATCCTGTAAGCAACTGGGATTGAACGCAAACCACACCGCCCCTGTGGGTTTCGCCGGGGCGGTGTGACGCGGGTTCAGTCGCCAATCGCAAACACCATCACCACCGAGGCCGCGACCGACACTTCGCCGGCCGCGATCGGCATGGCGGCCCCGCGCGCGACAGGCATTTCCATCGCCATGGGGCGCGCGCCGCCTTGTTCGGTAATGCTTTGAACCGCGCCAAGGGGCACATCTGCGGCCATGGCAAACAGCGACGCCTTGGCGATCGCATCGGCCACCGCCTTTTGCCGGGCGAGATTTGCCAGCGGCTCAGGGTCCTGAAGCGAGAACTGCAAGCCGTTGAAATTGTTGGCCCCGACCGAGGTCACCGCCGCCATGATCTGGCCCAAAGCGTGCAGATCACGCACCCTGACCAGCACTGAATTGCTGGCGACAAACCCCAAGATTTCACGATCCCCCGGCCCCGGCCTGACCCCAGACCCTGACGAACTGCGGTTCGACCACACCGGGTTCAGCGACAGGTTGCTGGTTTGCATGTCCGCCGGTTCAATCCCAAGGGCGGCCAGTTGCTGCAACATCTTGGCGGTGGTTTCAGAGGTGGCGGCCATCGCGTCGGCGGCCTGTTTCGCCCGATTGGAAACGCCCAGATTGATCATTGCCATATCGGGCACCGTGGCCACGCTGCCGGTGCCGGTCACGGTGATCTGGCGCAGGTTTCCGGCGGCCATTGCAGCGGACGCAAACGGCAGGGACATGGCCGCCAGCCAAAGGGCGACACTGAAAATGCGGTCTTTCATGGGAATCCTCCAAAAAATTGCTGCTAGTTACCTGATTGTAATCACATTCGGCGCGCTTGGGGGCAGTGTTTTCCTTTTCCTCGGGCACGTCCTGCATTAAGATTGCGCGGCGGATGCCTGGCACCCGTCGATGTTGACTGAGCAAAGGCAAAACAATGGAACCTGCTGCGACATGAAACCGGGGTTTGCGCTTTCGTTATCGTTTGACGGTATTTGCCTGTTGCAGCGCGCGGCGGGCGGTTGGCGCAGCGTTGGCGAAGTGTCGCTTGAGGCGGTCGATCTGGGGGCCGAACTGGCGGCGCTGCGCGACAAGGCGCTGGCATACGGGGCCGACGGTCTGGGCTGCAAGGTGATCGTGCCCAATGAACAGATCCGCTATCTTGGCGTTGATACCGCAGGGGCCGGCGATGTGGCCCGCGAAGCTCTGGTGCGCGAGGCTTTGCAGGGGGCCACCCCCTATGCAGTGGACGATCTGGTCTATGATTTGTCGCTGGATGGCGGGACCACCTATGTCTCCGCCGTGGCCCGCGAAACTTTGGTCGAGGCCGAGGCGTTTGCCGTGGAACACGGCTTTAACCCGGTCAGTTTTGTTGCCGCCCCCGGCGAAAACCAGTTTCTGGGCGAACCGTTCTTTGGCCCGTCGGCCCACGCCAGCACCCTGCCCGGCGCCCCCGAGATTGAACCCGATGGCATAGCCGTTGTGGTGATCGGCCCGGCTAAACCGGTGCTCAAACCGGCCCCCAAACCGGCACCTGAACCAGAAGCGACCCCTGCGCCCGAACCTGAAGCGGCCCCGGCCCCGGTCGAAACACAACCGCCGGCATTTGGGTTTTCCAGCCGTCGCAGGCCGAAGCAGGCCCCCGAACAAGACGCGGA
>NVQY01000246.1 GCA_002400675.1 Paracoccaceae bacterium | reverse complement strand
TCGGTTTCGGTGTCAAAATTCCGGTGGAACATGCTAATCATGCCTCAGCCTCCACCGCGAGCCAGGAACGCATCACCCGCAGCACCTCGTCGGGTTTGTCGTCGGCCAGGTTCTGGATCGCCTCGACCCGCGCCTTGATCAGGTTGCCACGCACCCCCATGGTTTCGATGTATTCATGCGCGCCGATATCCTTTTCAGGCTCATAGATGCTGGTGACGCCAGGAATAATCTGTTCGGCACCACCCCGGCCCTGTTCGGGCAGCACAGCCACGGCGTTGTCGGTCTCGGGGCCACCGCCACCTTCGGCCGGGGCCCTCAGCGCAAGCGCCTCGGCGGCCTCGATCTCACGATTCTGGGATTCGGACAGGTGGCGCAAGGTCGGACGAACACCCAGAATCAGCACCAGCCCTACGATCATCAGAGCCAGCAGGCCGCGCAGGATCGGGGCGATATTGCGGCTGATTTGCTGCATCAGTGACAGCCCCACAGGCTCGCCGACTTCCATCGAGTAATCCATGAAACGCAGGCTATCGACCGACACCCGGTCGCCACGAGCTGTATCGAAGCCCACCGCCGTCTTGACCAGCTCGGTAAGGCGCCGCAACTCATCCGCAGAGCGCTCGGAATAGGTAACATCCGATTTGTCCACGCTATAGATGCCGTTGACAAGCACGGCGACCGAAACGCGCCGCACCTCGCCGGCCTCGCGGATGGTTTCGCGGCGGGTGTTGCCGATTTCATATTCTACCGATTCGAGTGTTTTCGACTGGTTGGTGGTGGCACCGGGGCCGGATCCGGCCAGCGCCGCAGGAATGTCGTTCTCGACCCCGACATTGCCGCCCGGAGCGGACCCGTTGCGGGCTTCATTACGGTTATCGGTGGAGCGGACCACTTGCTGATCGGGGTCAAAACTCTGTTCGACGATGACTTCGCGGGCGGTCGTCAACTCCACGCTGACCCGCACCCTTGCGTTGCCTGCACCAACCCGGGCAGTCAGAATGTCCTGCACCTGCTGGGCCAGACGGTCTTCGATCGCAGCCTTGGTGGACTGCATTGTCACCTGACCGTCGCCAGCCCCGCCCGCAGACAAGATGGTTTCGCCGTTGGTTGACAACACGGTGACATTGTTCAGATTAAGGCTTGGCACTGCCGAGGCGATCAGGTTGCGGATGGCGATGGCCTGTCTGCGTTCGATCGTGGTGCCCGCAGAGGCGCGCACGATGACCGAGGCGCGCGGTTCCGAACGTTTTCGCGAGAAAGCCTCGCGTTCGGGCAGGACCAAATGGACCCTGGCACTCTGGATGCCTTCGAGGGTCTGGATCGAGCGCGCCAGCTCGCCCTCCATGGCACGCAACCGGCTGATACGTTGCAAGAAAGAGTTCATTGCCAGACCACTGCGACCATCGAACAGCTCCCAGCCCGGTGCGCCGTCAACCGGCATGCCGATTTCCGCCAGCACCATCCGCGCCCGCGCCAGATCGGTGCGCGGCACCGTAACGCTGGTGCCATCCTCGGATATGCGCGCATCAAAGCCGGCACCAACCAGCGAGGATTCGATGGAATTGGCCGAGGCCATCGACAGGTCCTTGTAGAGCGGCACCTGATCCGACCCGGAAACAGCCGAGAGACCAAGCAGCAGCATCAGCAGCACCCCGGCGACAACCCCGCCCATGATCATCAGACGTCGCCGTCCGAGCGCCAACAGATTGTTGATTAAGCCCTGCACGCTGAGTCCTCTTCTTTGTATTCTTCACTATCCTTAGGATAAGGTATTCTATTTTTGCTATCCAAGTAAATATCTTTATCTATACTTGCATCAAATATAAAAAAGGAAGAAGATGGCGCAAAGGAAAGACAAGGGTCAAGCATGGCGAAGCCAGTCAGGAAAAAAGAAAAAGAGAGCGAGAGCGGGTCAGAACCTGACATCGCCAACCAATCCCGATCAGCGCGCAAGCTGCTGATAGCGGCGCTGCTGTTGTCTGCGGCATCGTTAGGTGGTGGTTTTTTTCTGGCACGAATGGCCTATCAGCAAGACGCGGTCGCTTATGAGCCGGACTATGTAGAGGGCGAGGCCCCGGCAAAAGATCCGTCCGAAGAGGCCGGGGCGGAAGGCGGCACCGGGGCGGAAGCCAGCGCAGAAGGCGAGAAACAGGCCGAAGGCGGTGAGGACGCTGGGATCGAAGGCATGCTGGCATTCGACGACATCCTGACCAATATCAATGGTTTTGATGTTCAGGGCAAGCCGACCCGGGCCTTCGTAAAGCTGAGCCTGGTTCTGGTATATAGCCCTGAACCTGGCGCCAAGGAACTGATTGAAGAACGCCGGCTCTTCATGCGCGATCTGTTCAACGGTTATCTGCGCGGCCTGACCGAAGCAGACACGCGCGGCACGGTGGGCTTGCTGAATGTCAAATCCGAACTGTTAAAACGGGCCAGAGCGGCGGTGGGTAATGATCTGCCTCAGGAAATCCTGATAAGCGATCTGATCGTGCAATAAGGAATACAAACGTGAACGCTGTAACGGATCAGAAACAGGTTGAAGCGCAGGCGGGCAGCCTGATCGACGAAATCATCAAGATGTCGGACTTCAGCTTTGAGCGGTTGCCGATGCTGGACATCATCGGTGACCGGCTTGCCGACTATCTGTCGGTGACCCTGCCCGACCTGACCGGCGTGATCTGCGAGGCGACGCTTAGCCAACTGGATTACCTGCCGATGGCACAGGCGATCGACGCGTTTCCGTCACCGGTCTTGTTGGGGGTGGCGACGACGCGATCACTGGATGGCGGTGTGCTTCTGATGATGGACGCGCCGCTGGTTCTGACGGCGCTGGAACTGGCTCTGGGGGGATCGGCCCAGGGGGCGGTTGGCACCGCGTCGGGATTCACCGCGATCGAAAGCGGTTTTGGTGGCCGTCTGGCTACGGTGATTCTGGCAGAGCTGTCGCAGGCGTTCTCGGTGATCGGGGATGTTCATATTGAACATGACCGGATCGAAACTGATGCTGAGTCAGCCGCGATCACCCAACCGGCCAGCCTGTGCGTGCGGATGCAATTGGCGGTGTCGATGGCCGGGCGTATTGGTCAGTTGCAGGTGATCATTCCCTATGATGCGCTGGAGCCGGTCCGCGCACGGCTGGGCAAGATCCACTATGGCGAGCGCAGCGAGGACGGTAATCCCTGGCGCGACCTTCTGGCGACGCAGATTGAACGCGCCACGGTAAAGCTTGAGGCGGTGTTCGCTGAAATCGAGTTGCCGATTCAGGAAATCATGGCTTGGAAACCGGGCGACACGATACCTTTGTGGGTCGAGGAGGCCCATGAAACAACGCTGTATTGTGCCGAAACGCCGATGTATCGGGCCACCACCGGCAAGCGCAATAACGGAAATACAGCGATCAGAATTACAGAATTGCTCGAACCTGAAGAGGAGACAGAAGATGGCCGGGATAATAATTGACGTTTTCATCATTGCCCTGTTGGTCGGTGGTATCAGCTATGGGTTTTTGATTTCGCGCAGGGTCCAACGCCTGATGGCGATGTTGCAGGAGCTGGAACCCGCTGTTCGGGAGTTCTCGATGGCGGTGGACAAGTCCGAAGAATCAGTCAGCCAGATGCGCCAGAGTTTGAATGAGGACGTGCAGACCGCCACCGCGCCTGAAGAAGGGGTTCGCGCCGAAGCGGCAGGCGAACCGGCATTTGCGTTTTCGACTCGCCGTAACAATGACCAACGGATTCCGGGGGTTCGGATAGTTAGGGACAAACAGGATCTGGTACGCCAGTTCTTCGACATGTTGAGCTCTGAACGGAGGGTCTAAGCGATGGTTTTGAAACTGCGTGGTAAATTGCTGTTTGGGGGTCTGTTGCTGACCGCCTTTGCCAAGGCTGCAACGTCCTTTCCGATCCAGCCGACACCGGCGGATATCAACATCAACCCCGACATGGTCGTGCGTGCCGAGTTTGATTCCGGCGAGGGCGAAAAGGCATTGACTGAACAGGAGGCACCGCCGCCGGTCATCCAAGGGCTGGGCGAAGGATTGGGGGCCTGCCCGATACCCGAGGAAGTGCTGCAATCGCTGACCGAGGAACGGGACTTGGTCGAGGAACAGCAGCGGGCGCTGGACGCGCGTGAATCAGAAGTGGTTCTTGCCCGTGAAAAGCTGAATATCGAGAAAGAGGCGCTGCTGGAGCTGAAAGATTCGATCGAGGGGCTGCTCAAGCAGATCGAGGGACAGCAGACCGATGATTTGCAGCGTCTGATCGCTTTTTACCAGAACATGAAACCGGCCGATGCGGCGACGATCATGAATGAAATGGACATCGAGGTGGTGATCTTGGTGATGGGCACGATGAAACCCCGGTTGGCGGCCCCAATCATGGCCAAGATGACGCCGGTACGGGCCCGCGCGGTGTCCAAGATCATTCTGGAACGCTCGAAACTACCGGGCGACCAGGATCTGAACGGCATTCGTCTCAACTGAGTTGGCCATGCAAATCAGACCCCACATCTGCCGGTCATGAAAGGTGGTTCTTAATCGGCGCGCGTTTGCCAAGCTCTTTGGCAATGTTCTTGTAAATCTTGAGGTTCGGACATTGTTTGACATCAATGCCCGGATCATCCACAAAATCTCCATTTTTGTTCAGAAAACAGACGCCGCCCAAATCACAGGAATCGCAGTTTTCGATAATCCATGTGCCCATCCATTCGTGTTCGGCAATTTCCTGCTGGGTCAGGCCGAACATCCGGGCCATGCGCAGCATCTGCGGTACGACATCAGGATGCGGGTCCAGATTTTCAACGAGGTCCTTGTATCTACCTTTCGGGGACATATTTGGTTGACCGCGTGGAGGGCGTTTCTTTCGCCCTGAAATCGAAGGCAATAAAGCTAAGATGCGTCGAAACAACTTTTCCCTCCGATCTCTCACACGCTCGGCATGAACAAATTCACTCGGAAACAGAACAAAATCGCTACGAAAACCGATTCTGTAGGGATTGACATGCAACCCAAAGAACCCGCGTATCGATATCACACAAATTAGGGTTGCGCAACAAAAGATGTGTTTTTGGTGCCTGTTTACGGCGCAATATTTTTGATTGGTGGACGCGACGCGCTCGGAGGTACCCTTGAACCGGGG
>NVQY01000005.1 GCA_002400675.1 Paracoccaceae bacterium | reverse complement strand
CCGTCCAGCCAGTCGGGCACGCGCAGGCGCATGTCCAGCCCTTTGCCGTTGACGCTGCGCAATTCCCAGCCCCAGCGATAGGTGCCAAGTTCGCCCTTGGCGGCGGCAAAACCGGTCATTGATCTTATCATTTCCGGCGCTCCTGATCTGGCCAAATGGGATCTGGCCGCACCTAATGCCATCCAACGTCCCGGGGCAAGCCCCGCCACCCGTCCACGCACCATGATTAACCAACCATTAAGGAATTGCTCCAAATTCAGCGCAGAATGTGGCATGTTAATACTTGAGTAAGCATTCTTAAGTTAGTCCTGACACGCGGTGGCGTTTTCCCGGGACCGGCGGCGGGATCAACGGGACGCAAGCGCAAGGACGACGGATATGAGCAGATTTTTTGGCAAATGGGCGACAGGAAAGGTTGTCTCGATGGACCGGTTTCGCAGCGGCAAAACCCTGTCTCCGATCCGGCAGGCCGAAGCGTATTGGAGCGCGCTGCGCACCGGACCCGCCGTGCCAAAACGGTCGCAGATTGATCCGCGCGGGCTGGAAAACATTCTGGAGTACGCCTTTATCATTGAGCGCATCGCGCCGGGCGTCGCTCGGTTCCGGCTGGCCGGGCACCACCTGAACGATCTGGCCGGAATGGAAGTGCGCGGCATGCCCCTGACGGCGTTTTTCACCCCCGCCGCCCGCACGCAGATCGGTGCGATTCTGGAACATATGTTCGACGCCCCCGCCGTGGCCGAATTGACGTTGAAAACCAATGTTGTACGGGGCCGTGCGCGGCATGAGGCCCGGATGATCCTGTTGCCGCTGGCCAACGAATCCGGCGACGTCACCCGCGCGTTGGGGGTTCTGATATCTGACGGTCCGCCCACCAATGACCCGCTTCGGTTTGATCTGGGGGCCACCACTTTGCGCCCGGTCACGGGGCAGGTTGATAGGTCGTTTGATGCAAAGCAACCCGCGCAATACGTTGAAGGCTTTGCAGAAACGCAAGGCGTTCTGGATGACCCGCAGAACGACCCAGTTGCCGACCCAACAACCGGACCGGCCCGGCATCTGCGACTGGTGAAGTAACCGCGCAGCCCTAACCAGCCCTAACCAGCCCTTGCGAAGAAGCCCGCAAGGGCCTGAGGCGTCAGGCGTTGCGAACCGCCGCCGCCTGACGACTGTCGCGCAGAGCGTACAGTTCTTCGGCCACCAGAAACGCCAGTTCCAGCGATTGGCTGGCGTTCAGACGTGGATCGCACGCGGTGTGATAACGCGCCGAAAGATCTTCCTCTGATACGGCCCTCACACCGCCGGTGCATTCGGTCACATCCTGACCGGTCATCTCGAAATGCACGCCGCCGGGCACCGTGCCTTCGGCCTGATGAATCGCAAAGAATTCGCGCACTTCGCCCATAACCGCATGGAATTGCCGGGTTTTATAGCCGGTGTTGGACTTGATGGTGTTGCCATGCATGGCGTCGCACACCCAAAGAACATTGGCCCCTTCTTCACGCACCGTCTTGATCAACCGTGGCAGGTGGTCGCCCACTTTGCCCGCACCAAACCGTGCGATCAGGGTCAGGCGCCCCTCTTCGTTTTCCGGGTTCAGCCGCGCCATCAGCAGTTTGAGGTCCTCGGGCGTCATTGACGGCCCACATTTCAGACCAATCGGGTTCAACACGCCGCGCGCAAACTCTACATGTGCGCCGTCCGGCTGCCTGGTGCGATCGCCGATCCAGATCATGTGCCCGGACCCGGCCAGCCAGTTACCAGAGGTCGAATCGCGCACCGTCAGCGCCTCTTCGTATTCCAGCAGCAACGCCTCGTGACTGGTGTAGAAATCCACCGTCTGCAAGGTATGCGCACGGTCGCTGTCAACGCCAGCGGCGCGCATGAAATCAAGCGTGTCACTGATACGCCCCGCCAGTTCGCGGTATTTCTCGGCCTTTTCGCCTTCGACAAACCCCAGCGTCCAGGAATGCACCTGATTGACGTCGGCGTAACCACCGGTTGAAAACGCCCGCAGCAGGTTCAGCGTTGCAGCCGCCTGAGTATAGGCCTGCAACATCTTGGAAGGATTGGGAATTCTTGCTTCTGGTGTGAACTCTATCTCGTTGATGATGTCGCCGCGAAAGCTGGGCAATTCCACGCCGTCGATCACTTCGGTCGGGGCCGAACGCGGCTTGGCAAACTGCCCGGCCATGCGCCCCAACTTGATCACCGGCACTTTCGCGCCATACGTCAGAACCATCGCCATCTGCAACATCACCTTAAAGGTGTCGCGGATATTGTCGGCGCTGAACTGTTCGAAACTCTCGGCACAATCGCCGCCTTGCAACAGAAACGCCTCGCCGCGCGCGGCCGCGCCCAGTTCTGACTTCAGGCGGCGTGCCTCACCGGCAAAGACCAGCGGCGGATACTTGGAAAGCTGTGCTTCGACCGTGTTCAGGGCCGTCGCATCCAAATAATCAGGCATCTGAACCCGTGGAAGCGCACGCCAGTTCGTTTTTTGCCAGTCAGTCATAATCCCTATCTCCGCATGGGGTTTCGAGGGGCCTCTGTACTATGCCTTTTGCGTTCTGGCCATATCAGAAATTCGGCGCGCGTGCAGGTGCCCACTTGACGGAGTTGAAAACCTCTGAACAAGGTGATTTTGCGGCAAGGAACAAGGTTCGCTCAGCGCCGCCGAATTTCCGGGAAAGATCGCACCATGCAAGAGCAACTTCAACATGTCGATGTGGACACCAGCGCCGCGCGCCCGCGCCGGTTTGTATTCGTGTTGCTGAACCAGTTTTCCATCCTGTCGTTTGCCTCGGCGCTGGATTGTTTGCGCATCGCCAACCGGATGAGCAACAAGGCGCTGTATTCCTGGACCCTGATCGGCGAAGGCGGCGAGCTGGCCCATTGTTCGGCCGGAACCACGTTCAAACTGGACAATGATCTGGGCGAGGTTCAGCGCGACGACATCATCCTGCTGTGCGGCGGAGCCGATATTCAACAGGCCACTACCAAGCGGTTGCTGGGCTGGGTCCGGCGTATTTCGCGGCAGGGGCTGAAGATTGGCGGTCTGTGCACCGGAGCCTTTGTGATGGCCAAGGCAGGGTTGCTGGACGGGAAAAAGGCGACGATCCACTGGGAGAATGCCGATAGTTTCACCGAAGAGTTCGATGATATCGAGCTGACCAAATCGGTGTTTGTGGTTGATGGCGGGCGGATGACCACCGCTGGGGGCACGTCTTCGATTGACCTGTTGCTGAAGCTGATTGCTGATGAGTACGGCGAAGAACTGGCCAATGCGGTGGCGGATCAGATGATCTATTCATCGATCCGCACCGATCAGGACACCCAGCGCCTGTCCGTGCCCACCCGCATCGGCGTGCGGCATCCCAAGTTAAGCCAGGTTATCCAGATGATGGAAAACAACATCGAAGAGCCGATCAGCCCGTCGATTCTGGCCAAGGATGTGGGCATGTCCACGCGCCAACTTGAACGGCTGTTTCGCCGCTATCTGAACCGCTCGCCAAAGCGGTATTACATGGAGTTGCGACTGCAAAAGGCGCGTAACCTGTTGATGCAAACCGATATGAGCGTGATCAACGTGGCGCTGGCCTGTGGCTTTGCCTCACCGTCGCATTTCTCAAAATGTTACCGCGCACATTATGAAACGACGCCTTACCGCGAACGGGGCAGCCACGCGGCGCGTTTGTCAATTTAACTGCGTTTGCAGAAACTCAAGCACCTCTTGCTGGGGGGCCAAAAGGTCCAGCAACTCATGCCGCCACGCCAGTTCACCATCACTGTAAACCACTGATTTGCTGCCATTTTTCTTGTTGAGGAACTTTGTGCAGTCGCCCTTGGTCCATTCATTCTGAAACCACGGATCGTTCTTGGCGACAAGCGTCAAAACCGGCTCATCCGCGCCGGCGTTAACGCCTTTATACTCGGGCCAGCCGGCGTTGCAGGTCCAGCCTTCGACCACGCGCGCCGCAGTTTTCTGATCGGGGTTGGCCGCGCTGAACGTGGCGGCGGTGATCGCCCCCTGACTAAGCCCAGCCAGCACGATTTTCGCCCCATCCACGAACGGCATTTTGCGCGCCATTTCAATGGCATACCCGGCATCCTTCTGGCGCATCGCCAAGGTGCCACGATACAGCCCGCCGCGATTGGTCGCCACGTCGCAGGACTTGGGGTATTTCAGGCGGGCAAAGCTGACCGGCGCGATCACCAGAAACCCATTATCGGCGTAGAATTTGATCCGGTCCCTGGTGCCCTGCCAGACACCGCTGCATCCGTGCATATAGATCACCACCGGATAGGTCCGGGTTGCGTCGATATCGCTGGCAAGAGCCGCAATCGAACTTGTCTTCGATTTTCCGGCCCGGGTTGGAAACCGCACGATCGCCGCATCCCAGGAGCGGGCAATTTCGGCGCTGTCGCTGGCCTCAAGACCGGTCATTTGCGATGGGTCGGTAAAGGTCTTGGTGGGATTTCCAAGGCCTTGTTGCTGCGCCAGAACTTCAGGTGTCACGTTAACATAGGCCGCTAACAATATGGTATAAAACAGAATTTTACCGAACATCTTTCATGTACTCCCAGTGGTGATTCGCCTTTGATAGACAGCGACAAGACCGCTTGGCAAGAAAAACCGCGATAAAATGCGCTCTGGTCAAAAGCCGGAATGAGGTGCAAACTCTGCGCCAATCCCGTTCACGTCCGGCCACATATGACTCGTAAGAAACCCACCCATCAGCAGGTTGCCACCGACGCCCTTGAACGGGCGATTCTGGCCATTGGCACCTCGGATTTCATCGCTTGCGCCACCGATTATCTGCGCGCGTCCGTGTGGTTCAAGGGGGTGTTCGTGTCCGAGCTGCGCGGGCGCAAACCGCCGCGCCACGTCTACGACAATGTGCAATCTGACCGGCGCTATGACGTCGTGGATACCTACCTTGACCGATCTTACCTGCTGGACCCGTTTTTTGACAGCTACCTCAAGGACCCAAGCAGTCGGATTGCCACACTGAACGAGGTTTCCCCGGACCGATTTCACAGCTCTACCTATTTCAAAGTCTACTATAATGGCTTGAATTTACAGGATGAAATCGGCATCTTTGTCCAACTTTCGACCAAAAGCACCCTGTTCTATTCGCTGGGACGTCGCCACGACGAACGCCGCTTTTCCAAGCCGGAAATCGCCGCATTTCACACGCTTTTGCCGGTGTTCGCGGCCCTGAACAAACAACATTTCAACCGTGCCTTGCGCAGCGATCCCGATCAGGGCACCGGCCACAGCATTGATTCCGCGCTGGCGCAATTTGGCCAGGGCGTGCTGACCCCGCGCGAACAGGAAATTGCCAATCTGATCCTCAAGGGTCATTCGTCGCGCTCTATCGCGGCGCGCACTGAAACCTCGGTTGGCACGGTGAAAACCCATCGCAAGAACCTGTTTCGTAAGCTGCAAATCTCGTCTCAGGGCGAATTGTTTCATGCGTTTTTCAACGGCACCCACGTCTGACTATCCCTTTGGGGGTATATACGGCGCGGTGCGGGCGATCCTAAACTGACGCCAAGTTGCCTGTGAAAAGGCCGGGGGAATATTGAACCAATGAACCAACCGCAAGACACGACTCCGGCGATTTCCGTGCGCTCACTGGTCAAAACCTTTGGCCGCGGGGCCGAGATGATCACCGCGCTGAACAACGTTTCGGTTGATATCCGCCAGAACGAATTTTTCACTCTTCTGGGGCCCTCGGGCTGTGGCAAGACCACGCTGTTGCGGCTGATCGCAGGTTTTGAGTTGCCCGATCAGGGCGAAGTTTTGCTGCACGGTAAGGAAATCGCCCATCTGCCGCCGCACAAGCGCCCGGTGAACACGGTGTTCCAGAATTACGCGCTTTTTCCGCACCTTAGCGTGTCGCGCAACATCGCCTTTGGGCTTGAAATGCTGGGCTGGGACAAGGCGAAAGTCACGGCGACGGTCGAGCGGATGCTGGAACTGGTCAAGCTGGAGCCACTGGCCAACCGCATGCCCGACCAATTGTCAGGTGGTCAGCAACAGCGGGTCGCACTGGCCCGCGCCCTGGCCCCGGAACCGCGGGTTTTGTTGCTGGACGAACCGCTTGCCGCGCTTGATCTGAAGCTGCGCAAGGACATGCAACTGGAACTGAAACGGCTTCAGGACGAGACCGGAATCACCTTTGTATTCGTCACCCACGATCAGGAAGAAGCCCTGACCATGTCAGACCGGATCGCCGTGATGAGCAACGGGTTGATCCAACAAGTCGGCACGCCGCATGATATCTACTACGCGCCAGAAACCCGCTTTGTTGCAGATTTTATTGGTGATATCAACATTATACGAGGCGAAGTTAATTCAACATCTGACGGCAGCATGCAGGTTACGTTGGCCGGCGATCTTGAGATGACATTGGCAGGAACTGCGTCCGTGGGCCAATCCGTGGCGGTGGCCATTCGCCCGGAACGCAGCCATTTTGCGGTCGTGGGCGCGCCGGAAACGTTGTCCGCGCGCGTCACCGACAACGTGTTTTTCGGGGCCGGGACCAACATCCACCTGATGCTGAACAATGGCCAAGGGTTCATTGTGCGTATTCAGGGACAGGAAAGCGGCTGCAAACCCGGTGACACGGTGGCCATCGCCATTGAGCGCGACGCGGCCAAGGTGCTGGACAACTGATGGTCGCCCCTGCCGACATATCCCCCACCTCAGACAGTCAGAAACTGGCGCGTGCCCGGCAGATCGACGCCCGGCGCAAGCGCAATACGCGCCTGTACCTGTTGCTGCCGGGGTTGGTGATCATTGGGTTGTTCGGGCTGATGCCGCTGTCGATCACGCTGGTCTATTCGTTCCTGAAACCGGGGTCTTACGGCGGGGTTGAATGGGTGTTCTCACTGGATGCCTATGTGCAGTTCTTTGTCGAACGCGACATTTTCGATGACACCCTTTCACCCAACTGGGCCTATATCTCGATCTTTTCGCGCTCGATCGGCTTGTCGTTCGGGGCCACGCTGGGTGCGCTGATCCTTGGGTTTCCAACCGCCTATTACATCGCTTCAAAACCGGCGCATCAGCGGAATTTCTGGCTGTTCCTGATCACCCTGCCATTCTGGACCAACCTGTTGATCCGCACCTATGCGATGTTGATAATCATTCGAGATCAAGGGGTTATCAATCTTGCGCTAATGAATGCCGGGATAATCGACAAGCCCATCAGCATCCTTTACACCGACACGGCCGTGTTCATCGGCCTGATCTACAGCTACCTGCCGTTCATGGTTCTGCCGCTATACGCCAGCCTGGAAAAGCTGGATCTACGCCTGATAGAGGCCGCCTATGACCTTTATGCCAGCCGTTTCAAAGTGCTGACAAAGATCATTTTGCCACTGGCCAAACCGGGCATCGTCGCGGGCTGTATCCTTGTGTTCATCCCCGGCCTTGGTGCCTACATCACGCCGGAGTTGTTGGGCGGCGGCAAGAAACTGATGATCGGCAATCTGATCGCCATTCAGTTCGGATCGTCGCGCAACTGGCCGTTTGGCTCGGCCGCAGCACTGATCCTGATGGCGGTGGTGATGCTGGCCCTGCTGCTTTATGTGCGCCACGGCGCAAAGGGGGCGCGACATGGCTAAACGATTTGACCTGCGCCGCCAGACCGGGTTCAGCGAAATCGCGTGGTTCTGCCTGTTCGCGCTATACGCGCCGATCCTGATGCTGGTGGTGTTTTCGTTCAACGACAACCGGTCGGTGGTGAAATGGACCGAGTTTTCCCTGCGCTGGTATTACGAGGCATTCGACAATGACGGTATCCGCGCGGCCACAGCGATTTCGTTGAAACTGGCCTTTGTCTCGGCGTTTTTTGGCACGATATTCGCCACCATGGCTGCCCTCGCCACCACCAGAACCAAACCCTATAAGGGCATGTATCTGGCCTATGCGGTGATCAATCAGCCGCTGATGATCCCGGAAATCGTCACCGCCATCGCGTCCTTGTCGCTGTTTGCGCTGATCAAGCAACTGACCGGCGTGACTGGCATCGGCTACCTGATGCTGGCGCACACCGTGTTCACCATTCCGTTTGCCTATATGCCGATCCGCGCGCGACTTGAGGACATGACCCTGACGCTGGAACAGGCGGCGGCGGACCTGTATGCGCCGCCAACAAAGGTATTCTGGAAGGTAACGTTCCCCCTGTTGATCCCCGGAATCGTCGCCGGAGCGATGCTGGCTTTTGTGGTGTCGCTGGACGATGTGATCATCACACTGATGGTGGCCGGACCGGGTGAAACCACCCTGCCGATCTTTATCCTTGGCGCAATCCGGCGCGGCATCACCCCGGAAATCAACGCTGTTTCCACTATATTGCTGGTCGCTTCGATCGTCTTCGTCGCGATCTTTTTCCTCGTTCAGAAGAAACGGACGAAATAGTCACTAAACCACCTTCAGGAGGATACCATGAAGACCAAAATCATCAGCACCGGACTGGCCCTTGGGCTTGCCATGTCGGGCAGTGTCGCGCTCGCCGAGGGGACGCTCAACATCTATAACTGGGGCAATTACACCAGCCCCGAATTGATCACCAAGTTCGAAGAAGCCTTTGATATCAAAGTGACAATAGACGGCTACGATTCCAACGAAACGATGCTGGCCAAGGTCAAGCAGGGCAACACAGGTTACGACATCGTGGTGCCGGGCGATTACATGATTTCAATCATGATCGAACAGGGTCTGCTGGAAAAAATCGACCCCAACACCATGGAGAACTTTGGCAATGTCGATCCCAAATGGGTTGACGTCTATTGGGATCCGGGCCGCTCGTATTCGGTGCCGTGGCAGTGGGGCACCACGTCGTTTGTCGTCGACAGCGAGGTTTACAAGGGCGACATCAACACCCTTGCGCTGATCTTTGATGCGCCGCCTGAACTTAAAGGGCGCATCAACATGTTGAACGACATGAACGATGTGATCAATGCAGGTCTGCGCTATCTTGGCTATGATCGCTGCAACTCGAACAGGGAAGAGTTGAAGGCACTGACCGAGTTGCTGATCCGGGCCAAGGCCGACTGGCGCACAATGGATTATTCCACCATCGAAAAACTGACCTCGGGCGATGTGGACCTGTCACAAAACTGGAATGGCGCGTCGATGCGGGCACGCGCACAGCGGCCAAGCCTGGTCTATGCCTATCCCAAAGAGGGCTTTACCGGCTGGATGGACAACGTAGCGGTTCTGAAAGGCGCGCCCAATCTGGAAAATGCCAAATTGTTCGTGAACTTCATCATGGACCCGGAAAACGCGGCGCTGATTTCCAACTTTGCCAGCTACGCTAACGGCATCACCGGATCGGCCCCCTTCATGAAGCCGGAACTGGGATCGGCCCCTGAAATCGTCATGCCGGCAGACGCGCCGGCCCCTGATTTCGTGCCACCCTGCAATCAGGAAGTTGTGGATTTCTACAACAAGATCTGGACCAAGCTAAAGCAGTAACACACCCGCCAGAGGGTGCGCCTGCGCCCTCTGGCATTCCTTTCGAACTTTTGGATAAACCCATGAAAACCTGGAATCACATCCGCCCAAAGACCGCGCGCGAACTGGGCATCATGGCCGGGTTTCCACCGCCACCGGAAAAGCAGCCCAGTGGCGATAATTGGGATTTACCCCCCTTTAATCGCTGGTCGTTTCAGAACATGCGCTCTTTGTTTCCCACGGTGGATGTGTATCGCGGCACCGGGCCGGTTTCCGCGTTTGATACGGACGAGGTGGCGCTGCTTGAGCTGAATTTCACCAACACCGCCGGGGAAAACCGCACCATCGCGCAGTTTCTGGACGAGACTTATACAGATGCGTTGTTGGTCTATCAGGGCGGAAAAATCCGCCACGAAAGCTATTATAATGACATGGCCCCTGAAACCCCGCATCTGTCGCAATCGGTGGCCAAGTCGGTTGTCGGCGCGGTGGCGGGCATCCTGAACGGGCGCGGAATCGTCGATCTTGACGCGCCAATGCAGGTCTATGTGCCGGAACTGGCGGCGTGCGGGTACGGTGATGCCACTCTGACCCATGTGCTGAACATGCAGTCGGGGGTTCGGTTTGTCGAAGACTATGGTGCCCCGGAGTCGGACATGACCCGGATTGACGTGGCCGCGGGCTGGCGGCCTGCCGCGCCGGGGGCCCCCTATCAGTCGATCCGCGATGTGATCCTGACCCTGCCCAAACAGCGCCCGCACGGGCAGCAATTTGAATACCGCTCAATCGAAACCGATGTGGCCGCATGGGTGCTGGAACGGGTGACGGGCACGCCGCTAGCCGAACTGGTGAGCCGGGAAATCTGGCAACCGATGGGGGCACAGCGCGACGGGTTCTTTACCATTGATCGCGCCGGAACCGCCCTTGCCGATGGCGGTTTCAACGCGACTTTGCGCGACTACGCGCGGTTTGGCCGGTTGTTTCTTGAGCCGAAATCGGGCGTGGTGCCGCACAGCTGGATCGCCGGCACCGGGCGGGGCGAGGCCGAGAAATTCGGCGCGCCCTACACTGACGTGACGCCGGACGGGGCCTATCGGAATTTTTGGTGGATACGCGACAACGCCCGCGGCGACATTGCCGCGCGCGGCGTGTTCGGGCAGTTGATCTATGTGGACCGCGCCAGTGATCTGATGGTGGTAAAACTGTCGAGCTGGCCGGATTATCTGATCTATCAATTCACGCTGGATACGTTTCGCGCCATCGACACGATCCGCGCCGCGCTGGTCCCGGACACCAAATAGCACCCGCCCCCTGACAAAATGGGGTAGGATCGCCTAACATGAAGATCAGGTTGGGCGGCAACTCGCTGCGATGGGGGAAATCGGTGCGCCACGGAATTTGGGGAATATTGGTCTGGATCGTGCTGGCGCACTGGCCGTTAGGCGCTTTGGCGCAAGGGGCTGACAGGGTCACGCGCATCGGCGTTCTGGCATTTCGCGGCGCGCAATCCGCCGAGGATAACTGGCGCAATCTGGGGGTATACCTGTCGCAATCGGTGCCGGGCTGGACGTTTGAGATCGTGCCGATCACTCTGGTATCGGCACCCGAGATGATCAAAGCCAAGCGGATAGATTTTCTGGTCACCAATCCCGGTCATTTCGTGGTGCTGGCCAAGGATCACCCGCTAAGCGCGCTGGCCACCCGCGAGCGGCTTGGGTCCCGGGAACCGCCCGGCCTGCTGACCTTTGGCACCGCCATTTTCACCCGAAAAGGGTCGGGCATTCGCACCATCGGCGATCTGAAAGGCAAAAGTCTGGCCGCTGTCAGCCCTGAGGCCTTTGGCGGGTTTCAGGTGGCGTGGGACGAATTGCGCCGTCAGGGGATTGATGCGTTTACCGATCTGGACACCATTCATTTCATGGGCTTTCCGCAGGATGCCATTGTCACCTCGGTGTTCAATGGCGACATGGATGCGGGGGTGATCCGCAGTGGGTTGCTGGAAAAACTTCAGGCGGAAGGGCGCATTGACCTCGCAGATTTCGAGGTTCTCGACAGCAAATCGCAACCGGACTACCCCTATCTGGTCACCGGCCATCTGTACCCCGAGTGGCCATTTCTGGCGCTGCCGTGGATCGACAAACTTCTGCGTGAAAATGTGAGCCTTGCCTTGCTGAACACCCAGAACCCGCAAATTCGCGCGCAGTTCGGGCTGTTGGACATATGGTCAACACCATTGTCTTACGGAGGTGTTCGCCAACTACTGACTGATTTTCAGGCCCGCCCACGCGGCGCGAAATCTCCGGTAGGGTGGGTGTCGCAGAACCCGGTGCTGACGGCGTTTGCCCTTGGTATCCTGCTAAGCCTGTTTGTCGGGGCAACTCTGTTACTGATCTTGCGGCGTATTCCGGTCAGGACCGCACCGGGCGATGCGCCCGACACAGCAGAGACCCAAGCGGTTCGGGCAAAGTTCAACAGCCTGACCCGGCGGGAACGCGAAGTTCTGTGTCTGATCTGTAACGGCCATGGCTCAAAGGCGATTGCAGAGGACCTGGGCATCAGCCCCAAAACGGTAGAGTTTCACCGCGCCAACCTGTTGCAGAAAACCCAAGCCGGCACCACCGCGCATCTGGTGCAACTGACAACGCGACTGGGCTTTGATCTGGAAAGCCATCAGCAAAGCCTGAACCCTGCGCCGCAGATCTGACAAGCTGTGTCAGCCCCTGTGGCACAGGTCGATAACGTCCGCGTCAGGCCCCGACGGCAATGCGGGGGGTGTCATTGTCCAGATGATCCGGGTGCGGTTCACGCAACACATAGCCACGTCCCCACACCGTTTCGATGTAGTTTTCGCCGCCCGTCGCCGTGTTCAGTTTCTTGCGCAGCTTGCAAATGAACACGTCGATGATCTTAAGTTCCGGTTCATCCATGCCGCCATACAGATGGTTCAGGAACATTTCCTTGGTCAGGGTCGTGCCCTTGCGCAGGCTCAGCAATTCCAGCATCTGATATTCCTTGCCGGTCAGATGCACTGCCAACCCGTCCACATCAACCGTCTTGGCATCCAGATTCACGGCAATCTTGCCCGTGTGGATGACCGATTGCGAATGACCTTTTGAACGGCGGATGATCGCATGAATACGTGCCACCAGTTCTTCACGGTGGAACGGTTTGGTCAGGTAATCATCGGCACCAAAGCCAAATCCCTTGATCTTGCTTTCGGTATCATCCGCCCCTGACAGGATCAGAATAGGCGTTTCAATGCGCGCCAGTCGCAACTGTCGCAGCACCTCGTGTCCATTCATGTCCGGCAGGTTCAGATCCAGCAGGATCAGATCGTAATCATAGAGCTTGGCCAGATCTATGCCTTCTTCCCCCAGATCCGTCGCATAGACGTTCAGGTTGGCATGGGTCAGCATCAGTTCAATGCTTTTTGAGGTTGTCGGGTCATCCTCGACCAGTAATACACGCATTTTTTCTATCTCCGCCGTTACTTTGATCCCATTTGCGTTAACCTTGACCAATAAAGGTTAACCCAGCGTTACCATGAGTAAGATTATGGAGACTCTCCCTTAGGTTGTCGATACTTTTTAACCGCAGTTGCCTTCAAAGCGTCGATTCCGTGGTCAGCGACGGCACCAACCCACCCCTGAAACTCTTCCTCGCTTAATCCGTATCGTCGCAGCGCGTCCGACTGCGTGATCAACCCATACACAACCCCCCGCACCACCGCCGCCTTGCGCGAGGCAACCCATCGCTGGGTTGTCGCAGGCGGCAGATCGGCGCGGGTCATCACCGTCCCGTCGGCCAGGGTCACGGCCCGCGGGCCGTCCACTTTTTTCAAAAACATTGCCTTGTTCCTTCGCATGACAAGGGGGATTGTGGGGCAATGGCCTTAACGGGCAATGAAACCACCCCTTGTGGATAGTTCGTATTTTCCTATATTCTGAACGGCCTTCCCAAATCACCCAAGGAGTCGCCGACATGGCGCTTGATACCGACACCCCATTGAATTCGCTTGGCTTTGCCAAACCACCGTCCGAAACCCGCGTGGTCGTGGCCATGTCCGGGGGCGTGGACAGTTCCGTGGTCGCCGCCATGCTGGCCGATCAGGGCTATGACGTGGTTGGGGTGACGTTGCAGCTGTATGACCATGGCGCGGCGTTGTCGAAAAAGGGTGCGTGCTGTGCCGGCATCGACATTCATGATGCACGCCGGGTCGCCGAGGAACGCGGGTTTCCACATTATGTGCTTGATTATGAAAACATTTTCAAGGATGCGGTGATTGATGAATTTGCTGACAGCTATCTGGCCGGGGCCACGCCGGTACCTTGTATCCGCTGTAATGAGCGGGTGAAGTTCAAGGATCTGATGCAGACTGCACGTGATCTTGAGGCCGATTGCATGGCCACCGGGCATTATATTCAGCGCAAGATCGGCGCGAATGGGCCGGAATTGCACTCTGCTGCTGATGCCAATCGCGATCAGTCGTATTTTCTGTTTTCGACCACCCCGGATCAGCTGGAGTATCTGCGGTTTCCGCTGGGCCATTTGCCGTCCAAGGATGCCACCCGCGCGTTGGCGGCGCAATTTGGGCTGGCGGTGGCGGATAAACCCGACAGTCAGGACATTTGTTTTGTACCAAACGGCGATTATGCGTCCGTAATCGAGAAATTGCGCCCCGGTGCCGGCGAATCAGGGCAGATCGTGCATGCGGACGGGCGGGTTCTGGGCAAACACGACGGGGTCATTCATTATACCATAGGTCAGCGGCGGGGACTGGGCATCGGCGGGTTGGCGGATCCTTTGTATGTGGTGCGGCTGGACGTTGACGCCAAACAGGTGATCGTCGGACCAAAGGACATGCTGGCCACGCGGATCATTCCGGTGCGGGAAATCAACTGGCTGGGGGATGACGCACTAAGCAGCCGCACGGAATGGCCGGTGATGGTCAAGGTGCGTTCCACTCGCCCTGCACGCGAGGCGATCCTGCGCCCCCACGCGGATGGCACCGCCGAGGTTGAGTTGCTGACCCCCGAAGAAGGAGTGTCGCCGGGGCAGGCTTGTGTGTTCTACGAATCGGGCGGCAGTCGTATTCTGGGCGGCGGGTGGATCTGGCGCGGGTGAGATAGGCAAAGGGGTGCGCCTGACCTTGGGAAGGCGTCGTTAAGGGTGCAATCAGGCAAATGCGCGCCGCCTCCGATACCTTAGATGATTTTGCGACGTTGCAATGCGCCTTCCCGGGGGGAAGGTCAGGCGCGGCCCAGCGGTGCCGGTCAGGACAGGGTTGAAACGGGGCGAGTTCAGGTCAGGGGGAACGGGTCAAGACCCGCTAGTCCCCTGACCCGCCAAAGTCTTCGCCCACCGGCAGCGGTGCCATACGGATCAGGCGGGAATCCAGCACGGCGGCCTGTCGGTGTGGCATGGCAACGCGGTACTCCGGGTCCTTCAGCATGTCGGTAAACGCGCCGGGTTCAGGGTATTGGACGATAAAACACAGATCCCACGATTGGTCCTGCGGCCCGATCAACATCTGCTCCATCGCCCCGCGCCAGACAAGATGCCCGCCCACGCGGGCCAGAACAGGCGCGCTTAGGCGGCCATAGGTGCCATAGGCCTCGGCCCCGGTAGCGATGGCGCCGTCCTCGTAAACCGCCTGATCGCGCAGCAACACCAAATTCAGCATGTGGATCGGGCCGGGCCGGTCATTGGCGCGGAACTGATCAAAACCTTCGCGGCTGAAACTGAGGTGGGGCATGGGGGGCAACCTTTGTGTTGGGTACCGCCACCGTGATGGGGCGGGATTGGCAAATCAAGCCCACCTTTGGGCGAACGTAACGTCGGCAATGCCTTGCCACATTCGACACCCTCCGGTTGCTGCCCTTTGCTCTGGCGCGAATTGGACCTAAAGAACGCTAAGGTTTCCTAATCAGAACGAGTGCCATGTCCAGCCTTTCCCGCCGCCACCTGTTGATTGTACTGGGTGCCACCCTGACCACCGCCGCTTGCGGCGGCCAGCAACGGCGCAGCAGCCAGTCGCACCCCGAACCGCCGCTCTACCCGAATGAAACGCCGGAACTGCGCCAGCTGATCAACAAATACGCTGACCTGTACGAAATCCCGCGCCCACTGGTCCACCGGGTCATCATCCGCGAAAGCACCCATAGGCCGGGCGCGATCAACCGACCTTATTATGGGCTGATGCAGATTTTGCCGGCCACGGCGCGCTCTATGGGGTTCAGCGGCCCGGCCAGGGACCTGCTGGACGCGGAAACCAACCTCAAATACGCGGGAAAGTACCTGCGTGGGGCATGGCTTTTGGCGGATGGCAGCTATGACGTGGCGGTCAAATGGTATTCGCGCGGCTTCTACTACGAGGCAAAACGCCGGGGCATGTTGGTGGAAACCGGGCTGGTGAACTGACCCCACGCGCGCCCGCAACAAAACGCCCGGTTCTCGCCTGACCCGACCACGCGACCGCAGAAGAAAATTCGGCGAATTTTCTTGGGCCCGTGTGTTGCCGGCATTAATCGTCGGTGGTCATCGCCTTCCAGATGATCGCGCCAAGAGCGGCCCCAACCAGCGGCGCAACCCAAAACAGCCACAACTGCCCCAACGCAGGACCATCGGCAAACAGCGCCACCCCGGTTGAGCGCGCCGGATTGACGGACGTATTGGTCACCGGAATCGATATCAGATGGATCAGCGTCAGACCCAGACCGATGGCAATCGGCGCAAACCCCTTGGGCGCCCCCGAGGACGTCGCCCCAAGAATGATGATCAGAAAAAACGCGGTCATCACGGTTTCCGTCACCAGCGCGGCAATCATGTTGTAACCCTGCGGCGAGGCCTCGCCGTACCCGTTGGAGGCAAACCCGCCAACCCCAGTGAACCCGGCGGCGTTGGAGACGATCAGATACAACACCGCCGCGGCGCAGATACTGCCGGCCACCTGCGCCACCCAGTATGGCACCAGATCCCTGGCATCATGACGCCCGCCCGTCACCAACCCAAGCGCTACCGCCGGATTGAAATGCCCGCCCGAAATATGCCCGACCGCAAAGGCCATTGTCATCACAGTCAAACCAAACGCCAGCGAAACACCCAGCCAGCCAATGCCGACATCCGCCACCCCTACGGCCATGACCGCACTACCGCCCCCGCCCAGAACCAACCAAAACGTGCCAACGAATTCGGCCATCAATCTCTTACTCATAGTCCACCCCTTACCTAAAACTGGCTTGCACTAAGTTACACGACCCCAGAAAACGCCTTACGACCCGGGGTTATTGCCGTCACGCAATTTTTTTGACCTTTTCCACGACCTCAGCGACGTGAGGCAAGACATCCCCGGTGATGGTGGAAGACACCTCGCGGTGCTGTTGTTCGCTCATCAATTCGTCAAACCGCTCCTTTTGAATCCGCCGCGCGTGGTCGGTCAGAAAGGTCAGCCGACCGTTGCAGGCGTCGTCCATTTCCTTCATCTTCGCCCGCGTGGCGTTGGCCTGAACCGCCAGATCTGCGTCCAGTTCTCCGGTCAGATCGTATTCGCGCCAGTATTCGGTTATGACGTCGCGTTCTTCGTTCAACGTGCGCCCGCGCGCCGACTTGATCATGAAACGCTGGGCGTCGCGGATCACATAATGGTTGACCTGCGCCAGTTTGCGCATCTGGGTATCTGCCGAATGCCAGCCTTTGGCGTCGAAAAACCCTTCTTTCAACCCTGACCCGTTGCAGATCTGATCAACCTTGCCTTCGCGCAGACCCTTGGGGCGGTGATTGCCCGGACGGACATAATCCGATGGCCGGAACAGGCTTTTGAACCCGATCAGATGCAGCGCGATGCGGCCTGATTTCTCGCACCAGACAAAATCCTCGCTAACCAGCGCGTCCGAGGTGCTCTTGCGGTTGAAGTTGCCAAACAGCTTCCAGTTCACCTGAATTGAATTGATGCCCTCGGGCACCGCGTCAACCAGATCGGCCACCTTGCCATCCCCGACCTTGACCAGCAGGAATTCGTCGCCATCCAGCGCCATGGTGCCCAACAGCTTTTGCATGCCGTCGGTGGAATCGTTCTGATAGTTGATGATATCAGTGACGCCGATGTTCAGGTGACATGCCACCCATTCGACAATCGAAGGACCTTCGTCCTTGACCGTCGCCACCAGCACGAACCCTCGCGTATCCCTTTTTATTGGCCTGCCCGCCCGATGATTTTGTTTTTCCGTCACCCATAGCGAAACCGATTCGCGGGATCGACAAAATGTAGAAGGCAGAGCATCAACTGATTCTTTTTGCCAAAATGCAAAAAGGCCGCCCGGGATGGGGCGGCCTTTTCAAAAAATTGGAACGTTGGGGAAAAGTTACTCTTCCTCAAGCGCCTCGACAGCTTTTTGCAGGTCGTCCTTTGAGACTTCCTTGTCGCTGGTCTTGGCCAGTTCGAACGCGTAATCAACAACCTTGTCTTCGAACAAGGGCGCGCGCATCTGCTGTTGCATCTGCGGGTTCTTCTGAACGAATTCAAAGAACTCACGTTCTTGCCCCGGATACTGACGGGCCTGATTCATGATGGCTTGGGTCATCTCGGCGTCGGAAACCTCGACTTCGGCCTTGCCGCCCAGTTCGGCCAGCAACAGACCCAGACGCACCCGGCGTTCGGCCAGTTTGTTATGCTCGTCGGTTGGTTCGACCTCGGGGTGGTCGTGGCCCTCGACGTCGGGGTTTTCCTCGTGCCACAGCGAATGGGCGATCTGCCCGGCTTCGGCGCTGACCAGCGATGGCGGCAGGTCGAACGACACCAGCGCGTCGAGTTGATCCAGCAAAGACCGCTTCATGATGGCGCGCGAAGCGCCGGCATATTCGGCCTCAAGACGTTCACCAATCTGGGTTTTCAGCGCGGCCAGATCTTCGGCCCCGAATTTCTTGGCCAGTTCATCGTCGATCTTGGCGGCAACCGGCTTTTTCACATCCTTGATGGTGCAGGCAAACACGGCCTCTTTGCCGGCCAGATGCTCGGCCTGATAATCGTCGGGGAAATTGACGGTGACGTCTTTTTCTTCGCCGGTTGTCACGCCAACCAGCTGCTCTTCAAAGCCGGGAATGAACGAATTCGACCCCAGAACCAGCGGATAATCCTCTGCGGCGCCGCCTTCGAACGGTTCACCGTCGACCTTGCCAAGGAAATCCATGGTGATCTGATCGCCATCCTTGGCCTTGGTGCCTTTCTTGCGGGATTCGAAATCCTGCGCGGTCTCGGCCAGATTTTCCAGCGCTTCGGTGATGGCAGCGTCGTCGGCCTTGACCACCAGCTTTTCCAGCGTGACAGAGGACAGATCGACCTCGGGGATCACCGGCAGTGCCTCGTAGGACATGTCGACCTGAACGTCGTCGCCCTCTTTCCAGTCTTCGTTGGTCATCTTGACGTCGGGCTGCATGGCGGGACGGTCGCCGCTATCCTCGAAATGTTTGTTCATGGCGCCATCAATGCTTTCTTGCATTGCTTCGCCCATCAAACGCTGGCCGAACTGCTTTTTCAGCAGCGCCATGGGAACCTTGCCCTTACGAAAACCCTTCATCTCAACTTCGGGCTGCGCCTCGGCCAGCTTTTCGCCAACCTTTGCTTCCAGCTCTGCGGCGGTGACAGTGATCGCGTATCCGCGTTTCAGACCTTCATTCAGCGTCTCGGTGACTTGCATCCCGTGTTCCCCATAAGGTTAGGGGCGCGCAAAGACGCGCGCCCAGACAATTTTGTCGCCTTTTATTGCCCCACGCGGTGCTGCGCAAGAGGCATTGCAGCACCGGTGCCCAGACGGGCGGGAATCAACGCCTAAAACTTGAGGCGCGCGCCAAACAGAACGGATGAGGCGTCCTGATAGCTCGCCGCAGTTTCGGTCAGTTGATAGGTGCGATAGCCCAGATAGGCCTCGACCCGGTACTTGTCGAACTTCTGCACGGCACCAAAACCGTAAGAGGTCGACGTGGATCCGGCAGATACCCGATCATTGGCGCGATAATAGTCAACCGACAGCGCGGTTTCGCCAATATCGAACCAATTGGCCCGATACCCCAGCTTGCCATATCCGTAATCGCCGTTGGTCGATCGATTACCGGCGGCAATCGTGGCGTTGAAACCCGACGCGTGCAACACGCTGAACGATCCAATGGTGTCATTAAACGTAACGCCGGCCGCCAGTTCGACATGCTTGTAACCAACCGCGCCTTTCAACTTGAAGTCACCCGCGTCCCCGGCGTAGCGCAACGCAATGTCCGAAGTTTTGAAAGTAACATTGGTGGCCAGGATGTTATCACCATAAGCCGCTGATACCGTGAACCCGTTGAAACTTGGTGTGTCATAGCGGACACGACCCAGTCGCCCGCCATCAAAATCACCAAAGGCCCCACCAATGGATTTGCCTGATAGTGCACCCGCACTTGTCCGAAACTGAAAAGCCGCTGAGGTGTCGGGGATCGAAACATAAGTTACCAGCGACGTACCGGACAGATCTACTTCGGCGGCGCCGTCGGTGGCCATGCTGCCCTGACCAGCCGAGAATGTACCATAGCGCGGCGTTTTCAGTGCGAAATCAACCTTACGGATGTTGGTCCGTTGCCAGTTCACCCCTTTGGGTGTGAAATTTTGGCTTAAGCCTGCCGACGGGCGGAACCCAAGGGCGGTCTCAAAGTTGAAGGTAAACAGGTTTTCACCGTATTGCTGGCGCACCCAAAGGCCGACGCGGCTGTTCGAGTTCGTGTTGTCCACCAGTTCGCTGGTGGTGGTCACCCCGTCGTCAAACGACAGGTATCCCGGGTCGAACTGGCCATACAACAGGACGCTGCCCCCTGACCCGTTTTCGAATTTCATTTCGGCGGCGGCAGGCATCGCAAAGCCTGCGGCAACCGCAAACAAGGCCAATTTACTTGTGATGGATCTGGTCATGACGATTCCCACTATTGGTTGAAGTAAGGTTGCGTAGCCATACGCCTGGCCGGACAATATTACTTTGTCTCAGATCAAACGGGCTGGGTATACGATAGAATACAGACGCGGACGCACAAGGCCGTCAGGGGGCGCGTCACGCAGGCTTTACGGTCGCGTGATCCAGTTCACCAAATGGTCGCAATTCGCCCCTATGCGCACCGTCTGACCGTTCAGAATTTCCATCTAGCACCAACCAGGACAGAGTCTGCGTCCTGGTAACGCACTGGTGACGGGTCAGTGAAACGGTATGTGCGCACCCCCAGATAGGCCTCTACGCGCGGGTTGGAAAACCTCTGAAGGATGCCCATCCCATAGCTTTCAGAACGCGACCCGCCAATGACCATGTTATTGGCCCCGTAATAGTCGATCGAAATCGAAAACGGCCCAACCCGGGGCAATTCAGCCTTGTAGCCCAGTTTGAAGTAGCGATAGCTGCCTTGGGTATTCCGGCTGCCGCTTGAGGTGGTGAAACTAAGGCCGGTGGCCTTGTGCTCGATCGAAAACGACCCGACCACCGTGCGGTTGTTGGCGGCGGTCTTGCGGTTGATCCATGTGTATCCACCGGCGGCGATGATCCTGAACCGGTCAAAGTCGCGATCATAGCGGATCACCGCGTCGCTGTCCTGCGTTTGCGCGAGGTTGGACAGCACCTGCTTGCCAATCGAGGTGGAAAAGACCACTCCCCGGAACGATCTGGTGTCATAGCGCAACCGCGTGCGCCGCCCGCCGTCGCAATTGGGGAATACGGCACCGATAGCCACCGGTGACAAACCGCCCGCCTGCGTGCGCAGGAAAAATGCCCCGGCGACATCCGGTATCCCCACATAAGACACGATAGAGGTGCCCGACAGATCGCGGTTTGCCACGCCGTCGCTGGCCATGGCCCCCTGCCCCAGATAGAACGTGCCGATCCGGCTGGTTTCCCAGATCACCTCGGCTTTGCGGATGTTCGACTTGCTCCAGCCCCAGTCGGATATCTGGAAGTTCTGGCTGATGCTGTTAGAGCCGCGAAAGCCCACTGCCGTTTCAAAGTTGACGTTCAGCTGACCCCAGACAAACGGGCGGCGATACCACAGGCCAACCCGGCTGTTTGAGTTTGAGTTGTCCACCACGAGGCTGGATGTCTGGCCACCATCGTCAAAGGTCAGCGACGCCGGGCTAAACTGGCCGTAGATCTGCAATGTGCCGCCGATTTTTGCCACCGGTTTGGGGTCGCCTGCCCACAGGGGGGCCGCAAAGGTCACCAGTATGGCCAGGGCCAGTATGGGTATCAGGATTTTCCGGGCCATCACGCGGGGGTTCATTGTGCTGCTTCGCTGATGGGATTATGCCTTGACCGGACTTGGCGTGACAACCGCTGTTGCGCCTCTGCCCTTACCACGGTGCCAAACAGATACATTTTCACCAACGCACCGCGCGACCACCCCACCTGACCCACAGTACAAACGCCCGACGCAACGCCCAAACACGCGACCGCGTGTCGGGCGGCCAGCCCGCCCCATCGGAGGTGCTGCGCACCGTAAGATAAAAGAGTGGTGCGGGTGAAGGCGCGCGCGCACCAAAGGCACCTAAATCTCATAAANTYCTCRTAATGCCARCAWATTAGGGCTTTTCCAAAGCACCTTTTRGTCCAWACATTAGGTGAAATTGCCTAGGGTCAGGACCRAAACCGATTGAGAAGCGCCGGTCTGAAAGAAGAATAGCTGCGGGCRAAGATCACGACGCCATAGGGAGCCAGCCGACGAAAACCAACGTCGCTGTCGACCGCTAGCCTTGTGCCATTCGGGCCGTTTGGCACCTACGCGGCCAGCAAAGCCGCTGCCATGTCGCTTACACATTCTATGCGCTGGGATTTTCAGAAATTGGGGGTCGACGTGATTGGCATCTATGCCGGGTTCATCGACACGGGTATGATCGATAATCTGGCGGCCGAGAAATCCACACCTGAGGCGATCGTCGAAAATGCGCTATTGTCCAAAAAAACTTGCGGACCCAAGCGCGCTTGCGAAAAAAGTTCCTTCTTTCCATCAAGGTCCGTATTAACTGGGACTGGGACTGTCCGGCGCAGTTTTATCGATCGGCCAGGCATGGGTCAGGTATCGGCCAGGTCTTGATCTCGCTTGGCGCGAATACCAAATCCAAGTTCAAATGGGCGGTGTCAATCCAGCCACAAACCTTCTATGTCTGCCTGAAATCCGGAAAGGATAMCCCATGCCTAAATCCAAAAARCCTAAGGTGAAACGCCCAGGTGCSAACCCTGTYCRSAARYCTGCYTGGTATCWGGCGCTYRACGGWACTGCCRGACAGCAGGGYCAGCGGCCAACTAAGACAGGCAAGAAATCACAAAATAAATCAGCATAAGCTGACTGCGGTTTTCAAGTAATTTTGTCGGTGACGGCATTGGAACACCGGTCCGCCAAAATGCGTGCATTGTATAGGCACCTGTCGGCGGCTATCGTGAGCGGCCCATTGCGGTCCCTAACCAGTGCCTGATATGCTGCGGCGCAACCCGTCAGACCGGTCATAAGTTCAAAGTACTGCATCTTCATCCGGGCCATGATCGCAGAGCGGACATTGCCAGCGATCACGCCATGGGCTGTTTTCAACCGCCCAGTTGAGTGCGCATGGCTTGATAAACAACAGCAGCCGCCACATTTGCCAGATTGAGTGATCGAACACGTGAATCGAGCATTGGCAACCTAAATGTCCGATCTTTCATACCATCAAGTATCTCAAATGGCAGGCCTTTGGATTCACACCCAAACACCAAATAGGCGTCGTCCTGATAGTCCGGATCGTAGACTGTTTGCGCACCGTGTTCCTCGAAGAAGTATAAGTGTTCGGGCGGTGGCCTGCGCTCCGCCAGAAAACTTTGCCAACTGTCATATTCACTAAGGTTCACATATTTCCAATAGTCGGTTCCGGCCCGTCGCACTGCCTTTTCGTCAAGGGAAAATCCATAAGGTTTGATCAGGATCAGCTCTAGATTCAACGCCACGCAAGTTCGCCCGATCGCACCTGTGTTGTACGGAATTTCAGGGGTCACCAATACCATTTTCATGCAAGGATCAGACATCGGATATGTGGACTTTCTCAGTTGAGGACGTAGCAAGCGCCATGCAGCGCCCCTTCATTCCAGTGCAGGGGGGGGGCGAAGCTATTTGTTTTCAAGGAATTGGTGGGCCTCAAGAAGCGTTGTGGCAAGCCCATCAAAAAAGCCCGGCGCGCTAACATCTATAAGACCCAAGGGCGCGTGTTCGCCCCCAGAGGCAACACTTTCGACGGGCCTCACACGGAAAAGAGCGGTTGGCGCGTCACGCAATTCCCGATAGCTCGCGCCGGTTCCGTGCTTAAGCACGTTGATTGCCAGATAATATGTGTGAATCCGATCCGCTAGGTCAGTGCGCCCAGCCCCCAAGAGCAATGCGCGTAATTTCCGTGAGAACGGACCCCGTTTGAAGTGGTGCTGCATACGCGACTCAAAAAGAGTGAATGTATCTACGGCTGCCAATTCAAGCGCGACGATCGCCGCGTTAAGGTCTTGAGCTTGGGCGTCGGATTCGTCCTGTCCGTCTGCGTGTTTCAAAATTTGATCTTCGAATATCTTTGCATTGGCTTGTGCCGCTGCAATCAGTTCCGGCACGCTCTGTGAAGTTCCCATCATTCAATCCCTTTCTGCTGCCTCCCTCCCTTAAACTAAGCGGCTGGGAATAACAGTAGCGGGATGGTTTCATTGTATTTTTGCATCAAAGACGTATATTTGTGCGTGTGCGGTGCCGAAATCCCGGCCCGCCCCTCTGGCGCGCTTGCGTCCTCGTCGCTGCCACACGGACAGGTTTTCATCTGTGCAGAACTGGTAAAGTTTCTTGTGGTTCATTTTCATGCCTTCGCGTTCCAGCAGCACACCGATCCGCCTGTAACCAACCCCATGGCGTTTGCGGGCGATCTTTTTCATTTCCTCGCGGATTTCCAGGTTGCCCCCCTCTCAGCGATGTAAGCATCGCCTGCCGGGCAATGGGTGGGTGATCACGCCGAACTGTCTTGCGGGCGACACTGGCAAGCCTGCATATCCGCGACGTGACTGAGTCAACAACCGCTGAGATCAAGGTTTCCTCGATTAAAGAAGCTCAATCTCAGGCACCGGAAACCCCGCCAGCCAAGGGATGGGAATTACGACACCGAAGCTTACAGGACCGTCTGGCCCAAATTCCCCACGACAAAGAGTTTTCCTAGGTCAGATGCGAAAGCAGAGAACAAAATAGGAAAGTGCCTAAGCGGGTCACTTACCCGAAGTGAACTGAGAGCAAAGATCGGCTTTATCATTTAAAATAAAAATGGTGCGGGTGAAGGGACTCGAACCCCCACGCCATAGGCGCCAGAACCTAAATCTGGTGCGTCTACCAATTCCGCCACACCCGCATTGCCGCGCTCATAGCAAAGGAACCGCAGGGATGCGAGAGGAAATCCGACCCACGCCACCAACAGGCGATCCCGGCGTGTTTTTGCCAGGATTTCCGCCCAACCCCACACCGACCCAATCCCGGTGGCAAAAAAGCCGCGACAAGGGCGCCTTTCTGCCGTATTCTCAGGGAAAAATACTGAGGCAACTGAGCGAGAACGCCATGAAACCGAATACGGTCGGGCGTGCAATCGGGAGAATCCCGAAATTGCGCCCCAATTCCATGCCGGCCCGCAAGGCCGGGCTGATTTCAGGTACGATCCTGTTAACCCAGGAGGGTGAGATTCCGGTGGAATTTCTGTCGCCCGGGGATCGCATCATAACCCGCGATGCGGGGATGGTCAGGCTAAAAACCATCCAACATCGTCGCCTGATCACACGGGCGATTTCCTTTGCCGCCGGGTCATTGGGACACCTGCGCCCGGATCAGGATCTGGTGTTGCCAGCGGCGCAGATGGTACTGCTGCGCGATTGGCGGGCCAAGGCGATGTTTGGCAATGATCGCGCCATGGTACGCGCCGATGCGCTGGTGGATGCTGAATTTGTCTGCGATCTGGGGCCGCAAAAGATGCTGCTGCATCAACTGGGCTTTGACGCGCCGCATGTGGTCTATGCGGGCGGGCTTGAGATTTCGTGTATGTCCGATGACGCGCTTGAGCTAAGACCAGCAGCCTGACGCCATACCTCTTTTCCAGCACCCAAAAAGGCCCGCCCTAACCGCGCGGGCCTTTTGGCGTGGCGCTATCCCACCAATCGCGGCAGGTAGAGGACGATTCCGGGGAATGCCACCAGCAGGGCGATGGTCACGCCGTCAGCGATAAAGAACGGCATCACGCCCTTGAACACATCCTGCACCGAGATGTCCGGACGCACGCCAGCCACCACGAAACAGTTCAGGCCTATGGGGGGGGTGATCAGACAGAACTCGGCCATCTTGACCACCAGAATGCCAAACCAGATCGCGCACATCGGCCCGCTCATGCCAAAGGCGGAATCGGCGGCCGAGACCATTTCGCCACCGTTCAGCGCCATCACGGCGGGGTAAACCACCGGCAGGGTCAGCAATAACATGCCAATTGCGTCCATGAACATGCCCAAAACGGCATAGCCCAGCAGGATAAAAATCAGGATCATCATCGGTGCCATATCAAGCGAGGTGATCCAGTCGGAAAACACCCCCGGCAGGTCGGCGAACCCGAGAAAGCGCACATAGATCAGCACGCCCCAGATGATCGAAAAGATCATCACCGTCAGCTTGGCAGTTTCCAGCAGGGCCGATTTCAACTGTTCCCAGCGCATGCCGCGATAGAGCGCCATCAGGAACACCACAAACGCCCCCAACGCGCCGCCTTCGGTCGGAGTGCCCCAGGCGTCACCGCCAAACGGGTTGTAGACAAAAAAGATGATGATGACGATCACGAACACGATGGGCAGCGCGGGGGGCAGCGATTCAAACCGCTCGCGCCAGGTGAAACCGGTGACCGGCGGGCCGACCGATTTGAACACCATGGCAATGCCGATGATCAACGCAGCATAGACGATGGCCGAAAACACCCCGGGAATGAACCCCGCCAGCAACAGCTTGCCCACGTCCTGTTCGACGATGATCGCGTAGATCACCAATATGGCCGAGGGCGGGATCAGCGACGCCAGCGTGCCGGCTGCGGCCACCACACCTGCGGCAAATTTCTTGTTATAGCCGATCGCCAGCATTTCCGGGATGGCAATGCGCGCAAACACCGCCGCCGTCGCCACCGAAGCGCCGGAAACAGCCGCAAAGCCAGCCGTGGCGAACACCGTGGCCACCGCAAGGCCACCCGGCACCCAGGCGATCCAGCGCTTGGCAGCCTCGAACAGGGCCTTGGTCAGGCCGGCGTAATAGGCCAGATAGCCGATCAGGATAAAGGTCGGGATCAGGCTGAGCGCTTGCGAGGACACCTTGGAATGGGGCACCTGCCCCGCCACCTTGATCGAGACAATCATCGCTTTGCCGATCTTGTCCGTCTCAAAGCCGAACTTGGCCCAGAAGATCAGGAATATCCCCACCAACCCGGCCAAAGCGGCGGCAAAGGCCACGCGCATGCCCAAGAATACCATCGCCAGCATGCCAGCCGTGACCCAAAGGCCAATTTCAATCGAATCCATAATTCTGCCCTACCCGTCCAGCTGATCGGCTTCGGCTGCGGCCTGTGCGGCGGCATCCTGTATCAAGGGCACTGCAACCGGGCGTGTTTCCCCGCGTATAAATGCCCGCCCATACCCCCATATCTGCAAAACCAACCGCAGGCACAGCACCGAAAACGACACCGGCACCAACAGTTTGGTCGGCCAGATCGGCAGGCCGATGTCGATGGTGCTGTCACGGCTCCACAGGGGGGCGGCGAAATCAAAGCTGCGCAGGAAATGCGACCAGCTGCCGTAGACCAGCGCGATCATCAGCAGCAGCACCAGAACAACCGAGAACAGTTCCGCCAGCCACATGGCCCGCCCGCGCAACCGGCCGATAACGATGTCCATGCGGATATGCCCGCCGTCACGCTGTACATAAGCGATGCCCAGAAACGCCAGCAACGGCATCACCTGTTCAATCCAGTCCACATAGCCCGGCAACGGCGCGTTGAACAGGTTGCGCCCGCCCACCGAAATCACCGCCAGAACCATGATCGAAAACACTGCCAGCCCGCTAAGCAGCGCCATGAACACTTCCAGCTTGAGCAGCTTTTGGTCCAGACGGCTAAGAAGGCTGCCATCTTCCAACACAGCAGAGTGTCCGGCCATGGCATCTAATCCTTGTCACATTTCGGGGTCACATTGGGGGGGGCACATCAGGGCGTTAGTTACGTCACGAAAACGGGCCGGACGCAATCTGCGCCCGGCCCGGATGACAACGGCCTAGTTGGCGCGTGTTTCTTTCAGCGTGGTCTGAACCAGATCATACAGTTCCTGACCGGGAATGCCTTGGGCTTCCATGTCGGCAATCCACTTTTCACGGATCGGATCAGCGGCCAGCTTGCGGAATTCAGCCAGTTCGGACTCGGCGATCACGACCTTGGTCACACCCTTTTCGGTCAGGATGCCTTCCCATTTGTCCAGCAGCGCGCCGTAGTTGGCAAGGTAGTGGTCGATCGCCGGCGCAACCGATGAATCCAACGCCGCCTTGAATTCCGGGCTAAGGTCTTCGTAGGCGTCAATGTTGACCACAACCGGGCAGTTCACAGTGCCGGGGTTCAGGTTCGAGGTCCACCAGTCGGCGCGGTTGATGGTGCCATAGGCCAGATGCGCATGTTGGGCAAAGGCCACGGTATCGACAACGCCGCTTTCCATGGCGTTATAGGCTTCGGTCGCGGTTACGGATGTGGGTACGGCACCAACTGCCTCGAACGCTTTGCCGATCCCGCCGGTGGCACGCACGCGCATACCTTTCATCTTGGCCAGCGTATCGCGAGGCTCACCGGTGCCGACGATGTTGTACTGCGGCATTGGCGAAGTCATCAGCAACTTGGCATTCCAGCGCGCCAGATCGGCCTGCACGGCCGGGTGCGCATAGACCGCATTGGCCACGGCGACCTCTTCCTCAAGCGTGTTCACGCCAAGGAACGGCAGTTCCAGAACGGTGATGGTAGGGTTCTTGTCGCGGTGATAGCCGGCGCAGAACTGGGCCATCTCAAAGGCACCGATGCTGATACCGTCAAGGTTTTCCTTGTTCTTGGACAGACCACCATAGCTGATGTTCAGGGTGAATTCGCCGTTGGTCTTTTCGCTTACCAACTCGGCCAGCTTTTCGACATGCTCGGTAAAGGCGCGCCGCTTGCCCCAGACGGATACATTCCACTCCAAAGCCGAAGCTTCGGTGACAAAGGAAACGGCGACGGCGGCGGCAATAGCCCCGGTCAACATCTTGTTCATATATGTTCTCCCAATCGTGCGGTCCTGTTAAGTGGCCGCTTGCGCGTAACGCTATCGCCAAGCAACGCCGTTGCCAAGTCTTTACAGTGCCCACGTTGTGCGCGATTTGGGCGCAGATTATGCGCGACTCGCCGTCGTCCCGGTTGGGGGGCGACCGGGGAAACCTTGGCGCGGCCAAAGGGCGAAACAAAATGTCACACCGCCCGGGCAACGGGTCGGGTGGTGTGTGATTGCATAATCGGGATACCGGCGCATACCGCAATAATTTCGCGTTGACAGACAAAGCATTGTTCACCAACGGCAATTTCCCCAAAAGGCCACCTAATTTACAAATCCTGCCAGCGTGGCCGAAACGGATTTACAATCAAATCGTTATATTCCCGTTGGTTATTCACAAATTTTCACATCTCGCTATTCTCGCGTCAGGGGTGGAGACAATTGGTTTTGCCCGGATTCCGGCCTAAACAGGGCCAAACAGACGTCAAAACAACGGGAAGATCCTATCATGACCGAAACGCAATCCCCGACTTATCCCCCATCCGCCGACACAGTGGCGCGCGCCCATGTCAACGAGGCGCGCTATAACGAGATGTACGCCGCCTCGATCAGCGACCCGGATGCGTTCTGGGGTGAACAGGGCCAGCGGATCGACTGGATCAAGCCATATACCCAAGTCAAGGACGTGGATTTCACCCTTGGCAACGTCAGTATCAACTGGTTCGCCGACGGCACCCTGAACGTTTCGGCCAACTGCATCGACCGCCATCTTGCCACGCGCGGCGACCAGACGGCGATCATCTGGGAACCCGACAGCCCGGATGAGCCGGCCAAGCACATAACCTATAAGCAACTGCATGGGGCTGTCTGCCGCATGGCCAACATCCTTGAAACCTTGGGCGTGCGCAAAGGTGACCGGGTGGTGATCTATATGCCGATGATCCCCGAGGCCGCCTATGCCATGCTGGCCTGCGCCCGCATCGGCGCGATCCATTCCATCGTCTTTGCCGGGTTCAGCGCCGACGCGCTGGCCGCACGGGTTAATGGGTCAGAGGCCAAGGTGGTGATCACCGCCGACCATGCGCCGCGCGGCGGCAAGGCGACTCCGCTGAAATCCAACGTTGATGCGGCGCTGCTGCATTGCAAGGAAGGCGTCAAATGTCTGGTGGTCAAGCGCACGGGCGGGCAGACCACATGGATCGACGGGCGCGACTTTGATTATAACGAAATGGCGCTTGAGGCGAGCGACGTCAGCCACCCGGCGGAAATGTCCGCCGAAGATCCGTTGTTCATCCTGTATACCTCTGGCTCGACCGGGATGCCTAAGGGCGTGGTGCATACCACCGGCGGATATCTGACCTACGCGGCGATGACGCACGAGATCACCTTTGATTACCACGACGGCGATGTCTATTGGTGCACGGCGGATGTGGGCTGGGTCACCGGGCACAGCTATATTGTCTATGGCCCGCTGGCCAATGGCGCGACCACGTTGATGTTTGAGGGTGTGCCGACGTACCCCGATGCCTCGCGGTTCTGGCAGGTCTGCGAAAAGCACAAGGTGAACCAGTTTTACACCGCCCCCACCGCCATTCGTGCGCTGATGGGTCAGGGGACTGAGTGGGTGGAAAAGTGCGATCTGTCGTCCTTGCGCCTACTGGGCACCGTGGGTGAGCCGATCAATCCCGAGGCGTGGAACTGGTACAATGACGTGGTCGGCGGCGGGCGCTGCCCGATCGTCGATACATGGTGGCAGACCGAAACCGGCGGCCACCTTCTGACCCCCCTGCCCGGTGCCCACGCGACAAAACCCGGCGCGGCGATGAAGCCGTTCTTTGGTGTCGAACCGGTGATCCTTGACCCGCAATCTGGTGCCGAAATCCACGGCAACCCGGTTGAGGGCGTTCTGTGCCTGAAAGACAGCTGGCCCGGTCAGATGCGCACCATCTGGGGCGACCATGAACGGTTCGAGAAAACCTATTTCAGCGACTACAAGGGCTATTACTTCTCGGGCGACGGCTGCAAACGCGACGAAGACGGCGATTACTGGATCACCGGGCGCGTGGACGACGTAATCAACGTCTCCGGCCACCGCATGGGCACCGCCGAAGTCGAAAGCGCATTGGTTGCCCACGTCAGCGTGGCCGAGGCCGCCGTGGTTGGCTATCCGCATCCGATCAAGGGGCAAGGCATCTATTGCTATGTGACCCTGATGAACGGCGTCGCGCCGTCCGAGGAGCTGTATAAAGAACTGCGCACATGGGTCCGCACCGAAATCGGCCCGATTGCCACGCCGGACGTGATCCAATGGGCGCCGGGCCTGCCCAAAACCCGCTCTGGCAAGATCATGCGCCGGATCCTGCGCAAGATTGCCGAGAATGACTATGGCGCGCTTGGCGATACCTCGACACTGGCCGATCCGTCGGTGGTGGACGACCTGATCGCCAATCGGGCGGGGTAAGGCATGAGAGACGCAACGACACCCCCCGTTCTGATCCTGCTTGGCCCTCCGGGGGCCGGCAAAGGCACGCAAGCCCGTATGCTCGAAGAGAAATTCGGGCTGGTGCAACTGTCCACCGGCGATTTGCTGCGCGCGGCTGTCGCTGCCGGAACCGATGCTGGCAAAGCCGCCAAAGCGGTGATGGAGGCTGGCGATCTGGTGTCCGACGACATCGTCATCGCCATTCTTGGTGACCGTCTGGGCGATGCGGATTGCGCGCAGGGCGTGATCCTTGACGGGTTCCCGCGCACCACCGTTCAGGCCGAAGCCTTGGATGATCTGCTGGGCAATTCCGGCCAGAAAATCAACGCCGCAATCAGCCTTGAGGTCGAGGACACGGCAATGGTCGCGCGCATCTCGGGGCGCTTTACCTGTGCGGGCTGCGGCGAGGGCTATCACGACAGCTTTAAACCGCCACAGGTCGCTGACACCTGCGACAAATGTCAGGGGCAGGACATGACGCGCCGGGCCGATGACAACGCCGAAACCGTGGCCAGCCGCCTTGAGGCCTATCACGCGCAAACCGCGCCGCTGATCACCTACTACGACGCGCGCGACGTGCTGGAAACGGTGGATGCCATGGGGGCAATCGACGAAATTGCCGCAAATCTGGCAACAATCGTTCGGGGCGCACATAATTAAGACCGCGCCACCGGGCTTTTGCCGGAAAGCATGGACAAAACCCGCGCGCCGTGGCACCTGAACCTTGGTGAAACCAAGGCGCGCGACCCTATG
>NVQY01000245.1 GCA_002400675.1 Paracoccaceae bacterium | reverse complement strand
GGCGGGCTGATCAAGTACAACGCGTCGATTTCCGGGGCCGAGGCCGGGTGTCAGGCCGAAGTCGGCAGCGCCAGCGCCATGGCCGCCGCCGGGCTTTGCGCCGTGATGGGCGGCACGCCGGCGCAGGTGGAAAACGCCGCCGAAATCGCGCTTGAGCATCACCTGGGCATGACCTGTGATCCGGTAAAGGGGCTGGTGCAGGTGCCCTGCATCGAGCGCAACGGCTTGGGCGCAGTCAAGGCGGTGACGGCGGCCAGCCTGGCGCTGCGCGGCGACGGCAGCCATTTCGTGCCGCTGGATTCCTGTATCGAAACCATGCGCCAGACCGGGCTGGACATGAGCACGAATTACAAGGAAACCTCGCTGGGTGGGCTTGCGGTCAACGTTCCCAACTGTTGAATCTGTTCGGAAATATTAGTTTACCTTAAGTAAGCGCAACCTGAACTTGCAATGCACTCGCCTCTTGATTAGCGTGGTGGGTATGCACAACGACAGACCCGTTCTGGGTATCCTTCTTATGCTGGGTTTTTGCGTTGTCGCCCCGATGGGCGACGCGGTGGCAAAGCTGCTGGGGCAATCCGTACCGCTGGGTCAGTTGCTTATGATCCGCTTTGGGATACAGGCCGTGTTGCTGATCCCACTGGTCATTCTCACACGCCGGTCGTGGCGGATGCAGGGCCGGGTGCTGAAACTGGTGATGCTGCGCACCGGCCTGCATATCGCCGGAATCGGCGCGATGTTCACGGCCCTGAAACATCTACCCTTGGCCGATGCGGTGGCAATCGCCTTTGTCATGCCGTTCCTGATGCTGCTGCTGGGCAAATACGTCCTGAATGAAGAAGTGGGCAGCCGCCGCCTTATCGCCTGTGTGGTCGGCTTTATCGGTACATTGCTGGTGATCCAGCCCAGCTTTGCCGAGATTGGCCTGCCGGCCCTGTGGCCGCTGGCGGTGGCGGTGATCTTTTCACTGTTCATGCTGGTCACCCGGCAGATCGCCAAGGAAACCGACCCGATCGGGCTTCAGGCCGTCAGTGGTGTGATGGCGGTGGTGGTGCTGTTGCCGGCGGTTCTGCTGGGGCAATCCCTTGGGTTAAAGCCGCTGATGATGATCACGCCGTCAACCCATGAATGGTTCCTGCTGGGGTCGATTGGCCTGTTGGGCACTGCGGCGCATCTGCTGATGACGTGGGCGCTGCGCTATGCTCCGGCGGCCACGCTGGCACCGATGCAATACCTGGAAATTCCGGTGGCCACCGGCATCGGCTGGCTGATATTCTTTGATCTGCCCAATACAATGGCCTCCACTGGCATCGCCATCACGGTTGTCGCCGGCCTGTATGTGGTGGTGCGCGAACGCAATCTGAGCATTGCCAAAAAGGCGATCAGCGACGCCTCTCGCCGTGCGGTCAGGCCCGAACCGGCGCAATCGCCCGCATAACCGCGTCCAGCGCGCGCCTTGGTGCGATCATCAACAACCCTGCGCCGTCCATCTTCAACCCCACATCCCCCAGCGCCCGGTTAGAGGTGGCAATGCGCCCGCCCGGTTCCAGCACCAGCCCGTCAATCGGCCATTCCAGCCCGACCGACCGCCCGCAAACCCGCGCCATTGGAAACAATGACACGATGTCACCCGGCACCAGCGAGACTAAGAGTCGCGGCGGCACATGAAAGATCACCTCTTGCGCGCCGATCAGAATGCACGGGCGATCCGCATGGCGCACCAGCGTATTGAGCGCGCCAAGCTGATGATCCACCCGCGCCCCGAGAAACCCCACCGCCAGCACAATGGGCGCGGCAATGTTGCGCAGCGCCTTGTCGAAATCGGTGCTGGTCTGTTCCTTGATCGGAAACAACCGGTCTTTGGGGATCTGTGCGCGCGTTTGCGCCGAAAGGCTGTCGAAATCGCCAATCACCGCCACCGGGATATGCCCGGCCCGCACCGCCGCCCCGGCCCCGCCATCAGCCGCAACCAGCACCGGCGCACGCTCCAAAGCCAGTTTCAGGTCGTCCGGACCCAATTCACCCCCGCCAACCAGCGTAATGGGGTCGATTTCGTCAACAATAGGCGTTCTCATGCCGTTATTAATCCTATATTTGGAAACTAGACACATTCTGAACACGAAATGATACGTTGAATTGCACAGATTCGGACCGGTTTTGACGCTCTGGACATGGTAAACAATGCTCCATAAGACTGTAGAGGACGAGCATCCCATGGTACATAACAACAAAGTTCTTACCGTTTCATACGGTACATTTTCCTGCACTCTCGAAGGGTTTGACGATTCTTTCGGGACAATGAAAGCGATTGCGGAATACTTCCGCGATCTGTCGTCGGACGACCGGTATTTTGGATCGGAACCGCCGCAACCGGACGCGGAAATGCTGGCGCGAATCGCCCAGCGCGAAATCGCCCGTCAGGTCGAAGCGCATAGCACCGGAACCGGCGGGATTGTCCTGCGGGCCACCGATGCAATGGCCGTTGCCCCTGCGGTCGTGCCTGCCGAACCCGTGGCCCCCGCGCCAGACGTGGCTGACGTGGTCGAACCCGCAGCCAAGGTAGAACCCGCGGTTGAAGCCCCGGCACCCCCCGCGCCTGTGGTAACACCAGAGCCTGCGCCAGCCGCCGCTGTGACCGAACCTGAACCTGCGCCTACACCTGTGGTCGAGCAGGAACCGGACGTCGCGGACGTGGTTAACGCCCCCGAGGTTGAAACTGTGACCGAAGCTGTGACCGAAGCCACTGCGGAGGTCGCCGAAGAGGCCACTCCTGAGGACATCAATCCGGTTGATACCGGCGAAGAGACCTTGGTCGTTGCCGATGACGCACCACAGGTCGAAGCCGAGGACGTGTTGCAAGACGACACCCCCGAACCGGGCCCCGAACCGGTCAGTGAACAGACCGTGGGAGACGCCCCAACCCCCGAGGCAGAACCGGACATGCCGGTCGCCGAGGACGTGCAAGAGGCCAAAATCGTTCCGGCGGCTGATTCGATAGCCGCCAAACTTCAGCGCATTCGCGCCGTTGTGTCACAAAACGATTCGCTGGCTCCAACGGACGAATACACCGAGGACGAAGACTCCGAAGGGTTCGTGACCGCGCAGTTGCACAACATCAGCGAAGCTATGGCAACCGAGGACGAAACCCCGGACGCCGACGACATGACGGATGTTGAGACCCAGCCCGGTGCCATCGGTGCCCAGCCGGACCAAGACGCCTTTGGCGAAGACACCTATGAGGTCGAAGAGGACATCTTTGCCGACAGCCCCGCCAATCAGGATGACGCGACATTTGACGCACCGGATACACGGAGCGATCTGACCGGCGAGGTCCCGGATGACCCGGATCAGGACGCCCCCAAAGAGACCACCTTGACCGGCGACGACGCCCCGGTTCAGGCCCGTGTGGTCAAAGTCAAACGCGCCGATCTGGAGGCGGCGATTGCCACCGGCCAGTTTGAACAGATCGACGATGACGCGCCGGATGCCGACACTGACGCTGACGCTGGTACGGCCCCCGAACCCGCCGTGCCATTTGTCGACAGTTCCCTGTCCCCCGAGGACGAAGACGAACTGATGCGCGAACTGGCCGCCGTCGAAGAAGACCTGAGCTTTGCCGACAACGAACAGGAAGCGGACGACAACATCTTTGGCGACGATATCGTTTCCGAGGTTGTCGACGCCCCCGAACCGGACCCCGACCTGAATCCGGTGCAAGAGCAGGCGCAGAACGAATCTGCCCAGAACGCCCTGTCCCAATCCGTTAGCGAGGACGAAGGTGACGTGTCCCGCCTGATGGAGGCTGCCGATGAAAAGCTGGACGATCCTGAAACCTCAAGCCAGCGCGACACATACAGCCACCTGCGGGCCGCCGTCGCCGCCGCCGAAGCCGAAAAGACCGCTGGCGGGTCGATTGACGACAAAACCGAGGACGACGCATACCGCGACGATCTGGCCAATGTGGTGCGCCCGCGCCGCACCGCCATCGAAGGCAACCGCCATACCCGGCGCATTCCCGACACCCGCCCTGCCCCTCTCAAGCTGGTGGCAGAACAGCGGGTCGACGAAGGGGCCAGTCAGGTCCAGCGCGGCGCGGTACGCCCACGGCGCGTCCTGACCCCCGCGCCAGAGGCCGCCAACCTGTCCGACGCCACCGGTACCGACAGCGCGTTCGCCGACTTTGCGAACCGGGTCGGGGCGACTGAATTACCCGACCTTCTTGAGGCCGCAGCCGCGTATCTGTCCTTCGTCGAGGGTCAGGAAAAGTTCTCGCGCCCGCAGTTGATGAACAAGGTGCGTTTGGTCAAACAGGACGCTTACAACCGCGAAGACGGGTTGCGGTCCTTTGGCCAGCTATTGCGCGACGGCAAGATTGAAAAGCGTGGTGGTGGTCGGTTTGCCGCCTCGGGCGAGATCGGTTTTCGCCCGGATGACACCGAACGCGAGGCGGGCTAAGTCGTTGTTTAGCGGTAATAAAGCCACAGCCGCGCGGGCGGAAGGTTGCGCATAACCGTGGTCAGATGCCTGACTGAAAACCTGCCCGCCTGGGCAGGGACGGGCGGCGACAGCCCATAGGAAAACTGGACCATCGGCCGACCGGGCCCCAACAGATCAAGAATCCGGTTGATCAGGATGGTCCGGTCCGCCGCCGGGAAGTTCAGCAAAGGCAGGGCCGATACCACCGTGTCGAACCTGTCGATCCCCGCCTCTCGCGCGATCCGCGATATGTGAAACGCATCCCCGTAGACAAAATTGACCCCGGGATAGCGTTGCCGCAGCGTCGACAGGAACGTCTTTGAATACTCGACTGATACAAGATTTTCCGGGGCCACGCCGCGGTTCAGGATTGCCTTGGTGATGACCCCGGTCCCCGGCCCCAACTCCAGCACCGGCAGCCCGTTTTCAGGGCGGATCACGCTGGCCAGCTTGCGCGCCATCCACGCGCTGGTCGGGGCAATGGCCCCTACCCTTTTGGGGTTCTTCAGGCATTCCATATAGAACGCCAGTTTGCTTTGCGATCCGTCCATCATGATCTGGTGCGCCCCCAATCGGCGACCGGCAACACGGCTGCCCTTTTTAATGCCGGGCGCTCCATCTGCTTAGTCCTCCCGATCCGGGTCCGATTGACCGATGCCCTGAAACACCGATTTGAACGGCAAGGCCCAGACGATGCCCAGAACCACATAAACCAGCAACTCTACCAGAAACGGCGGCTGCCCGAGC
>NVQY01000244.1 GCA_002400675.1 Paracoccaceae bacterium | reverse complement strand
AATCAGCATGTTGTAACTGGTTTTCCCAGTCTTCCAGAAACGTATCCGCAGAGATTTTTGTCGTGTGTACCGGTTACCTCGCACCCACCAAAATCGACCCAAAAATGTTGGAGGCGCTTATTTGCCCTGTCACCCACGGGATGCTGGTTTATGACAAATCGGCACAAGAGTTGATTTCAAAAAACGCCAATTTGGCGTTTCCGATCAGGGGTGGAATTCCGGTGATGCTGGTCGATGAAGCGCGCGAGATTGAGTGATTACGTTATTGTGGCGCTTGATCGCGGTCTGTCAGGCCGTAGCTGCGCGCAACTTCGGCAACTGTAATCCGGTAATCCTTGAAAATCTCTCGATTGCCTTTTTGTTGGGCGGATTGATGAGTCATTTGCGCCCGCCACCTGGCCACGGCGGCCTCGTCACGCCAAAATGACAGCGATAACAGTTTTTCAGGCTCCGTTAGGCTTTGGAAGCGTTCAACAGAGATGAACCCCTCAATCCCTTCAAGGATCGGGCGTAATTCAGCGGCGATATCAAGGTACTCCGGCTGTTTGCCGTCCTTGATGACAACCTCAAAAATAACGACCTGCATGATGGCCTCCTGTCTGGGTCAGATGGCCTGACCTTGCATGAGTTTCGGGAGATCCCCTGTCAGGCCTGCGGCTCGGCGCATCAAGCTGCGGCGCATGCTTGGCATCGCATTCACGAGGCCAAGGCCGATGTCACGACCAGCACGAAGGGCGGGATTGTCGTTGGAAAACAACCAGTTGATACCGTTGGTCGCGATTGCCATTGATGTGGTGTCAAACCGGCGCCATTGGGCATAACGATCCAGCACCAGCGATGTTGCGAAATCCTCGCCGCGTCTGGTGGCAAGGATCAAAACCTCGGCCAGAGCGGCCACATCGCGCAGACCCATGTTGAGGCCTTGGCCCGCCAAAGGGTGCATGCCGTGGGCGGCATCGCCAACCAGCACAAGGCGATCAGCGGTGAAGGAATTGGCCACGGTCAGTTTCAAGGGATAGGCAAAACGCGCGCCCTCCAGTTTGATTTGGCCAAGAAAATCGCCAAAGCAGGGGCGCAATTCGTTCAGGTAATCCTCATCCGACAGGGTGCTGATCCAGTTCGCACGCTCGGTGGTTTCGGCCCAGACGATGGAACAGCGATTTCTGGGCAGGGGCAGGATGCCAAGCGGGCCTGCGGGCATGAAGAACTGGTGCGCGATGCCGTTGTGCGGCTTTTCATGGGTGATGGCGGATACAAGGCCGGTTTGGTCGTACCCCCAGCCGGTGCGTGAAATTCCGGCGCGTTTGGCCGTGCCGCTGTCGCGCCCGTCACAGCCAACCAGCAGGCGCGCGGTCAGCGTGTCACCGGTATCAAGCGTAACCTCGGCGCAGGTGGGTGTTATATTTTGCGCCACAACGCGGCGCTCATTGATCTGGGTAATGGCGGGGTGCGCGGCGATGGCGTCAAGCAATGCACCCCGCAGGTAACGATCTTCCAGCATGTGGCCCATTGGGCCTTCTTCGATCTCCTGGTGATCAAAATGCAGGAATTGCGCCGCCGCGCCTTCTCCTTTGCGTCCATCACTGGCGATAATGTCAAGGATCGGCTGGCTGTTAGGTGCGACTTCATCCCAAATGCCAAGGGCCGTTAACATTTGGCGCGAGGCCAGTGCCAGCGCATAGGCGCGCCCGTCAAAATCGCTGCCCGTCAGGGTTGCCAGTGGCAAGGCATCAATGATGGTGACGCAGAGGCCGCCCTGCGCCAGCGCCAGCGCCAAGGCGGGGCCGTTCAGCCCGCCGCCAACAATCAGAATATCGCAGTCAGGTTTCATATTTCCAATATGGCCCTTCAATCGGGATTGTCCATCGGCCTTTGCGCCGCTAGCGTTCAACAAAGTGGATAAAAGGAGAGCGAGATGTCGCAGCAATGGCTTTTCATGAGCGCCAGTGATTTGGGGCGCGGGATTGGCGCGGGTGAGATTGACCCCGCGCAATTGTGCGAGGTCTATTTATCGGCAATTGACGCCCACCCCCTGCGTGACAGGATTTATGCCCGTGTGACCCATGCGCGTGCGCGGGCCGAAGCCGGTGCTGCGGCGAAACGGGCACAGGCTGGCCATCGGTTGGGGCTGCTTGATGGGGTGCCGATCTCGTGGAAAGACCTGTTTGACACCGCCGGCACGGGAACCGAAGCCGGATCGGCCCTGTTGAAAGACCGCGTTCCCGACACCGATTGCGAAGTGCTGCGCAACGCGACCATGGCCGGCACCATCTGCCTTGGCAAAACCCATATGAGCGAACTGGCCTTTTCCGGGCTTGGCCTGAACCCGATCACACAAACCCCGCCTTGCATCAATGACGCCGACGCGGTGCCGGGCGGGTCATCCTCGGGTGCCGCGACCTCGGTGGCGTTTGGTCTTGCCGCCTGCGGCATCGGCTCGGACACAGGTGGGTCGGTGCGAATCCCCTCGGCGTGGAACGATCTGGTCGGGCTGAAAACTACCTCTGACCGCCTTAGCCTTGAGGGCGTCGTGCCGCTGTGTCCCAAATTCGATACGGTTGGCCCCCTTGCCCGCACGGTCGAGGACGCCGCCCTAATGTTCGCCCTGCTAGAGGGACGCACCCCCGCCGATCTGCGCGGCACCTCCCTAAAGGGACGCCGACTCGCCACCCTGCAAACCACCGCAATGGACGATCTGCGCGACGAACCCCGTGCGGCGTATGAGCGCGCGCTGGAACGACTGAAAGCCGCCGGGGCGACAATCGAACCGCTTGAGGTGCCCGAACTGGCCGATGCGATGGCCCTTACCGGGGTGCTTTATACCGCCGAGGCCTATGGGCTGTGGCGCGAGGTGATCGAAGAAAACCCGCATCTGATGTTCGACCAGATTCTGGAACGATTCCGCGCCGGACAGACGGTGTCAGGCCCCGATTATGTCTCTGCATGGATCGAACTGGAAAGCCACCGGTCCGCCTGGGACGCCGCCACCGCCGGGTTTGACGCCGTGCTGTGCCCGACCTCGCCGATCCTGCCGCCCAACCTTGAACGGCTGTATAATGACCACGATTATTACGTCACCGAAAACCTGTTGTCGCTGCGCAACACCCGCATTGGCAACCTGATGGGCCTGTGCGTCCTGACCCTACCAACCGGCGTGCCAAGCTGTGGGATACAACTGATGTGCCCACCCCATAGCGAAGAGGCGCTGTTGCGCATCGGTGCCGCGGCCGAGGCGGCACTGGCCTGAAAGCCACAAATGCGCGCCGGTGCCTGTCTTTGTCTGGACGCAAGTGCCGCATATCTCTAAACTTACCCTCAAACGGGGCACCAATGACCCCGAATTTGAGGCAGTTAAATGAATTTCCCCGAGCGGTTTTCGAACCTTCCGGCATATGCGTTTCCGCGCTTGCGTGCCCTGTTGGACCACCTGCCCCCCGGTGGGCCGGTGGAACAGATGACTATTGGGGAACCAAAACATAAGTTTCCTCAATGGGTTACCGATGTCATCGTCGAAAATGCCGCCGGTTTCAACAACTACCCCAACAACGACGGCACGGACGAGCTGCGCGGTGCCATTACCGATTGGCTGGCGCGGCGATACGACGTTACCCTTGATCCCGCCACGCAAGTCATGGCGCTGAACGGCACCCGCGAGGGGCTGTATAATGCGGCGATGGCGCTGTGCCCCGAGACCAAGAATGGCCAACAGCCGGTCATTCTGACGCCAAACCCGTTTTATCAGGTCTATATGGTTGCGGCGATTTCGGTCGGGGCCGAACCGGTGTTTGTGCCCGCGACCGCCGCCACCGGCCACTTGCCCGACTTTGCATCCCTGTCGCCAAAGGTTCTGAACCGCGTGACAATCGCCTATATCTGTTCGCCCGCCAACCCGCAGGGATCGGTGGCCGGTCGTGATTACTGGGCCGACCTGATCGCGCTGGCCGAACGCTATGATTTCCGCATTTTCGCGGATGAATGTTATTCGGAAATCTACCGCAATGACCCACCCCCCGGTGCCATGCAGATGGCCCACGAACTGGGCGCGGACCCGGAACGCGTGATGATCTTTCATTCGCTGTCCAAACGTTCAAACCTGCCCGGGCTACGCTCGGGTTTTGTCGCCGGTGGACCGCAAAGCATATCCCGTCTGAAACATCTACGCGCCTATGCGGGCGCGCCCACACCATCACCGCTACAGGCCGCTGCTGCTGCCGTTTGGGCGGACGAGGCGCATGTGGTGGCCAGTCGCGAACTTTACCAAGAAAAATACCAGATCGCCGATCAGGTGATGGGAACCGTGCAGGGCTATCAGGGACCAGAGGCCGGGTTTTTCCTGTGGCTGCCGGTTGATGACGGCGAGACCGCGACGCTCAAGCTGTGGCAGGAGACCGGAGTCAAGGTGCTGCCGGGGTCCTATCTGGCGCAGGGCGAGCCGGGGCAAAACCCCGGCGAAGGATACATTCGGGTCGCCTTGGTGGCCGACAAAGACAGCACACAGCGCGCGCTGATCAGCTTGCGCGACTGTTTGTACTAAACTGACAAAGCGGTGCCAGAAACTGGTACAAAACGCACATAATAATAAGACCGAGGACAGGCATGGCATATAACACTCGCAGCCGAAATCCATTGCTGGACAGCAACATGCAGGCGGCCATTGAAAAACGTGGCAAGGAACTGATCGGCATCACGCTGATCTGTCTTGGCTTGGCTTCGGCGGCAATGATCGGATCGTACACGCCGGACGATCCCAACTGGCTGATGTCAACCGATGCGCCCGCGCAAAACCTGATGGGCCAGATCGGTGCATCCATTGCCGCGCCGTTGTTCATGATTGTCGGCTGGGGCAGCTGGGGCATTGCCCTGACCCTGATGGTCTGGGGTCTGCGGTTTGCCTTTCACCGGGGCGAAGACCGGGCCATCGCGCGGCTGATCTTTGCGCCGATCGCCATCTCTATTGCCTCGGTTTACGCCGCCACGCTGATACCGGGGGCCGAATGGCGCGCCACGCATAGCTTTGGTTTGGGGGGACTTTTTGGCGATACCGTGATGGGTGCGTTGCTGACGTTACTGCCGGTCGGCTCGCATCTGGCGGTCAAACTGACCTCGCTGATCATGGCCGGTGGCATGCTGGCGCTTGGCGCTTTTGTGCTGGGGTTCACCCGCGCGGAAATGGCGCGTGGCCTGCGGTTTGCGTTGATTCGCGTGATCATACTGTACGGCGGGTT
>NVQY01000243.1 GCA_002400675.1 Paracoccaceae bacterium | reverse complement strand
CACCGCACCAATGCGCGCATCAACGTGCTGATCCACGACACCATTCCGCTGGATTTCCCGCAATTCCAACGCCCCGGCACGCCGATCAAATTCCGCACCCTGCTGCGGCGGGTACAGGCGCGCGCCGACCTGATCATCTGCAATTCTCAGGACACGCAAACCCGTGTCACCGCGCATATGCAGGGTTTGGGCGACGTGCCGCCGATGATTGTCGCGCATCTGGGCATAGAGGTGCCGGTTGCTGCCCCCCTGCCGCCTGACCTGAAACCAGACCGCCCTTATTTCGTGATCCTCGGCACCATCGAGCCGCGCAAGGGCCACGATCTGTTGCTGGACATCTGGGATGATCTGGAACGGGAAACCGACGCCCCCACACTCCTGATCATCGGCCGGCGTGGCTGGAACAATGAACCTGTGTTCACCCGCCTTGATGCGCGCGCCAATCAGGGCGCGGTGAAAGAACTGTCCGGCCTGCCCGATGGCGTCGTCACCGCCCTGCTGGCAGGGTCGCGTGGGCTGCTGTTTCCCAGCCACGCCGAAGGCTTTGGCCTGCCCCCCGTCGAAGCCGCCACCCTGGGCGTCCCCATCATCAGCTCTGACCTGCCGGTGATCCGTGAAATATTGGCAGACATTCCAGTTTACGTAAGCGCAACAGAGCGTTATCAATGGCAACAAGCCATCAAGAGTCTGTTGCAGGACCGTGGCAACGATGAAATGCGGCCTGTTGGGTCTGCGTTTGTCCCGCCGACATGGGACGCGCATTTCAACACCGTTTTAAGGTTCGCCTGATACGCATGTCCTGCGGTCGGGATTGGTAACCAGGCAAAGGGGCAAGAACTGGGCGTATGGCAATCATACCGCCTTCGGCTCCAGCGGCAGCGCTGGCGAATTCGCGCGTTCAGAAAACGCCGCGACCTGAGATCTGTTGCCGATCGAACGGATCAAATTCGTCAGGACGATATCCTTGTATTCTGCACCCTGCGCAACGAACGGGTGCGCCTGCCGTTTTTCCTGAACTATTACAGGGACATGGGCGTCGGGCACTTTATTGTCGTTGACAATGACAGCACCGATGGATCGCTTGATTACCTGTCCGGGCAACCGGATGTGTCCGTGTGGCACACCCGTGCGGGGTACAAACGCGCGCGTTTTGGTGTCGACTGGCTGAACTGGTTGCAGAAGAAACACGCGCATGGCCATTGGTGCCTCGTGGTCGATCCGGATGAGTTTCTGGTCTATCCGTTCTGCGACACCCGCCCGCTGCGGGCGTTGACCGATTGGCTGGATGCCTCGTCGATCAAATCGTTCAGCGCGATGTTGCTGGACATGTACCCAAAGGGGCGGCTTGACGAACAACCCTATGAAGAGGGGCGCAACCCGATTGAGATCGCCAGTTGGTTCGATTCCGGCAACTATACCCAGAAAAAGAACAAGAAATTCGGTAACCTGTGGATTCAGGGCGGCCCGCGCAGCCGGGTGTTCTTTCGCGACATGCCGGAAAAGGCCCCGGCGCTAAACAAGATACCGCTGGTCAAATGGGACCGGAAATATACCTACGTCAGTTCCACCCACATGCTGTTGCCGCGCGGGTTGAATCAGGTTTACGACGAATGGGGCGGGGAAAAGGCCTCTGGCGTGTTGCTGCACGCGAAATTCCTCGACACATTTACCGCCAAGGCCGCCGAAGAGATTGATCGCGGCCAGCATTACGCCGCCTCGGTCGAATATCGCGCCTACGCCGATAGCCTCAAGGATGACCCGGACCTTTGGTGCAAATTCAGTGAAAAGTATATAAACTGGCGCCAGCTTGAGATTTTGGGCCTGATGTCCAAGGGGAACTGGGCATGATCGCGAAAGGCGGTACATCGTGACGGTCGGTATTGTCATGCTGGTTCACACCGCCCTTGACCGGGCGGAACAGGTGGTGCGCCACTGGACGGCGGCGGGCTGTCCGGTGGTGTTGCATGTGGATCAGAACGTGCCGCGCGCCGCCTGCCGGGCGTTCGAAAAAATCCTGTCGTTTGACCCGCTCGTGCGGTTCTCCAAGCGCCACAAATGCGAATGGGGCACATGGGGCATCGTTGCCGCGTCGCAATCCGCGTGCGAATTGATGCTGTCCGAGTTTGACGAAGTATCGCACGTCTATCTGGCGTCGGGGTCATGCCTGCCGCTGCGTCCGGTCGAGGAACTGATCAACTACCTTGCCGAACGCCCGCGCACCGATTTCATCGAAAGCGCAACAACCGCAGACGTGCCGTGGACGGTCGGCGGGCTGGATCATGAACGTTTCACCATGCGCTTTCCTTTTTCGTGGAAAAAGCACCGGTATCTGTTTGATCGCTATGTCACGCTTCAGCGACGGGTTGGGTTCAAACGCAAGATTCCCGCCGGGCTGGTGCCGCATATGGGCAGCCAGTGGTGGTGCCTGTCGCGCCAGACCCTTTCGGCGATCTTGCAGGACCCGGAACGCGAAACCTACGACCAGTATTTCCGCCGCGTCTGGATTCCTGATGAAAGCTATTACCAGACGCTTGCGCGGCTCTACTCCAGCAATATCGAAAGCCGGTCACTGACCCTGTCCAAGTTCGATTTTCAGGGCAAACCGCATATTTTCTACGATGACCACCTGCAACTGCTGCGCCGGTCCGACTGCTTTGTCGCGCGCAAGATCTGGCCGCGGGCCGAACGGCTTTATCAGGCGTTCCTGACTGATAGTTCGGCGGCGATGAAGAAAACCGAACCCAACCCCGGCAAGATCGACCGCATCTTTGCCAAGGCGGTTGAACGGCGAACCCGTGGGCGCCCCGGTCTTTATATGCAAAGCCGGATGCCGAATTATCACTGGGAAAACGGCCTGACATCTAACCCTTATTCGATGTTTCAGGGCTTTACCGAATTGTTCGAAAACTTCGAAACGTGGCTGGCAAAGGCCACTGACGCGCGGGTGCATGGCCATCTGTTTGCCCCGGACAGGGCCGAACTGGCCAATGGGCAGACCCTGATCAATGGCGCGCTAAGTGACAGTGCCGCGCATCGCGACTATGCGCCACAATCATTTCTGACCAGCCTGATCTGGAACACGCGCGGCGAACGGCAGTGTTTTCAGTTCGGCCCGCAGGACAATCAAGAGGTCAACTGGATGATTTCGCGCGATCCCAACGCGCAGATTTCGGTGATCTCGGGGGCCTGGGCCGTGCCCTTGTTCAAGTCGAACCGCAATTTCGCCGATCTGCGCAAGGATGCCGCCCTTTACCAGAAAATCGAAAGCGAGCATCTGGATATCCTGCGCAACACCGACGCCAAGGCGCGCATTCGGATCTGGACGATGGCCGAATTCATCGAGGCCCCGATGGAGCCGATACAGGCAATTATTGACGAAATCGGGCCGGTCAGTCAGCGCCGGCTAAGCGAGGCACCAACAATGGTCGATCTGGAAGGGTTTGGGCAGTTCCTGCAAAACCTCAAAAACCAGGGGATGCACCCCTACCTGATGGGCGATTTCCCGGTTGAACAGGCCCCGGTCAATCAGCCTCAATTGCCCCGTAAACCTTATCTGGTGCGATAGATCGGCATGAGCGAACTTTTTGACTATTTCATCGTCTGCGCCGAAATGCGCACCGGGTCCAACTTTCTGGAAACCAACCTGAATGCCATTGACGGCCTTTCCTGCCACGGCGAGGCGTTCAATCCGCATTTCATCGGCTATCCCAACAAGACCGAAATCCTGGGGGTCTCGCGCGATCAACGCGACCAGAACCCCGCGCATTTGATCGGCACCATCCGCGATGAACCCGGCGCACTGCGGGGATTCCGATTCTTTCACGACCACGACCCACGGGCGCTTGAAATCGCGCTGAATGATCGGCGGTGCGCCAAGATCATCCTGACCCGTAATCCGCTGGACAGCTATGTCTCGTGGAAGATCGCACAGGCGACAGGCCAGTGGAAACTGACCGACGTCAAACGCCGCAAAGAGGCGCGCGCGGTGTTTGATGCCCCCGAATTTCTGAGCCATGTAGAGGCGTTGCAGGATTTTCAGGTGACGTTGCTGAACCGTCTGCAATGCACCGGGCAAACGCCGTTCTATCTGGCCTATGAAGACCTGCAAAGTCTGGATGTCATGAACGGTTTGGCCGGCTGGCTAGGGGTGGTCGGGCGACTGGATGCGCTGGACAAAAGCCTGAAACCGCAGAACCCCAGCCCGATTTCGGCCAAAGTGTCCAATCTGGCCGAGATGGAAAAGGCGCTGGCCGGGCTGGACCGGTTCAACCTGTCGCGCACGCCGAATTTCGAACCGCGACGCGGTGCGGGTGTCCCCAGCTATGTGGCGTGCGAAAACACCGCCCTGATGTACCTGCCGATTCGCGGCGGGCCAGAGGCCGAAGTGATCGACTGGCTGGCCGGGCTGGACGGGGTCGGGCCGCACGATCTGTTAACCCGAATGAACCAGAAACAACTGCGCGTATGGAAACGCAAACACCCCGGCCACCGCTCCTTTACGGTGCTGCGTCACCCGGCCGCGCGGGCGCATTCGGTGTTTTGCCGCCGGATTCTGAATACCGGCGAAGGCAGCTACACACAGCTGCGCGAGACCCTGCGCAAACAGTTCAAAATGCCGATTCCCGGTCAGAATTCTAAAAAGCCATGGACCCGGGCCGATCACCGGCGCGGGTTCGAGGCATTTCTGGAATTCGTGCGCAAGAATCTGGCGGGCCAAACCGCGATCCGGGTCGATTCTGCGTGGGGAACCCAGGCGCAGGCCGTGGCCAGCTTTGCGGATTTTGCATCCCCTGACCATGTTCTGCGCGAGGACGAATTGTCCGAAATGCTGCCGCTGATCGCGCGGCAGGTGGGGCATAACTCGCCCAAACCCCTTGGGGCAATTGAGGGCGACACACCGTTTACGCTGGGCGATATCCATGACGCCGATCTTGAGGCGTTGATCAGCGATGTTTACCAGCGCGATTACATGTTGTTCGGGTTTGGCGCGTGGGCGCAAGACACCTGACCCTACGCCGCCTGCTGCTGCGATTCGGTCAGGATCGCGTAAAGCGTGGTTGAATCCAGATTTGCCCGCAGTTTTGAACACAAGGCCGGTTCGCGCAGGGTGCGTGACACCAACGCCAACGCCTTGAGATGTTCAACACCCGCATCTTCGGGGGCAAACAGCGCAAAAGCGATATCCACCGGCTGACGATCAATCGATCCAAAGTCGATGGGTTTTTCCAGCATCACGAAGATGCCGATCACGTGCGTCAGGCCGCTCAGGCGGGCGTGGG
>NVQY01000242.1 GCA_002400675.1 Paracoccaceae bacterium | reverse complement strand
TAAAGCTGATAATCGTATCCAGCCGCCCGCCAAAATACCCTGCCGGCAGACCCAAGGTGATGCCCACCATAAAGGCAAACAGCGTGGCCAGCGGCGCGATCTGCACCACCACCCAGGCACCTTCGACCATGCGCGAAAACACATCGCGCGCCAGATTATCCCCACCCAGCAGGTAATAGGCGTATTCACCTTCCTCGGCCCCGCGCATCGGCGTGCCCGGCACCTTGTTCTTCATGCCCGACACCTGTGCCAGCGCATCATGGGTGACGATCAGATCAAGCTGCCCGAACAACCCGGTGAATATCCAGAACATCACCAGCGCAAAACCAACCATGCCGATGGGACTGTCAAACAACTTGCCATAAAGCCCCAGCCGCCGCTTGAACGCGATCGACGCGGCAAACAGAATGATCAGCGCCAGCCATACGGACGTGAACTGATACAGCACCCGCCCGATGATCTCTATTGTTCCAAGAGGTTCCATATCCCGTCTCCTCTCAGGAAATTCGAATGCGTGGGTTAAGATAGACATAGCCGATATCCGAAATCAGCTGCGTCAGCAGAACCACCACCACCGACACCACCGAAATCCCCAGTAGCAGTTCGATATCATTGTTGCTTGCGGCCTGCACCAACGCCCAGCCAAAGCCTTTGTAGTTGAACAGGGTCTCGACAATCACCACGCCGTTCAACAGCCATGGGATTTGCAGCATGATCACCGTGAACGGCGCAATCAGCGCATTGCGCAAGGCGTGTTTCAACACAACATTGCTGAATTTCACCCCCTTCAACCGGGCGGTGCGGATGTATTGCGCCGTCATCACTTCGGCCATGCTGGCGCGGGTCATGCGGGCGATATAGCCCATGCCATAAAGGGATATGGTCAGCACCGGCAAAAAGAAGTTGTTGAAATTGGCGTCCGCCATGGCACTGGTCGCGGTGCCCTTGAACCACTTCAACCCGACGGCTGAACTGGTAAAAATGGCGATAAAAATCACCCCGGACACATATTCCGGCGTCGCCGTGGTGATGATTGAAAAGGTTGATAAGGTCCGGTCGGTCTTGGAACCCTCGTTCATCCCCGCCAGCACCCCGACCAGCAACGCCGAGGGAATCATCAACACCAGCACCCAGAACATCAACTTGCCGGTTAGCCCCAGCCGAATGCCGATAATGCGCGACACATCATCCTGAAACACCGTGGAAGACCCCCAGTCGCCCTGAAGGATGCCGCAAAAACTCTTGGCGGCACCGGCCTCATCAGCGTTAAGCGCGCCCTTGAAACAGCGGCCCGTCACGCCTGTGTCGGTGTCCAGCGTCCAGCCGGGCAGCACGCCCAGCCACTGACCGTATTTGACCGGAAGCGGTTGCAGGTAGCCTTCTTTGGTCAGCCAGCTGGTGACGGCTTCGTCCGACATGCGAAAGTTGCCTTGGGTCTTGGCCAATTTCTCAAGGTTCGGGTAAAGGTTGGTCAGGAAAAACACGATGTACGTCAGACAGATCGCCGTGATGATCATCACGAACGACCGGCGTAATATGAAAAGTCCCATTAGATCCCCTGTTGGTCAGGCTGAAATCTGGCCCGTTACCCGGACTCTGGATTATGGCAGATGCGGGCAGAATTTGCGCCGGGGTCGTTTGTCTGGGTGTCCTGCCCCCAATGCAGGGGACAGGGAAATGTTGTGGTGCAGGGCTTTTACGCGGCCCAGCCCCACTTGTAATGGTGATGCTCGAACGAGATGTGCATCTCGGTGCCCACCAGACCTGTCACATAGTGACGATAGATCGAGCGCCAGTAAGGTTGAACGGTCACGCCTTCTTCCTGGATCAATGCCTCGCCCTTGGCGGTAATCTCGCGGCGTTGGTCGGCATCGGCCAGTGACAGCGCCTGTTCGAGGATCGCGTCGAATTCCCGGTTGGACCAGCCAAACTCGTTCCACGCCTCGCCGGTGCGATAGGCCAGCGCCCAGATCTGCACACCCAACGGGCGCGAGTTCCAGTTGGTCGAGCTGTAAGGATACTTGGTCCAGTCGTTCCAGAAGGTCGACCCCGGCAGCACCGTGCGCTTGACCTTGATCCCGGCGTCACGCAACTGCGCGGCAACCGCGTCGGTGGTGTTCTTGCGCCAGTCATCGTCAATCGAATGCAGCTCGTGCTCGTAATCCTCCATGCCCGCTTCTTTCATCAACGCAAGCGCGCCTGCCGGGTCGTGTTTTTGCACTGGCAACGGTGCGTATTCCGGGTGAATCGGCCCGACATGGTGGTTTTCCGCCACCGACCCGCGATCCCCATAGCCAAGTTCAAGGCAGATGGCATTGTTCACGGCCATTTGCAGGGCCTGGCGTACACGCTTGTCAGCGTAGATCTTCTTGCCGTCCACTTCGGCCAGCTGGTTGGGGCGGATGACGATTGTGCCCATGGTCACGGCTTCGGATTTGACCAGTCCAAGCCCGTCGAACACGTCGATGAATTCACCAACCGATTCGTGCACGATGTCCACTTCTTCGGCTTCGATAGCGGCCAGCCATGACGACGGGTCGGTGCCGTAATCGGTATATTCGATCCGGTCCAGATACGGGCCGCCGTAGACCTCGGTGCCCCACCATGTGTGGTTTTCATTGCGCACGAGCGTCGCCTTCACGCCCACTTCCAATTCGGTCAGCAGATAAGGACCGGTGCCGACGTTGGTGGTGAAATCCTCTTCTTGGTAGGACGAATGGGTGATGGCCGACGGATAGTCCGACATGCCCGCGATCAGCGAGATATCCGGTTTCGGCAGATTAAGCGTTACCGTGTGACTGTCCGTCACCACAATTCCGCCCTCGATGGCCTTGTTGGTGTCGGGATCGACCAGCGTGCCAAAACGGCCAGCCATCGAGTTGCCTTCGATGTCCTTGTCGCACCATGTGGTGATGTTGCGGGCCACGTCTTCGGCGGTGAAATCGTCGCCGTTGTTCCACTTTACGCCTTTGCGCACGTTCAGGGTATAGACGGTGGCGTCGTCGTTGACTTCCCAGCTGTCCAGCAACATGCCACGGAACGACCCGTCGGTGTTGTATTCAACCAGATACTCAAGGAAACCACGGCTTTGGTTGCCCATTTCGGACCAGTCATAGGTGTAGGGTGCTTTCAACGCGCGCACGCTCATCTGCATCCGCAGGGTGCCGCCATTTATGGCGTCGGTTTTCGCCATTGCCGGGGTATCAAGACCAATCAACCCATAAGCGGCGGCGGCAGTAACCCCCAGCGATGTGGCACGGGTCATGAATTCGCGGCGGCTCAGCTTGCCTTCGCGGTATTCCTTGGCGTGCATTTCAGCGCCCCAGTGTACGGAACTTTTGGTGGGTGTCGGATGTGTCATGCATTTCTCCCTATGACGTAATTCTGAATGCGTTCGGCCTCTTTTGGTCCGGTCCGTTATGGCCGGGGCTGTGCCGTGCGATTGTGAAAACTTATTCCTCTCATCCCCATCCGGTCATTCGGGCACAGGAATGTGGTGCGCGTCAACGTTAGTATTCGCCATTTAAAGGGTTAAAAGCGACATGTCGCCGGTAAAAAAACGACATGTGGGTAAATCCGGGGTCATCGCGGCGATGTGGGGCGCGTCATCTGTCGCAGTGCGGTCGGCGTTTTGCCGGTATGTTGCTTGATGAAGCGGGTGAAATAGGCCGCACTGCCAAAGCCAAGATGGCGGGCGATGTCCAGAACCGGTACCTTGGTAGAGGTCAAAAGCTGTTGAGCGGCGTGCAGTTGCCGTTCACTTAGCAGACGCGCGGCGGTGCGCCCGGTTTGCGATTTGCTGACGCGGGTCAGGTGGGTCGGGGTGACGCCAAGGGTGGCGGCGTGTTCCGCCATGCTGATCGGTTCGGCGTAATGTGTGACCAGTCGCGCGCCCCATTGACGCGACAGCCGGCGCGCGGCGGTTTCTGGTGCTGGGTCCTGCCCCTCTGACTGCCGGTGCAGCCAGATCGCCACCTGTGCGGATAGGGCGGCCATCGCGCTTTGATACAGCGGACGGCGGGCGGATTGTTCGCGCCCGAGGGTCTCCATCAGGTGGGTCAGTTCCGATTGCGCGCCCGCGTCCCTGATCCGCAGATGCTGAGGCGACTGCGGCAGGCTCAGCGACGCATCACCGGGGATGATCAAAGCCATGCCCAGTGCCTGCCGCCCCAGATCAACCGCCATCAGATGCCGCGCCGGGATGAACAGCGCGTTATGCGCCCCAACCCCGCGCCGCGACCCGTCCAGCAGGGCCACGCCCTGTCCACGGGTGATCCAGATCAACAGGTGATGTGCGCGGTCATGCGCCAACCCCAGCTGCCACGCACCCGGTTGCGCAAGCTGCGCCAGCGTGGCCAAAGAGAGGTAGGCCTGTTCGATTGGGTCAAAGGGCATATGTTCGTTTATGGCCGGTAATTTGCAGGAAATCGCGCGAACACTTGCCAGAATGGTGGGGAATTGTAAAGATGCAGGCCTTAGGTCGGGGGCGATACCTTGTGCCAGTCGGCCATTTTTGAGCGGAACCAGGTGCGTTGCCGCTTGGCAAACTGGCGGGTGGCGATGCTGGCGCGTTCGCGCGCCTGATCCAGTGTGATGTCGCCGCGCAGATGGGCCACCAGTTCCGGTACGCCAATCGCCCGGCACGATGGCAGGGCAGGGTCGTAGCGGTCGCGCATCGCCGCCACCTCGTCCAATGCGCCCTGTTCCAGCATCTGATCGAATCGGGTGCGTATCCGGTCTTCCAGCCGCTCTTTGGGCACATCGAACACCAGCGGATGCGCGTCCGTAAGCGGCAACAAAGGCGGCGGCGTGTCCGCCTGCCAATCGGCCAGACCGCGCCCGGTTTCCTGTTGTACCTCATAAGCGCGCTGCACCCGCGCACGGTTGTTCACATCAATCGCTGCAATGGTGCGCGAATCAAGGGCTGCCACCATGGCATCCCGCTCCATCTCGTCGGCCCCCGCCCGGATTGTCGGGGAAATCGGCGGAATATCGGTCAACCCGCGCGTCAGTGCCATGAAGTATAAGCCCGTACCGCCGACAATGATGGGCCGTTCCCCGCCCCGCAAAAGCCCGGCCACCTCGCGCAGCCAATGGCCAACGGAATAGCTCTGATCCCAGCCGATATGCCCGTATAACCGATGTGGGACCTGCGCCTCTTCGGTGGCAGAGGGGCGCGCGGTGACAACCCGCCAACAGTCAAACACCTGACTGGCGTCGGCGTTGACGATCACCCCGCCATGGGTCTGCGCAATCTCAAGCGCTAGCGCAGATTTACCGCTGGCGGTCGGGCCGGCGATCAGAACCGGCCTGTCCAAAG
>NVQY01000241.1 GCA_002400675.1 Paracoccaceae bacterium | reverse complement strand
CGAAGCTCCATTCACCGGGTGCGACCATGGGCGGCAGGGGAACGTCGTCCGTGAGGCTGATGCTGCCCCAGGTCAGGCCGCCACGCTCGTCGATCAAGGCCGAGGCCAAACCGGCGCCGGGGTTGTTGAGGCGCGAGTCGGGCAGCCGAAACATCGACAGACTCAGCGTGCCGTCTGCGGTGGGCTCGGTGGCGGCCAGCAGGGCGTAGGCCAGACCCTGCATGCGGTCGTATTGGGTCTGCAGCGCCCGCTCTTCAAAGGCGTGGTCAAGCGCGGCGGCGCAGGCGAGCACAAAGCCGGCAAGGACCAGCGACGCGGCCAGCAGCAGCCGCGTGCGCAGCGAATTCAGGGACTCCGGGATTTGAATCAGTCTTCGCTCTCGGGGCGTGGCCAGTCCCAGCGATAGCCGGCACCGCGCAGCGTGGTGATCGGATTGCCAGTGCCATCCGGATCGATCTTGCTGCGCAACCGGCGGATGAAGACCTCAATCACATTGCTGTCGCGCTCGGAGTCCTCGGCGTACAGATGCTCGTTCAACTCCGATTTTGAGATCACCTTGCCCGCATGCAGCAGCAGGTAGTTGAGCACGCGAAACTCGTAGCTGGTGAGTTCCACCGGTTGGTCCCCCAGGGTCAGGGTCTGTGCCGAGGTGTCGAGCACCAGCGGCCCCGAGACCAGCTTGGCCTGCGACCAGCCGCCCGACCGGCGGAGCAGGGCGCGGACCCGGGCGATATATGCCTGACGTTCGGTTACGGATATGACGCCGCGCGCGTCCAGAAGGTTGAACAGGTGGCTGGCTTTGATGCACTGGTCATAGGCCGGATGTACCATGATGATGCGTTTACCGGTTTTTGGATCATCCGCCGGCTCGCCCAATATCCGGGCGCATTCGGCTTCGGCATCTTCAAAATGTTTCAAAAGCGTTTCGGTATTGGCCACGTCGAAATTCCAGCGGGAATATTCAACCTCGGTTTGTCGGAACACATCGCCGTAGGTCAGCGGAATTGGTGCGTCTGGTGAATTGAACGGCATGTCCATAACGTGATCGACGCCAAGGACATACATCGCCAAGCGTTCGAGGCCGTAGGTTAGCTCACCAGACACTGGTTTGCAGTCATAGCCGCCAACCTGCTGAAAATAGGTGAACTGGCTGACTTCCATGCCGTCGCACCAGACTTCCCATCCCAGTCCCCATGCGCCAAGCGTCGGGCTTTCCCAATCGTCTTCGACAAAGCGGATGTCGTGGTTAGCCATGTCGATGCCAATGGCGGCAAGTGAGCCAAGGTAAAGCGCCTGAAAATCTGGTGGGCTGGGTTTTATGATCACCTGAAACTGGTAAAAATGCTGCAAACGGTTCGGGTTTTCACCGTACCGCCCGTCGGTTGGTCGGCGCGACGGTTGCGCATAGGCTGCTGACCAAGGGTTTGGGCCAAGCGAGCGCAGTGCGGTGGCGGGATGAAACGTGCCTGCACCGGCTTCCATATCATAGGGTTGCAGAATGGCGCAGCCCTGCGCGGCCCAATAGGATTGCAGCGCAAGCAGGATGTCTTGAAAGCAGCGAGGTTTGGCGTCGGTTTTGGTCATTTGAAAGCCTTAAGGAAAGCGCGTTCTCAATAGGCATTGGGGCTGGCAGGGTCAATTAGGTTTCATGGTTTGGGGTGCGCGGCAGGTTCGCGCTTTGTCATGTAATGAAATTAGGTGAGGCAGCGCCAGGTTACCCGGTACCATTGGCAAAAGGGCCGGAACGGCGGAAACGATGGTGAATAGATCAGCAATGTCGCCGATAGCCCTAAGCGAGATTATCGCGCCCAAGGTTTAATCGCTAAGGCTATCGCCTATTGAAATGACATGATCGATCAGGAACTGCATGTCTTCGTCGCGGGTTCGATGGTTGGTAATATTAACGCGGATCGCAAGCTGGCCATTAATTCGTGTGGTTCACGGGTTCGCATGGTACCATTCGGCATAGGCTCAAAAGCCAGATTTGCTTGTTTTTCGTACGGATTGAGTGATTGGGCAAGCGTTACGGTTTTTAGTGCTGCAGAAACACCATGCCCGGCGACATCTATTGAATAGATTCCGATTTCATTGTCTGAAATTGGAAAATAACCAACCAAATCGCCACCAATATAGGTGCATGGCTTGTAGATTGTAGCAATTTCCCATTGTTGAAATTCATGAAATTCAGGTGGAATATAAACTTGCTGCAATTTGGCTGCTGCCTTTAGGTCGTCTTCAAGTTTTTCATGAATGTTAGATAATTGCTTATGTGTTCGGTCGAGCTGATCATTCCTTGCAAGCAGGTTTTGTTGTAATTTCAATATCCGCAAGCCCGCTACCATACGAGCATCCAACTCTTCTTTATGGAGTGGTTTTGATAAAAAATCATCTGCGCCTGCGTGAAGGCCGGCAGACACATCTGCTTTGTCGGTTTTTGATGTGAGGAGTATTAAATAGATATTTCCATCGGGAAAGTGTTGCCTGATTTGCTGACATAGCTCTGGCCCGCTCATGCCTGGCATTATCCAGTCGCTGATAATAAATGGCGGTGGTCCTTGTTTGACTATTTCAAGTGCCTGGAATCCATCTTCTGCTGTCAAAACTTCGTAACCTGACTTCTTAAGCAGTGCAGAAAGTGTAATCCGTTGAGATTTTGAGTCATCAACCACTAAAACTCGTTTCAAGTTGTTGGCTTGATTTCCTGGTTCGGTACTCATGAAATTCCTCGTGCTGACTAAACGTGTCTAATAAATTGTATCGATAGAATTTCTACACGCATAGATTTAAAATCGTATAAGTCAATTCGGAAAATTTTGAGCATTAGCGTTAGCAAACAGTTAATCATATAGCGTATAGGTTGTGTTTTGAAATTGCACAATTTGCGGCGAAAATATGAGACCGATGAAAAAATTTTACTTTTCCGATCTGGAAGACCGATTACCTGAACCACCAACCCCGCATTCTGACATGCGAGAATTTTTTTGGCAGCTGTTCGCGTCTGCCTCGATTGTTCTTGGTGCTTGGTATTTGTGGTGGCGTTGGACTGAATCACTTAATATGGAGGCGATTTGGTTTTCCTATCCAATGGTGATTGCCGAATCTTGCGCTTATGTGGGCATGTTATTGTTTTTTCATAATTTATGGCGCAATGCGGATTTTGAGCAATTGCCCCCACCTCATCTTGCAAGCGAGTGTGTGTCTGAAGGGACGGATCGGCAAATTTCTGTTGATCTGTTTTTGCCGACTTATGATGAAGACCCAGAACTCGTGCGGTATTCAATTGTTGACTCGAAAAATATCCGTTATCCGCATTCAATCGATCTAAATATTTACGTGTTGGATGACGGGCGGCGCGATGAAATGCGCGAGGTGGCCGAGCAAGAAGGTGTTGGTTATATTACACGCGATAGCAATATTGGTTTTAAGGCCGGCAATTTGCGCAACGCAATGGAGCAAACAACCGGCGATTTTATAGTTATTTGTGATGCGGATACGCGGCCGTTTCCCTCAATGCTTGAAAATACGATGGGCTATTTCCGTGACCTTGATGTTGCCTGGGTCCAAACTCCACAATGGTTCTACGATATTCCTCAAGGACAAAGCATCAGCCAAGTATGGCAAAAGCGTGCAGGGATTGTTGGCGCCATGTTGGCCAGGGGAATTGAAAAAATTTGGGGTGAGATAAGGGTTGGTGAAGATCCATTCATCAATGATCCCAAATTGTTTTACGACGTAATTTTGCGCCGACGTAATTCCGTGCACGCGTCGTTTTGTTGTGGGGCGGGATCAGTGCATCGCCGTGAAGCAGTGATGGAAGCGGCGCTAAAAGTTTATGGTAATCATGTGGACAAGCAGGTTAGCAAATTGTCGCGTGCCATCAAGGACCCTGAATTAAAACAGGATTTTGAAGAGGAAATGTCACGACAAATGGCGATTGAGACTGAGCTTACGCCCTATAAATTTCATGTGTCTGAGGATATTTATACATCCATTGTGCTGCACAGCGACAGGACGCGAAACTGGAAGTCTGTGCTTCATCCACAGGTTGAATCCAAAATGCTATCGCCGTTGGATTTGCAAACCTGGATCGTCCAACGGTTCAAATATGCAGGTGGTACCATTGATATTGGCATAAATGATAATCCTGTATTTTCCGGTGGCATGGGTATCAGGCAAAAACTGATGTATGCCATGACATTTTGGTCGTATCTGGCGCCCTTGTGGAATGTTATTTTTCTATCGGCACCAATCGTTGCCTTGTTCACCGGTATTGCGCCCGTTTCCGCCTATTCAACTGACTTCTTTTTGCACTTGCTGCCTTTCTTGCTCATTCATGAAATGGCTTCGATACTTGGCATGTGGGGGATTTCGAACTTCAAAGGCCGCGCTCTTAACTTGGCATTTTTTTCCACGAATCTACGAGCGATTTGGACAGTTTTGCGTGGTCGAAAAATTAGTTTTCCCACAACGCCAAAGGAACGCCAGGACGGTACATATTTACATCTGGTTATACCCCAGCTGACGGTAATAGTACTAACTCTTGCAGGCATAACTTATGCATCGGTTGTTTGCTGGTTTGAACCAAGCAATGAGGTAATTGGAATGCTGGTGGTGAATACTTTTTGGGGCATGAACAATGTTATTTCCATGAGTGTGCTGGTTAAGGCCGCAGTCTGGAAGCCGGAAGACCTGCCAGTCGAGAATACGGTTTCAGCTCAACAACAGGAGATACTTGTATTATGAAATTTACTACAGGACTAAAACGTGCGCGCAGCAATATTGCTTTTTTGCTTGGTTTGGGCGTAGCCGTTGGCATTGTTTATACATTGGAAAATACAGGCCCGTCTTTTTCATATGGAAAGATCGTCAATCCGATCAAATTATCTGGATTGGGGCAAACAGCAGCTCCGGTCGATAAGTTGAGTGAAGCAGACATGACGACTGCACGCATCGCCTGGGTGTATTTTCAAAAAAACACCCAGGAAGCGACCGGGCTTGTGAACTCTGTGAACAATTATGCATCAACCACAATGTGGGATCAGGCTTCATATATGATGGCTTTGATCAGCGTTGAAAAACTTGGCATAATTAATGAACGTGAATTTGATAACCGATTGATCAAGCTACTCGGCTCATTAGTGGTTTTGCCGCTTTTCGAGGGAAAATTACCCAACAAGGCCTATGATACCCGAACTCTCGCAATGACCGATTATAAGAACCGAAGCTCCGAAAGGGGAATTGGTTGGTCGGCTCTCGATGTGGCCAGAATTATTGTGCCGCTTAGCGTCTTAGCTTGGAACTATCCCAAATATTCCAAACAGATTC
>NVQY01000240.1 GCA_002400675.1 Paracoccaceae bacterium | reverse complement strand
AGCGTGGGTGATATCATTGCCGCCGGCGCGGTCGCAATCCGCATCGCGCAGATGACCGGATGGGTTAGTTTCACGCTGATGATCATCTACTCAAATCTGGGCGAGGTCGAGGATGGGATGCGGACCCTGACCCCGCGCACCCGCCTGCCGGATGTTGCAGGTGCGCCGGACCTGAAGGTCGTCAGCGGAGAGATCGTTTTCGACAAGGTTGGATTTGCCTATGGGCGCGATGTGGGCGGGGTCAGGGATATTGATCTGACCATCGCGGCGGGTGAAAAGCTGGGTATTGTTGGCGCGTCCGGGGCGGGAAAATCGACGTTGGTTTCGCTGCTGATGCGGCTCTACAAGGGCGAAAATGGCCACATCCGCATTGATGGTCAGGATCTGGAGCAGATAACTCAGGCTAGCCTGCGCCGTCAGATTGGTATGGTCACGCAGGAAACGGCGATGTTCAACCGCTCTGCCCGAGAGAACATTCTATATGGTCGTCCCGACGCCACCGAGGCCGAACTGATCGACGCCGCTAGGGCGGCCGAGGCGCATGAATTCATTCTGGCGCTTGAGGATCATAAGGGGGGCACCGGTTACGAGGCCAATCTGGGCGAGAGGGGCGTCAAGCTGTCCGGTGGGCAACGTCAAAGGATTGCCTTGGCGCGGGCGATGTTGAAAAATGCGCCGATTCTGGTGCTGGACGAAGCGACAAGCGCGCTGGATAGCGAGGTCGAGGCGTCGATTCAATCCGCGCTTCACCGGGTGATGAAAGGCAAGACTGTTCTTGCGATTGCCCACCGTCTTTCAACGCTCACGGAAATGGATCGGATTATCGTCATGGCGGATGGACGGATAGCAGAAATTGGTTCACACGAGGAATTGCTGGCCAAGAATGGTCTGTATGCGATGTTCTGGAATCGCCAATCGGGCGGGTTCATACGAACCGAAGATGCGGCTGAATAGGGTCTGAGTAAGCAATATGAATACGACAGTAACAATCAATCGGTTGGGTCATCAAGGTGATGGGATCGCAGATGGGCCGGTCTATGTGCCGCGAACCTTACCCGGTGAGGTGATCAGCGGAACGATTGCGGGCACCAAGATGGAGGATTTTCGCATCGTAACCCCCTCCGACGATAGAGTTTCGCCACCTTGTCGGCATTACAAGGCGTGTGGCGGTTGCCAGTTGCAGCATGCATCAGACGGGTTTGTGGCAAAGTGGAAACTACAAATCGTACAAAGCGCCTTGAAAAACGTCGGATTAGAGCCTGATTTTCGTCCGATCCTGACATCGCCCGCGCGATCGCGCCGCAGGGCGACAGTGGCGGCGCGGCGCACCAAAAAGGGTGCGATGGTGGGGTTTCACGGGCGGGCATCCGGGGTGATCACAGAGATAACCGATTGCCAGTTGCTGGACCCTGCAATTATGGCCGGGTTATCCGTGGCCGAAACGCTGGCGATAAAGGGAGCCAGCCGCAAAGCCGCGCTTGCAGTGACAATCAGTGTCTGTGCCGAAGGGTTGGACGTGTCGGTGACCGATGGCAAGGCGCTGGATGGTCCGTTGCAACAGGTTCTGGCACAGGTCACGCAGGCGCATGGCGTCGCACGATTGTCCTGGGACGGCGAAACGATTGCGATGTCCGCGCCTCCGACCCAAGCATTTGGTGCGGCGCGGGTGGTTCCGCCGCCGGGGGCCTTTCTGCAAGCCACCAGCGAAGGCGAGGCGGCATTGGTCGCGGCGGTTTGCGAGATTGCCAATGGGGCCGGACAGGTTGCCGATCTGTTTGCCGGATGCGGTACGTTCAGCCTGCCACTGGCGCAAGCCGCCGAGGTGTTGGCAGTCGAAGAAGATGCTCAGATGATGCAGGCCTTGGATCAGGGGTGGCGCGGGGCGACAGGTCTGAAACTGGTGACCGTCGCGGCCCGTGATTTGTTTCGCCGGCCGTTGTTACCGGATGAACTGGCCAGGTTCGGGGCTGTCGTGTTGGACCCACCCCGCGCCGGAGCCGCCGCGCAGGTGGCGGAACTGGCCAAGGCACAGGTCGCGCGAATCGCTTATGTATCGTGCAATCCAATCACATTTGCCCGCGATGCCCGCGATTTGGTGGATGCGGGCTATAAAATCGACTGGGTTCAGGTGGTCGATCAGTTCCGATGGTCGGCGCATACGGAACTGGTCGCGTCGTTCACGCATAACTCCGCCCCGGAAAAGTGATTTTGAAATTTTTCTCTGACATTGTATGAAGTTGCCGAGGCAAAAAAGGTAAAACCATGAAACGACGTGTTTTCGGAGCTGGGATGGTCGCGACACTGGCCGTTGCCGGGTGCAGCACCAAGAGTAGGTTCAGAACTTATGATGGGCCGGCGGTCACTTCGATCCTGTTGGACAAGGGCGACCGGCAACTTTACTTGCTGAACAGCAACAAGGTTCTCAAGCAATACAAGTTCGAACTGGGGTTTGCGCCCGTTGGCGACAAAAAGGTCGAAGGTGACGGCAAGACACCCGAAGGCAACTACATCATTGACCGGCGCAATCCCAACAGCGCGTTCCATCTGTCGATTGGAATCTCGTACCCGGACGCAAACGATATCGCCGAGGCCAAAGCGCTGGGCGAAAGCCCCGGCGGAGAGATTTTCATTCACGGGCAGCCGAACGCCTTCAAGGCCAGGGGTCCTGACTGGACGGCCGGGTGCATCGCGGTGAAAAACAGAGAAATCGAAGAGATTTACGCGATGGTCAACAATGGGACGGTCATCACCCTGATCGCGTGAGGTTACCTATTTGGAAGAGGGGCATTTGATCATGCGTCACGCTGATCAGCCGCCCATGACCAACGTCCACCATATTTTTCCACTGGGTTCCTGAAACCAGGAAAACCCCATGTTGACCGCCGCCTTGTCCAAAAGAACTTCGCGGGTGCCCTTTTCATCCATCCAGGCGGCAAGTGTTTCCAATTCGGTCTCGTAGGTTTCCGAAATGTTTTCACCCAGCATCTGACCGGGGTAGCCCGCCCGTTGAACGCGATCAATCGGGGATGACCCATCCGAGCCGAAATGCCAGGGCCGGTTCTGTTTGGACATATCGCGCGAATGCGTTGCCGACGCCGCAGTTAGCTGTGCGTTCATCTGAACCGGGGCAACGCCGGCAGCCGTGCGCAGCGAATTGACCGAATCAAGCATGCGGAACTGAACTTTGCCAGCATTGCGGATTCGGTATACTTTGGGCAACGGCAAGCCATCCGCCCCCAACTGCGACGAAGGGCTGGATGTTTCGGTGCACGCCGACAGAAACATCAATCCAGCCAGCAACAGGGAAAATACGCGTATCATAGCCCACCACAGTTTGTTAAATTCGCCTCTGCCATTACCCCGGATACGCAGGATGAGCAAACTCACAAATATGTCAGGGTGCCTGAGCCGGCAGATTGGTTTGAGAATGCGGCTTTCCGGTACCCACGAGGCACGAGATATTGGGCAGCTGCCAGCGGGCAGGGGCTTGGGCCCAGCTGATGGACACTTTTAGCCACGGTCCGATGTTCACGCTGGATGGTCGGGAATGACGCGCAAGTGTTGCTAATTTGACCACAATTCGCCCAAACTAAGTGTGATACGGTCAACAAGCATTTGCATTCCATACGTATAGCTGGTTAGAAAAAGCCACGAGGTAAGTCTTGGTACGCGGTTCAGATTTATTGAACCGCCTGAATTTCTGGAGGTTAACATGAAAAAACTCGTTCTCGCCGCCGCTTTGGCTGCTGCTGCATCGACCGCAACTGCTGGTACGCTGGCTGAGCCGGTAATCGAAGCACCGGTAATCGTTGAGCAAACAACTAGCTCGTCCAGTGGCATCCTGCTGCCGCTCGTTCTGCTGGTTCTGGTTGCTGCGGCCGTCGCTTCCAACTAAGAAGTGCACGACTGATTTTGAAAAGGCGGTGGGTTTCCCACCGCCTTTTCTTTTTGTAGGCAGGGCTTGGGCTTACTGCCCACCTCGCCAACATCAGAATGTCCCTTCCCGTCAAACCTAGAGGTTTTTGGGCAAGTACCCTTCCTGCGCCAGAATCAGGAAGATATGTCCGTGCATTGCTCGGACAGTCGCGACAGGCTCGCGCAAACGCTAGGGATAGTAACTGCGCACTAGCGCGCTGGCCACCAGACTCCAGCCATCTGCAACGACAAAGAAGGCAAGTTTGAAGGGTAAGGATACCACTGACGGTGGCACCATCATCATACCCATGGACATCAAAATGGCGGCAACAACCAGGTCGATGATCAGGAACGGCAGGAAGACCAAAAAGCCTATCTGAAAGGCCCGTGATATCTCAGACAACAAAAAGCTGGGGATCAGAACCGAAAGCGGTGCCTGAGCATTCGGCCCACCGACACCCACGTCAGGCCGCAGGTCCGCCATTGCCCGATAAGTATCAGGATCGACTCTGTTCGCCATGAATCCACGAAACGGTTCAAGTGTGTTGGTCATGGCGGTTTCAACATCAATCGTTTCTTCGATCAACGGGCTGATGCCGTTTTCCCATGCCGTGGAAAACACTGGCTCCATCACAAAGTAGGTAAGAAATAGCGCCAGGCTGACGATCAGCATATTGGGCGGCGATTGTTGCAAACCTATGGCCTGGCGCAGGATCGCAAGAACCGTCACCAGGAACGGAAAACAGGTGATCATTATCGCCAGCCCCGGCGCAAGGCTGAGGACTGTGATCAGCAGGATTAGCTGAATGGAGCGGGCGGAAATGGACCCGCCCTCGCCCAGAGACAAAGAAATCTCTTGGGCCATCCCCGTAGATGGGATCAGCAAGAGTAAACCAGCCAGAAAAACCGCCGAAGTCAGGTACCGCACGCCGATCATCCCAACCGATGCTGCAAGTCGGAGATTTCCGTCAGCCGGACAGCCAGCTGCCCGGATTTGTCGCCTTCCAACTCTTCCAGTTGACCCCGCGCCACCAGTTTGTCGCCGACGTAAAGTTCAACGGGGTCTTCGACACGTTTGTCGAGAGTTAGAACAGCGTTTTCGCCCAACCCAACCAAATCCCGAACCAACGGCCGCGCCTTGCCGACAACCACCATCACCTCGATGGGGACTGCGACAAACGGGTTGTTTGACTCTGGCGTTGCTTGTGACGAATCGGATAGTTTACCCATGCTGGATTTCTTCCTCTGATTGTTGTGAAAATGCATCAAACGCATCGCAGATCGACTCTAACAAAGCAGAGCTATCAATCACCTGTTCAGCAGACCCAAGCCGGAGATACGCCTGCCCAGAGTCCAGTGTTTTGTCCTCGACGATGCTGACCGGCATGGTCAGGCTGCGGGCCAGAATCGGAGTTAGTGTTGCGCCG
>NVQY01000239.1 GCA_002400675.1 Paracoccaceae bacterium | reverse complement strand
AAGAAAGAAGGAAAAAAAGTAGAAAAATAATACAAAAATGATTTAAATAATTTTTTCTTGTTCGTGGTTCAATAAGCATGACTTTTTGCATAATTATATTTTTTACTTAAATATTTCTTTTTATTATAAATCTAAAAAAAAAGCGATATTTTTATATCGCTTTTTTTTTAGAATTAGATTGATTGTTGCTATTAATTATAGTTAACAGTAACATCAAATCCCGTAGCATTTGTATATACACCGGCAAGTTGAGATGCACCAACGTTTAATGTAGCGCCAACAAGTAGGGTTTGTGCACCAGCAGTTAATGTACCGGTTCCTAAAGGGGTACTGGTAAAAGTATTAACTGTCATGGTTTGTATAAGACCAACAGTCTCTGTAATAGTGTAATCAGTTGATGGAAGCGTAATAGCATAGGTATAAGCGCCTTCCCCTGTAACACTAAAAGAAGCTGCGGCAACTGTACCTGTAGTTGCCGGAAGTGTAACCCCACCGGTTGCTGTTCTTGTACCGGCTGGTGCTAAAACTGCAGTACCTAAAGTACTTGAAACAGCCACATTACCAAAGTTCATGTCAACTGTCTTTGTTATGGCAATTGGTGTTACGATTGTTGCAGTACCAGTTGCCGAAGCAGTTACTTGCGCCATAACATTTGTGGTGAGCAATAAAAATGCTCCAACCATTGTAAATAATTCTAATTTTTTCATAAATTTGTTTTAGTGATATTTTCATTGCGAATATACTGACAAGCACATACACAAATCAATAGGCAAAGTAATCAAACTAGGGTACAAAAGGCTGATGCCAGGTTCAAGAAAGCTGACATGTAAGTTATATGGTTGGGGACTAATGATTCCGGGGTTGTACCCCTTGTATGGTATCAAACTCTTATGTGTTGATATTGAGATGTTTCCATATTCAGTACCCAATCCATGCCCTGATATTTCCGACAGCTTTTAGGCTACAAAAACTGGTTTTTTTGCACAAGCAAAAAGCACCCTCTCAAATTTAGGACCACCCCCTGCATTGCCCATAACCAAACGCAAATTATACAGCATTTCATAAACCGGTCCATATTCCGGATAGCCCAATTGTTTCTGCAATTCTGATGCTGAAAATGTTTTTTTTGAAGATGTAAACCTGAGTTCGACATAATAAAACAGGTTTTTTAGTATAGAAAAAGCAGAATATTTAGTATATTAAAGTTCTGATATTCAATATTCTAAAACATATTCTGTTTATGATTTCTAAAGATAAAATTACACAAATATTCTGTTCTATAGATGATTTTTGTCTTGTTTTTGAGCCCGCTTTGCTAAAAAGGCAACTTTCTACGGGTAAAAGGACAAGACAACGAAAATTTACTATGTCTACTAGTGAGATAGTAACTATTACTGTTTTATTTCATTTAAGTGGTTTTAGAACCTTTAAGCACTTCTATATTTTCTATGTTTAAAAACATCTAAAACAGGAGTTTCCTAAGACAGTATCCTACAATCGTTTTGTAGAACTTATGCAAGGCAATATATTACCATTAACCCTATATATGAAAACCTGTTGTCTAGGACAATGTACAGGCATCTCTTTTATAGATTCCACTCCAATACGAGCCTGTAAAACTAAACGAATAAAGCAAAATAAAGTATTTAAAAATATCGCTACCATTGGCAAATCAACAATGGGTTGGTTTTATGGTTTTAAACTTCATATCATCGTCAATGATAAAGGAGAACTCCTTGATTTTATTATTACTCAAGCCAATGTAGATGATAGGACTCCTTTAAAGGAAGATAATTTTTTAAAGAAAATATTTGGAAGTTTATATGCCGATAAAGGCTATATTTCTAAACAATTATCAGCCTTATTATTCGACCAAGGATTGCATCTAATTACTGGTATTAGAAACAATATGAAAAAGGTGATAATGACTATGAAAGATAAAATATTACTCAGAAAAAGATCTGTTATAGAAACCATAAATGACCAATTAAAAAATATTGCCCAAGCAGAACATTCTAGACACAGAAGCTTTGGTAATTTTATCACAAATTTAGTCGCAAGCCTTATTGCTTATTCTTTTCAAGAAAAGAAACCAAGCATTAAATTTGAAACAGAAAAATCAACGCAATTAGCCCTTTTTTATTAAAAACTTACGTCTAACTTAGGTTGTAAGGATATGAATTGTAATAAACCAATATTTTATGGGCAGTTTAGAATTCTCCATTACAGTACCGCTTTTAATGCTTATTCGGTTTCCGCACTGTTCACACACAAACTGTTTTTTACCGGCTGACCAGTTATGTTTATCATGGGTACATTCGTCACAGATAATACCACACTTTTCCCTGATGGCCTTAAAATATTCGAGACAATTATTTTCTTTGGGGAACCTTTCCATGAAATTGAGCAAATCCATGATGCTTTTACGAATAAAATGAACGATACAAAGATAATTACAATGATTTATTAAAAGCAATAGGTAAAATGCTGAAATTGGGGGTTTCTAAATGTTGATTTCAGGTTTCCAAAAAAGAAGTCGGATGATTAAACACATAAAATAGAAAAATAACTCACTCCAGAAAAATTATTTTTTTTCTGATGGCATACTTTACGATATCTGTAGTATTTTTCAATTCCAGTTTTTTGAGTATGTGCTGTTTATGTGTGCCAACTGTTTTAACGCTAATAAACAACATATCAGCAATTTCGCTTCTTGTTTTTCCTTCAGCAAACAGTTTTAGTAATTCAAATTCTCTTGTAGTTAGTTCTGTATTTTCTTCATCATCATCTTTTCCCAAATAATTGTGTATTAATATTTGCGAAACTTCATCGCTAAAACATTTTATTCCATTATAAACCATTTCAATTGCCCCAACAACTTGTTGGTAATTACAATCCTTAAACAAATACCCATAAGCTCCTGCCTCAAGTATTTTTTTAGTATAATGTTTGTCGGCATGTATTGAAAGCGCAATAACTTTAATTTCAGGTTGTTTTTTTTGTAACTCAACTGTTGCTTCAATACCATTCATAATAGGCATTCCAATATCCATTAGCACAATGTTAGGATTGTACTTTTTGGCTTTTATAATAGCATCTTTACCATTTTTTGCTTGGGCAACAATTTCAATTTTAGATGATTTGGAGAACAAATTAACCAATCCTTCACGAAAAAGCTCATGATCGTCTACTATAAGCACTTTAATTGTCATAACTAATCTTTTTTTTGGGGAAGTATAAGAGTTACTTTTGTGCCTTTCCCTATCTCAGATTCAACTGTAATTGATCCTTCAATATATTCGAGGCGTTCATTAATACTAAATAAACCGAAGCCATCTAGATTGTTTAAATTATTTAAGGGCTTATTACTGAACCCTTTTCCATTATCTGATACAGTAATACAAATCTCTTTTGAGACTTTCGTAATTTCTATTTCAATTAAATTGGCATTAGCATGCTTTATCGTGTTTGTAAGCAATTCACAAATAGATTTATATAATAATATTTTGACATCCTCATTAATTACCAAAAACTCTTCGGTACTTTTAAACATAGTGGTAATATTATGTTTGTCTTCTATTTGGTCTAATTTCCACATTACTGCCTGAATAAGTCCCAATTCGTACAAAACGGGGGGGCTTAGGTTGTATGTAATCAACCTCGTTTTTTTAATTGTATCTTTAACTAAGTTAGAAGATTCTTGAATGATATTTTGTGCTTCAGGAAGGTGTTCGTAATCAAGTAAGTATGTTAGTTTTATATTAATAATAGAGAGTGTTTGCCCAATTTCATCATGTAGATATTCGGCAATTTTTCTGCGTTCTTTTTCCTCAGTACGAATCAATTTTAAATTTAGGCTTTTTAATTTCTTTTGATAAAAAACAATTTGGTTAAGATTTTTTAGTCTTTCTTCCTCGGTCTGTTTTCTCTCAGTAATATCATGGCATACTCCTCTATACCCAACAAGATCTTTTTTTTTGTTAAATACAGGAAATCCATTTATCGTAATCCAAATTTCGCTACCGTTTTTATGTTGGAATAAATATTCTTGATTTGAAATATTTTTGCGCTTTTTAAAGGTGTCAAATAGTGATACAATCATCTTTCGTTTGTGTTCTTTATGGACAATATCTGTAAAACTATTATTTCCAATATATTTATTATTGTCGAAACCTAATATTTTTTCAATAATCGGACTTAGGTAAGTAAATATTCCTGTAGAATCTGTTTCCCAAAAAAATTGCAGGTCATATTCCGTAATCTGCAGAAAGCGGTCTTCGTGATTATAAAACTCTTTGGTTTGTTTTTTGATGAAAATTTCCAGGTTTTCGTTTCGCTTTCTCAGCAAATCTTCTGCATGCTTAATGCGTAGCATAACATTTGACAAAGCTATAAGTTCGACATTATCAAATGGTTTGGTTATAAAGGCATCAGCACCGGCATTCAGCCCCTTTATCCTAACCTCATGATGATCTCCCAAAGCAGAAACCATTAATACAGGAATGTGCTTTGTTATTTCATCATTTTTAAGAATATTACAAACTTCAAAACCATCCATTACGGGCATAAGTATATCAAGGAAAATAATATCTGGCAATTCTTCTTTTGCAATTTTAATGCCTTTTTTGCCAGATTGGGCAATAAATACTTGACAGTCAGGGAAAGATTTAATTAATATTGATTTAATCAATTCCAGATTGTTAATATAATCGTCAATGACTAAAAAAAATTTCATTGTTTCCCGTTATTTAGTTAAACCCCATTAACAGAATCAAAGATTGAGATCATGCAAATGGTCAAAGTTACAAACAAATCAATGTTCATTGTAGTATCCCCATTTTTAAGATAATGCTAAAGTAGACTTTTTTCTAATTTTTTCTAATTTTGATGATGATTATTTGATGTTGACTTGTTGGAAACTCTAGGTACAACAGTTTTCAATAAATCAATATCTGCGTATTGTTTAGGTGCTTTAAAACCCAAAGCACTATGTGGGCGGTAATTATTATAATCCTCCATCCATATATCAGTCTGATCTCTTACTTCCATTAAATCTTTAAATATATAGGCATCCAACACATTTTCTCTATAAGTTCTGTTTAATCGTTCTATAAATGCATTTTGAGTTGGTTTTCCTAGTTGTATATAGATGAACTCTATATCGTGCATTATACTCCAATTAGCCGTTATTCTTGCTATAAACTCTGGACCATTATCCATTCTTATACATTGGGGTTTTCCATTTTTATTGATTAAGTGGTTCAGTACCCAAATGATGCGATTGCTCGTTAGTGAAGTAATCTGTTGGTATATTTTCGCCACGATTATAGGTTGCAGTCACTTCTGAAATACTGTCGTCATAAG
>NVQY01000238.1 GCA_002400675.1 Paracoccaceae bacterium | reverse complement strand
CGCAACATGGTGTGCGCGCCGGTCTACGGCCCGCCGTTTGTGCGCGATGCCCAAGGCGGGCGGCGCTATGCGACGATGGACGATTTCTGCAAGTTCGTGAAGCTGGGCCAAATGTCGAAATACCTGCACCATTCGGGCGGTACCGTGTGTGAACCGACGGATGTGCCGGTGAACAAACGTCATCTCGACATGCTGTTTGCGCATATGACCCTTAGCGATAAACCGTTCATGGGGTCGGTTACTGACCCCGAACGCGCGCGCGATTCGGTCGAGATGTGCGAGATTCTGTTCGGCAAGGAATTTGTCGCTGAAAATGCGGTGATGACCTCGCTGATCAACATCAACTCTCCGCTAACGTTTGATGATGTGATGATGGGCGCGCTAGAGGTTTACGCAAAGGCCGGGCAGGGCTGTATCATCTCGCCGTTCATCGTTGGCGGGGCCATGGCGCCGGTGTCGGTGATGGGTACGCTAACGCAGGTCTTGGCCGAAGTCATGGCCGGAATCGCCTATAGCCAGCTGGTGCGCCCCGGTGCGCCGGTGATCTTTGGCGCCTTTGTCACCTCGATCGACATGAACAGTGGCGCGCCGACATTCGGCACCCCCGAAGCCACGCAAATCCTAAGCGGGGCCGGGCAGTTGGCCCGCCGTCTTGGCTTGCCGTTCCGCTCGGGCGGGGGTCTGTGCGGGTCCAAACTGCCGGATGCGCAGGCGGCCTATGAAACCGCGCATACCCATAACGCCGCGCTGCTGGGCGGGGTTAATTTCATGCTGCATTCGTGCGGCTGGCTAGAGGGCGGTCTGGTTTCATCGTTCGAGAAATTCGTGATGGATGCGGATCAGCTTGGCGTGTTGCAACGCCTTGCCGCCGGGGTCGAAACCGACGAGAACGCCCAAGCCATGGGCGCCATTGCCGAGGTCGGGCCGGGCGGGCATTATCTGGGCTGCGAACACACTCAGGACAATTACAAATCGGCCTTCTGGCGCACCGAATTGTTCGACTACAAGCCGTTCGAGACCTGGGAAGAAGAAGGCGCGCGCGACACCGCCACCCTGGCCAGCGTGCGGGTGCAATATCTGCTGGACAATTACGTCCAGCCGCCGCTTGACCCGGCCATACAGGCCGCGCTTCAGGCCTATATCGCCGACAAAAAGGCGTCGATGCCCGACGCGTTCATGTAGCCTCGCGGACCACCTTGGGTTGAGTCGCGCGCAACAGTTGTGCTTCGGCGACGATGGCGATCAACACATCCAGATGACGCGGCAGAGAATAGCCCGCGTCATCATTTGTGCGTTTCTCATTATGGCCGCGTTCGATCTCCATCAGCCGCATCAAGGCCGGGGCGGTGCGGGGCAATGCTCCGTAGCCCAATAGCCGTTGCAGGTGCCGGTTGCGGTTATATTCCTGCGCGCCGGCACGGGCGGCACGGATCAGCAGGCGGGGGCGGTGCAGGGTGTTGAGCATGCTCATAAGGTCTTGCATGAATTTGGTCCTTTCCATCGTCCAGTAAATTCTGATCCTTGTATTGCACAACCTAAACGGGTGTTGCCGATCTGCGTCAGGTTGCGTGCGATGGTTTCATTACTGTTTATGATTTAGAAACAATGCTGTGTCTTATCGACCTTTGTTAACGAACAGGTAACCAATTCGCCCTTAAGTTGTGGTTAACTTTGGGGTGGTTTGGGGGCAAATAGGTCAGCCATTATGCACTATTGGGCGTTTGAAAATGAATGAACTGGTTGGAAATCACAGGGATTTACCTGATTGGCTGCCCGAAGGGGCCAGCCGGTATCTGGCCCACACCGAGGCCGGACAGTCGATTCGCAATCTGGCGCGACTGGCGGGGGTGCATGCGTCAACGGTGCTGCGGCAGGTGCGGCGCATGGAAACCCGGCGCGATGATCCGCTGGTTGACGGTGCCCTGAATGCGCTGGCCGAGACCCTACAAAACGCCACCCCAACGCGTCGGGCGGGCGACAACAAGAAGGACCCGGATCACATGACACAACACCCCGATAACCAATCCGAGACCCTGCCGGATACGGCAACCCTGACCCGCGAAGCCTGCCGGGTGTTGCCGCGCCTGTGCGAAACCGGCGCGGTTCTGGCGGTGGCCGAGCAGATGGAAAAGGCCGTGGTGGTGCGCGACACCGGGGTCGGGGGCGCGGGCGCGCGTACCGCTGTGGTGGATCGCGCCATTGCCCGCGCGATGGCGTTGCAAGACTGGATTTCCTGCGCCGAACCGGGGCGCATCAGCCGCTATCGCATCACCGCAGCCGGGCGCGGGGCACTGGCGCAGATGCTGGCACAGGGCGAAAACCGCGCGCGCGATCAACAGGATAACGGCTTTGCCGAGGCACAGGCTGGATTTTCGGGCGCACCTGTCGGGGACACTGCCAATGGCACCCCTTCGCGCCCGCGCCGGACGCGTTACAACGCCGCCGAAAGCCCGCTTAGCGCGTTGGCGCGGCGCAAGGACCGGGATGGCCAGCCGTTTCTGGATGCGGAACTTGTGCAGGCCGGGGAACGGTTGCGCGAGGATTTTGAGCTGTCGCAGATGGGGCCGCGCGTCGCCCAGAACTGGGACAATTTCCTGACCAGCGGCACCGGCGGCAGCCATGGGGCGGGCGGGCTGGACGGCTCGTCGCTGGCGCGCGACCGCATGGTGCGGGCGTTGGGCGATCTGGGGCAGGGCTTGGGCGATGTGGCGCTGCGGTGCTGCTGTTACCTTGAGGGGCTTGAGGTGGCCGAAAAGCGTCTGGGGTGGTCGGCGCGATCCGGCAAGATCGTGTTGCGCATCGCGCTGCAACGCCTTCGCCAGCATTACGAAGGGCTGTCCGGCCCGGACCGGATGATCGGCTAGCGCCACAAGGCCGGGTCACAGTTTGGTGTGGCAGCCATTCGCGGTTTGAAGCCCCGAACATCATTGGATAGCGTCGCCTTAAGTTTGATTTAAGGGGTAGGGCGTATGACTTTCAATGACCGCAAGGACGCGCTGGCGTTGTTCATTCTGCGCATTGGACTGGCGTGGTTCATCTTCGTGTGGGCCGCGAACAAACTGTTCGCCCCCAAGCAATACCAATGGCTGGCCAAGCGGTTTGACGATGTGGATCTGTCGCTGATGCAGATCTATCTGGTGGCCTCCTTTCAGATCGCCCTGTGCCTGTTGGTGCTGTTCGGGGCCTTCCGTCTGTTCAGTTACGGCGGGCTGGCAATCATGCATTTCTTTACCGTTCTGCGCCGCTGGGAGGGGTTCTTTGACCCTTTCGCCCTTAGTGCCAAGGGGTTTCCCATCAACCGCAATCAGGTGATTGATCTGGCCGTCATGGCCGGGTTCATCGCGCTTATCCTGTTGATTCACCGCGATCATTTCAGCGTCGGCGGCTGGCTGCGCCGCCGTTCTGGCGCGCGGTGGTGGCAGTAATACGGTTGCCCCGGCGCGGATGACGCCGGGGCAGATATCTTAGCCCAGTTTCGCACGGGCGGCGCGGATGCCGTCGCCATACGCCGGGCTGATCTTGTCGTAATGGCCGAGAACCGTGTTGATGATGTCCTCCGGCACGCCGGCCATCGCCTCGGCGGTGTTTGAATACAACCTTGCGCGCTGGCCATCGTCCATCAGGTCATGCAGAGCGCGGGGCTGGCTGTAATCGTCGTTGCCGTCGCGGTGGTTGTAACGATCCGCATCGCCGCTGATTTTCAACGCAGGCTCGGCAAACTCTGGCGATTGGGTCGCCCCGCCAAAGCTGTTGGGCTCATAAAACGCGTCCCCCGCGCCGGTTTGCGGCCCCATGACATTCATCTTGCCATCCTTGTGATAGGTATGCACCGGGCACACGGGGCGGTTGACGGGCAGTTGTTCATAATGCGTCCCCAGCCGGTAACGATGCGCGTCCGCATAGGAAAAGATCCGCGCTTGCAGCACCTTATCCGGTGAAAACCCGATCCCCGGCACGATGTTTGACGGCGAATAGGCGGCTGTTTCGATCTCGGCAAAGTAATTGTCGGCATTGCGGTTCAACTCAAACACACCCACGTCGATCAACGGATAATCCCCGTGTGGCCAGACTTTGGTCAGATCAAACGGGTTGTAGGGCGTGTTGCCCGCGTCTTCCTCTTGCATCACCTGAATTTTCACGTCCCATTTGGGGAAATTACCGGCCTCGATCGCGCCAAACAGTTCTTCCTGAAACCCTTCGCGGGTCTCGCCGATCTTGGCGCTACTCTCGGCGTTGGTCAGGAATTCGTGGCCCTGTTGGGTCTTGAAATGGAACTTGACCCAGACCCGTTTGTTATCCGCACTGATCAGCGAATAGGTGTGGCTGCCATAGCCGTTCATGTGCATCGGCGACACCGGACAGCCCCGATCCGACATCAGGATCGTCACCTGATGCAGCGCCTCTGGCGACTGGCCCCAATAGTCCCACATCGCGGTGGGGCTGCGCATGTTGGTGCGTGGATGGCGTTTTTGCGTGTGGATGAAATCCGGGAACTTATACGGATCGCGCAGGAAGAAAACTGGCGTGTTGTTGCCCACCATATCCCAGTTGCCTTCCTCGGTGTAAAACTTCAACGCGAACCCCCGCACGTCGCGTTCATTATCCGCAGCACCCATTTCCCCGGCCACGGTAGAAAACCGGCAGATCATCGGCGTTTGCGTGCCTTTGGCCAACACTTTGGCCTTGGTGTACTGGCTGATATCGTGGGTGATGCTCAGCGTGCCATGCGCGCCCCAGCCCTTGGCGTGCACCACCCGCTCGGGGATGCGTTCGCGGTTCTGATGCGCCAGCTTTTCGATCAGCTGGTAGTCCTGCATCAACAGCGGGCCACGCGGGCCGGCGGTCAGTGCATTCTGGTTATCGGCAATCGGGTTGCCGGCGGTGGTGGTCAGTTTCTTGGTCATTTGGTCAGGTCTCCTGAGGTTGCATCGCTTGGGGACAGACTGACAGGGTTCGGTGATAAATTCTAATTGTAGTTTCTTCTGGTATTGATAGGATTAGATTATGAATTACACCTTGCGCCAGTTGCAATACTTCAAAGCCCTGACCGAACAGCGGAATTTTGGCCGCGCGGCCAACGCCTGTAACATCTCGCAACCCGCCCTTTCGGTGCAGATTCGCGCGTTAGAGGCGGCGATGGGCGGAGATTTGGTGGAACGGCGCGCGCGCGATGTGGTTCTGACGCCGCTGGGCCGCGAGGTTCTGGTGCTGACCAAGGAGGTTCTGGCCAGTGCTGCGCGGCTGTCGCGCAAGGCGCTTGATTACGGGCGCGGCCAGCAATCCCTGGCGCTGGGCATCATTCCCACCCTTGCGCCCTATCTGTTGCCGGGGGTGCTGGGCGCGCTCAGGTCCGGGGATCTGTCGTTGAATGTGCAGGTCCGCGAGGCGCGAACTCAGGTGTTGCTGGACAATCTGCGCGCCGGAGATCTCGACGTGGCGGTTCTGGCCCTGCCCAGCGGCGCGGCGGGATTGCGTGAACTGGCGCTGTTTGACGACCGGTTTTTGCTGGCGGGAT
>NVQY01000237.1 GCA_002400675.1 Paracoccaceae bacterium | reverse complement strand
GAAGAGATCAACTTTACCGGCGCGTCATCCGACGTGGAATTTGAATCTCCCACCGGCGTACAGAAATCGCGTGATTTCGGCTTTTGGAAGATCGAAGGCGGCAAGAACGTGCTGCAATCCACGGTTAAAAGCTGATGAAATCCGGGCGGCGTCAGGCGCCGCCCGGCCCCCGACAAATATCAATCGAAAGGGCTGGGAAATGGCCAGAGTACGCGACGTAGAAATTGACGAAGTTCCGGAAGATACCCGCGAGACCTATCAGGAATTTGCCAACGAATACGGGCCTTTCATCAATCAGGTCAAGGTGTTCGCCCATCGCCCGGTGGCCGTGCGCCACATCATGGGGTTGCTTCTTGAGCTGAAAAAAGAGGCGATCCTGCCCAAGCGTTATCTGGAAATCGCGCTGGTGGTGGTGTCGAAACTGAACGAATGCACCTATTGCGTGGCGCACCACACCCCGCGCCTGATCGAACAGGGATTGTCGGTGGCGGCGGTCGAAAACATTCTCGCGGACGAGATCGAAGGCTTTGACGAGGTCGATATGCTGGTGCGCAACTACGCCGTGCAAGTGACTGAAAAACCTCAGTATATGCGTGATCAGATTTTTGCCGATCTAAAGAAACATTTCACCGAGGAACAGATCGTAGAACTGACCCTGCGCACCGCCCTGTGTGGCTTTTTCAACCGGTTCAACGACGCCATGCAGATCGGCATGGAAGACGGGGTGGTGGCCGACATGCTGGCCCATGGCGTGTCCGAGGGTTCCCTGCCCGGTCACCCGGCGGAATAGGTGCGCGGGACCGGTCAGGTCCAGACCCGCGCGAAAGGTTTTTCAATCGCACGTTCCACCATTTCCAACCGGTCTTGGCCATAAAACACATCGCCATCAACAACATAGGTGGGCGAGCCAAAGAACGACCGTTCAATCGCCTCAGCGGTATTGGCCTTGAGAACTGCCTCGGTCTCGGGCGATTTCGCAGCACTGACCACCGCGTCCGCATCCATTCCAACCGCGTCGATCAACCCTTCCAGCATGGTCTGATCGGCCAGATCGCCGTGATCGCGCCAATGGGCCTGCATCATCGCATGGGCCAGCTTGTCCGCGCCCTGATCCTGTTGCGTGGCGGCGATCAGAATACGGCTGGCCAACGAGGTGTCATTGGCGTGATTGGACGGAACCCCGCCCTTGAATGGCACATCGCGATATTCACCCCAGCGTTCGATCTCGCGGCCAAAGAAATAGGGGTAATGCGCCTTGCTGCGCCCTTTGAACCCTTGCACATGATGCACCTCGACCACCTCGTTCAGGGTGACCGGACGATGCACAATTTTGCGCCCCGTGGCCTGCGCGATTTCCGCCAGCCTGGTCGCGCCCAGATAGGCGAACACGGAATGCGGTGCATAGAAATACTCGATCTCGGCCATGGTTTTATCCTTTGATTTGCTTGCCCTACCTTGCCCGCCTGCCCCGGCTTAAGCCAGCAAATTCCGCCCTCTTCACAGCAATTCTATTGACTCGTGACGGCAATTTTCGAAGACTGACCCGATTGCACAAATCACCTGAACAGGTATTCAAAAATCACATTAACAACCAGACGCAACACGCTGACCTATAAGGATAAATAACATGACCCTGAGATTGACATCGGCAACCATGGCCGCCATGCTGACATTGGCGGGCACATTGGGCGCACAGGCGCAGGAATTCGACGCCACCATCGTCGCCGGCCACCCCCCGGTGTTTCGCTGGGTCAAACACGCCTCGCAAACCTTTATCCCGGCGGTCAACGCGGCAATTGAGGGCACCGGCATCACCGTCAACTGGTCCGAACAATACGGCGGATCGCTGGCCAAGGTCGGTGATGAACTCGAGGCGGTCGAGGAAGGGCTGGCGGAAATCGGGCTGGTCTCGTCGTTGTTCGATCCGGCCAAATTGTCGGTGCAGAACGTGACCTATTTCACCCCGTTTGTATCTAGCGATTCCACCAAGGTCGCGGAATGGATGGATGAATTGCAGATGACCAACCCGGACATGCAGGCCGCATGGGCCGAAAACGGGTTGGAGTATCTGGGCGGTGCCATCGGCATTGACGATTACCTGCTGATGACCACCTTTCCCATAGCCTCAATCGCGGACCTTGAGGGCAAGAAAATCGGCGCACCGGGACCGGCGGTCAACTGGCTGAAAGGCACCGGGGCCGTGGGCGTGTCCGGCAACCTGACCACCTATTATAGCGAAATAAAAACAGGGGTTTACGACGGGGTGATCGTGTTCGCCTCCGCCGCCCTTCCGGGTAAGCTGCACGAGGTCGCGCCTTATATCACCAAGGTCGGGTTCGGCGCGCAATATGCCGGCGGGTTTGCCGCCAACGCCGACTGGTTCGACGACCTGCCACCCGAGTTGCAAACCGCCCTTAAAGACGCGGCCAAGGCCGACCGGATCGCCTATCAAAAGGATCTGGACGCATCTGTTAGCAAGTTCCTTGGCATCATGCAGTCGCAAGGTGCCACCATTACCGAAGTGGACGCCGATTTTCGCAAGCAATGGGCGGATGGTATGGATAACGTGGCCAAGGCCTGGGCCGAGCGGCTGGACAGCGAGGGCAAAGGCGGTACTGCCGTATTGAAATCCTATATGGATACGATGCGGGCGGCGGGCGCGACTCCGGTGCGCAACTGGGATCAGGAATAGGCGTGCGCTCCTGCCCCGGCGGAGTCGCAGTAGATGGCTGAATACCCTAGATGGTTCAATGCCTTACAGCGCGTTGTTGATGTTTTCACAACCGGGCTGAACGTGATCGGAACCCTGTTGATCGTCGCCATCATGGTGTTGGTCAACTGGGACGTGATCGGGCGCGGCATGTTCAACGCGCCGGTGTCGGGCGTGCCGGAAATCGTGTCCATGTCGATTGTTGCTATCGTCTTTCTGCAAATCGCCCAGACCTTTCGCAAGGGTCGTCTGACCCGCACCGAAGCGGTTCTGGGGTTTGTCGAAAAACGCGCGCCACGATTGCGGATCGCCCTTGAACTGGGGTTCTCACTGGCGGCAATTGCCCTCGTCTGGCAGATACTTAGCGCAAGCACGCCGCTATTTGTCAAATCATGGGTGCGCGGCACTTACGAGGGCACAATCGGCGATTTCACCGCCCCAATCTGGCCGGTCAAACTGATCATCCTGATCGGTTGCGCGGCGCTGCTGGTGCAACTGATATTGTACGGCATGGCCGCCCTGTTACGCCTGTTGCCAAGGGCCATAAGATGAGCCCGTTTGAGATCGGCCTGACCTCATTCGGGGCGATGGTTGTGATGGTTTACCTTGGGTTCTGGGTGCCATTTGCGCTGATGCTATCGTCCTATGTGGGCGTGTGGATGATCAAGGGCTCGCCGGTTCTGGCGGGCAAATTGCTGGCACTGGCGGCGTCAGAGACCATTTCCAGCTACTTCTTTGGGGTGGTGCCGTTGTTCGTGCTGATGGGCTATGTGGTGTCCGTGACCGGCATGGGGCGCGACGCGTTTGATGTGGCCAACCACCTGTTCCGGCGGGTGCGCGGCGGCCTTGGCATCGGCACCGTCGGGGCCAATGCCATCTTTGCGGCGATCACCGGGATTTCGATTGCTTCGGCGGCCGTGTTCACCAAGATTGCCGTGCCCGAAATGGTGCGCCACGGTTATTCCGCCCGGTTCGCGGTCGGGGTGGTGGCCGGGTCATCGGTGCTGGGCATGTTGATTCCGCCCAGCCTGTTGCTGATCCTCTACGGGCTTTTGACCGAGCAATCGGTGGGTGATTTGTTCATCGCTGGGGTGCTGCCGGGCCTGTTGCTGGCGGCTATTTTTGCCGGCGGAATTTACCTGATGGCGGTGTTTCGCCCTTCTATGCTGGGCGATGGTGTGGCGGACGCACACGATACACCGCCCCTGACCCCGCGCGAATTGCTTTCCAAAGGCCTGCCCATCGGCGCGCTGATCACGTTGGTTCTGGGCGGTATTTACGGTGGTTATTTCACCCCAATCGAGGCCGGTGCAGTGGGGGCCGCCGGGGCCATCGCCATCGGCATCGCCCGCCGGTCGCTAGGATTGCGCGATTTCTGGCAGGTGCTGAACGATACCGGACTTGTCACCGCGTCGATTTCCTTTCTGATCATCGCCGCGCAGATGTATTCGCGCATGCTGGCCCTGTCCGGGGTGCCGGCCGAGTTCGGACAATTCGTCGCCAGCGCCGATATCGGCTATTGGGGGGTGATCCTGGCCTATGTGGGGCTGGTGATCGTCATGGGCACGGTTTTGGATAGTTCATCCATCATGCTGATCCTTGTGCCGCTAATGCTGCCGGTGGTCGCCACCATGCAGGTCGATCTGGTCTGGTTTGGCATTGTCACGGTGATTGCCGTGGAAATCGGCCTGCTGACCCCGCCGTTTGGCATCTCTGTCTTTGTGATAAAATCCGCGTTGGATGACCCCTCGATTACCCTGGGCGACATTTTTGCCGGGGCCGCGCCGTTTGCCGCCATGATGCTGGTGGTGCTGGCGCTGGTTCTGGTGTTTCCCGCCCTTGCAACCGCCCTGATCTGACCAAAAGGAACCCAAATCATGCCCCGTCGTTACGTTGATCTATCCGTCCCGCTGGAAACCGGAATTGTGTCCGATCCGCCGATCATGCTGCCGCAAATCACCTATATGTCGCACAAGGACACGGCGGCGCAGGTCTGTTCGTTCTTTCCCGGCCTCAAGGAAGACGACCTGCCCGGCGGCGAAGGCTGGGCGGTCGAGATGATGCAGATCGCCACCCATAACGGCACCCATCTGGACGCGCCTTATCACCACCATTCGACCATGAACAACGGCGAGCGTGCCATCACCATCGACGAAGTGCCGCTGGAATGGTGCCTGAACCCCGGCGTAAAGCTGGATTTCCGCCACTTTGACGATGGCTATGTGGTCACGGCGGCTGACGTAGAAGCCGAGCTGAAACGCATTAACTACACACTGCAACCACTTGATATTGTTGTCGTCAATACCTCTGCCGGGGATCGGTATGGCGAGGATGATTACCTGATGAAAGGCTGCGGCATGGGGCGCGAGGCGACGCTGTACCTGACCCGTCGCGGGGTGCGGGTGACCGGCACCGACGCCTGGAGCTGGGATTCGCCCTTTGCCCTGACCGCGCAGGCGTTTGCCAAGAACCCCGACCCGGCGATCATCTGGGAAGGCCACCGCGCCAGCATGGAGATCGGCTATTGCCACATGGAAAAGCTGACCAACCTCGACACATTGCCACCCTCAGGGTTCGAAATCTCGTGCTTTCCCTACAAGATCAAGGGGGCCTCTGCCGGGTTCACCCGCGCCGTGGCGATTTTTAATGAGTAACGCAAGCCTGCCGCAAAAGGCGCAGGTGCAGTTTGATTGCGTTGGCCACGCCACTGGCAAGATGCGCAATGATTTAAGCGTGACCATGCAGCAGCCCTTCAAGGAAGGTCCGTTCATCATGGCCACGGATGAGGGGGCGTTTCATGGCGGCGACGCCACCGCCCCGCCGCC
>NVQY01000236.1 GCA_002400675.1 Paracoccaceae bacterium | reverse complement strand
GAGACCAGGCACTTGTGCCCGACCTCTTTGGCGATTTCCTTGCGGGAAGCCGGTGCACCTTTTGTCGGTGTATTGCTCATTTTATCGTATCCTTTCCTGTCGGCTACTGGCTGTCCAGCGGCGCATAGGGTGGAAGAACCGGCGCTTCGATCTCTAGTTCATCGCCGCTAAAGGCTTCGAGGAAGGCAACAAGGTTCGACACCTCGTCATCGTCCAGACCCAGCGGTTTGATCAGATCGGATTTGCTTGCGGCCATGGTGCCATCGGTGAAATCGTTCTCTCCACCACCGGCATTGTAGAACTGCACAACTTCTTCAAAATCCCAGAAGGACCCGTTGTGCATGTAGGGCGCGGTATAGGCGGTATAGCGCAGGGGCGGCGTGCGGAACTTGCCCATGTCAGCCTTTTCCTTGGTGCGGAAATACAGACCTGGATCGTCCTTGAGAACGCGATACATCTCTTGCGTCACGCCCTTTGCATACAGCTCGTAGCGGAATGTGACCTGGGCAAGCCCGTCGTCTTCCCAACGCTCTGCCGGGGGCACGCCGAGGTTATAGTATTTCTCGTCCGTGGCCTGCGCGCCGTTGTGGCACTGGATACAGCCCGCCTTGCCGTTGAACAGTTCCATTCCGGCGATCTGTTCCTCGCTTAGCGCGCTCTCGTCACCGGCCAGATACTTGTCGACCGGGGTGTCGTTGACGATCATCGTGCGTTCAAACGCGGCGATTGCCGCCCATGCATCACCGATGCGGGGCCATTCAGTGCCGAACACCTCGTTAAAGGCGGCGCGATACTCGGGGATGAACGCCAGACGGGTTTCCATCACGTCGTTTTCGCCGTTGCCCGCAACCGCACCTTTGGCTGCGGATGGTGCCTGTTTCTCAAGACTCGCCGCAGAGCCGGCCCAGAACAACTGACCCAGATAGGCCGAGTTGACGATCGACTGGCTGTTGCGCCAGTGCACCGTGCCGGGATAGCCGCGCGACAGGCTGTCGCCAAACGCCCAGCCCTGATCCGGTTCGTGACAGGTCACACACGCGGTCGAGGCATCGCCGCCAAGACGCGGATCCCAGAACAATTTCTTGCCCAGTTCGACCTTGGCCTCGGACAGCGGGTTATCCAGCGGGATCGGCGGGTCACCCAAGGGGGCCAGCGCCGGCACGTCTGTTTGCGCCAATGCCGGAACCGGTGCGCCAACACCAATCATCGCCACCGCCGCCACGGCTCCGCTCTTGAGCAGGGTCGATACCTTCATCTGCCGCAACAGAAGAGAGAGTGAGTTCAGATGTTTCATTGATTTTCTCCCTTTCTAGTTTGTCTGCTCGCGCCAGTTTTCGATGGCGGGATAGTTGGTTGAAATTTCACCGTCCCAGACGAAATCGGGCGATGTCAGCGGGTCACCGGACAGGGCCTCAAGGAAGGCAACCAGTTCTTTTTGCTCGACAAAACTAAGGCCAAGCGGTTTCAACAGAGGATCCTTGTTGGGATCATCCCCGCCGCCTTCGTTGTAGAAGGCGACCACTTCGAACAGTGAATCGAACATGCCGTTGTGCATGTAGGGCGCGGTGTAGGTCAGTTCGCGCAAAGTGGGCGTGATGAACGTGCCCTTGGTCGATCCATCGGCCTTGTGATCCCAGATGTAGCCGCCCACATCCCGTCGCACATTCATGTAGTTCTCGATGCCCATAAAGCTGGCAAAGGCGGCATATGTGGCGTGGCGAACCGGGTCTGACCAGATATCGGGGTTTTCCGGCGCGCCAGTGTTGTGCAGCGCGTCATCAGTCAAAAGCGGCCCGTTGTGGCAGCTGATGCAGCCCGCCTTGCCGGTGAACAATTCCTGCCCGCGCATGGCTTCGTCCGACATGGTGCCGGTGTCATAGGGCGAATTGCGTGAAATCAGCGTGTTCAGATATTCCGGAATCGCCTTGCGGATCGACCCGTTGGATGGCTCGCCGTATCCGGCGGCTTCGAACATCTCAACATAGACCGGGTCCTGCTTGACCCGTTCCTGCATCAGCCGCATGTCCATGTTCATGGAATAGTCTTCGGTCAGGCTTTCGCGGGTGACGTCGTTCAGGTTGGTGCCGATGCGCCCGTCGTGGAACCAGTTCTTACGCAGCGCGGTGTTGATCAGGGTCGGCGTATTGCGGAACCCGTCCGAGCCGGGATAGGCCTTGGCCAGCGGCAGCCCGTCGGTAAAACCGTTTTCAGGTTGATGGCAGGACGCACAGCTGATCGCGGCGTCCCCGGACAGGCGTTTGTCAAAGAACAACCGCTTGCCAAGTTCGGCCTTGGCGGCGTTCACTTCCGGGGCTTCAATCTGCCCAATTTCCTGTCCCCAGCCGACCGCCGGCATGGCGATGACAGCACTGGTCAGCGCGGTCGCGCAGGCCAGCCGTGTCACTGTGTTCTGGAACCGAGAATATCTCATCAGCATCCCTCTCTTCCCTATTGTTCCCACCACAGGAAGCGGCGGGATCGAAATCCTGTGCGAATTCTCACAGCTCTGTGAGATGTGGTCATTGACGGTCGTCAAGATTCAGAAATATTCGCGAATATGATTGGGTGCGCGACGGGTCGCGGCCCCGAACACCTCAGGCGGAATGGCGTTTTCGCTGCCCGCGCACCGCCATCAGGAACAGCAACCCGATCAGAAAGGCCGCAAGCGCCGGGACGCCATATAGCCGGGTTGGATTCTCGACCGGATCAAGACGCACCCAGTACCACGGGGTAAAGCTGTGACGCCCGCCCTTGTCCCCGGCCAGACCATCCCAGTTGGCAAAGGCAATCGGCACATACGTCCCTTCGTCAAAGGCGATATCGGCGGGCGATTGTGTTACGCGCGGGCGGGTGAACACCACCTGCCACTGGCCATCGGCCCAGACACCCTTTGCGGCAAGGTCGCCGCTGTCGGATCGCGGCACCGGGGCCACATCCGGGCCAGAAGCATCCAGCAACATCGCCAGTTCGCCGCCCGCCGGTTCAACGCTGGGGGCCGCCCAATACCACATGGACACCGCATTGCGCGCATCCCCATGACGAAAGGCCGGTTTCTCGCTGGACCCGCTCAGCGCGGTGGGCAGCTGGATCGCAACCGCATCGCGCGTCGCCTCGCCGTCTTCCAGCGCGTATCTTATCTCAAGTTCATCCCCCGGAACCGAATAGGTCCGGTCGTCCACATCGACCCGAAACGCGATGTCGGTGTCATTATACAAGGCCCGCACCGTCACCATATCGTTCAGCGAAAAATACAACCGTGGTTCCTTGATGATGTTGGGCGACATGGCGAATGTCATGGCCGGCGCCGCATCCCACGCGGCGTCATCGGCTGAGTCGGGCAAATCGCCGTCAATGCGGATCGCGTCGATCACCGTTTCACCCACACTCAGCGGCGTTGCCGTATCGCGCAGGGTCATGACATAGCTGGCAATCGCCCAGCGGTCCTGCGCCGACATGGTGGTCGAATGTTCGGGCATCGGCGTGCCCGGAATGCCGGTGGACAGACGCTGATAAACCTCGTCCACAGTGGTCGTCCAGCGCCATGTTTCCGGCCGGGTCAGGTTGCGCGGCCAGATGCGGTTTTGCAGATCATCCTTTAGCCGCTTGCCCGAGGTGATGTTGCCGCGCCCCGCCTCGCCGTGACATTGCACACAAGCCTTGACGAATTGTTCGCGCCCTTGGGCCAGCAACGCCGGCGTGACTTCTGGTTTGGTGCCCATGTCGATGGGGGTATAGTCGATGTCGTCTTCTTCCCATTCGCCGAACTGCTTGATCTTATAGATCAGCGCATCGATTTCCGCGTCACTAAGGATGGATTTCCAGCCGGGCATCCCGGTGCCGGTCAGCCCGTCGCGAATGGTGCGGCGAAAATCCTCATCGGTGGGAAATTCCGAATCCGCGTCGGTGGTCTTGTACTTATACAGCGCCAGCGTGAAATCGCGCGGCACCGGGTAAAAGAACTCGGCCGCGACCCCTTCGCCGTCGCCGTCAATCCCGTGGCAGGCCGAACAACGCTTGAGATAGATCGCATCAACCGCCGCCTCGTCCAGGGTTGCCGTGTCGGCGGATTGCGGTGCCTCAGCCTCGGGCGTGGGTTGCTCTAACTTCCAGGAACGCGGCACATGGCCGGTGTAATCATAAAGGAAAGTGATGATTTTCCACACTTCATCCTCTTGCAGCATTTCATGCCAGACCGGCATGGCCGACGCCCATGGCGTGCCTTCGCGCGGCAGACCGGGACCGCCGGTGGTGATACGCCAGAACAGATAGGATTCCTGAAGCTGGGCAATGGTGCCCACATCCTGAAAATTCGCCGGGCGCGGGCTGAAAGCCTCGCCGAACAGGCCCTTGCCGTCCAGCCGGTCACCGTGACAGAACACGCAGTTGGTGAAGTACAGTTCGCCGCCTTGGCTGACCGCTTCGGTGTATTCGTCGCTGCCTTCGGGGAACTCGGCGCGCACCGGGTTTTGCAGCGTCAGAAGGTCATAGGAATTGCCGTAGACCCGCAAGGTTGACGGCGGCGCCGGGTGCACCGTGCGCAGTTCCAGCGGGGCTGTGACCGACGGTTTAACAAAGCTGTATGTAATCGCCGCCGCCCCGCCCATGACCACCACCAGCGTGACGGCGCGCAGCACCCCAAACCCAGGATGGCCCAGCAAGATGGTGATAGGACGGGCAAAATCACCAGCGGTCTTGTTGTCAAAGGTGGCCACCAGCAGCACCCCGGCCACAACAATCACCATGTACTGGATCAACAACGATTTCGGCAGCGGCGGCCAGATCAGATAGGCGAACACCACATAAACCACGGCGATGGCCAGAACCGACAGGAACAAGGGGTGTTTCAACAAACGCATCATCAAAGCCATCTCATCCTCAGGTCCCCAGATCCATCAGGTAATCCACGATCAACAGCAACTCGCTGGCCTGCATCTGGTCGCCGAAATCGCCCGGCATGTAATCCGCCTCATAGCCGTCAGCGATCACCGCATTGGGGTCGAGTATCGCCACCATCACTTCGCCACGGGTCATCCGAGTGGCCAGATCGTTCAGGTTCGGGCCAACGTCAGCCTCTGACCCGTTCAGGTCGTGACAGCTTGAGCAATAGAACTTTTCCACCGCGTCGGTGCCGGTTGTGGCCAGCGGCTCACCCGCGTCCTCTGCGACGACCGGGTCCTCTGCGGGGGCGTCTGCGGCACTGGGAAGTGGCACGTTCGGCTCCAACCCGGCGCGATCCTGTAAAAAGGCGCTGAGCGCGTTCAGCTGCACATCGTTCATTTCGATCGGCGGCGCGCTGACCACGGGCATCGGCGACACGGTGTCGTTGCTGCCTTTCTTGCCAAACCCCGCCACCACATAGGCCGAAGGGTCAACAAACGACTGGTGCAGGTAATCGCCAACCTCTGGCCCGCCATCATAGGCAGGATCACCCAGACGCGCCTTAAAGGTCGCGGCCAGATCAAGGTTCAGCAGGTCCGGCGCGCGGCCCAGATCATTGTGGCACAAGGTGCAGGTGCCCTTGCCGGAAAACAGCCGTTCTCCGTAGGCAATCATCCCGGCCATATCCAAACTGCCGGCCTCGATCACCTCTTCCTTTGGGGGAT
>NVQY01000235.1 GCA_002400675.1 Paracoccaceae bacterium | reverse complement strand
AACCGCGAGGCGCTGGCCGTCGCTGCGGGGTCTGGATTCTCGACCGCCACTGATCTGGCCGACTGGCTGGTGCGCGAATTGGGCATGCCGTTTCGCGATGCGCATCACATCACCGGCACGCTGGTAGCGATGGCTGAACAGCGCGGGTGCGACCTGCCGGATCTGAGCCTTGAGGACATGCAATCGACCCACGCCGGGATCACGGCGGATGTCTTTGGTGTCCTTGGCGTCGAAAATTCGGTAAACTCGCGCGTGTCCTATGGTGGCACCGCCCCTGCGCAGGTGCGGGCCCAGATCGAACGGTGGAAAACGAGGCTGTAAATGCACGCGTTACGCGGAAATTTTACCCGGATGCTGATGCTGTTCGCGCTGACGGCCCTTGCGGGTTGTGGCGCGGATGGTGAGCCGGTTCAACCGACAATGAACGCCGGGATTGGCGTGTCGTCCAATGGCAATGTCAACGTCCGGGGCGGCGTCGGTCTGCATCAGGGACCGGTTTCGGTGTTTTTCGGGTTCTGATGTCGCCGCTTCGCATTATATATCTTGTTTTGGCGATCTGGGGCGCGGTGCAGCCGCTGTTCTACTTTGTGCCGTGGATCGCGGATAACGGCTTTGACATCCGTGGCTTGTTCGTCGCGTGGAAGATTTTCGCCGTCAACACCGGCCTGATGACGACCCTGAACGTGGCCGGTTTCGCGCTGGTGATATTTGTCATCGCCGAGGTGTCCGTGCGCCGCAACTGGAGCGCACTTTTCGTGCTTCCGGTCATCGTTCTGGTGGGGCTGAACTGTGGGTTGCCGCTGTATCTGTTCCTGCGCACGCGTCCGGTCGCCTGATCGGTCAGTGCCTCGTGCCCATTAAGTCCTGATCGGAAACAATCTGGCCCCATTTTAGCCATTTTTTTCCAGATACGCCCTCCTCAAAGGCAAAATTCCGACTATTGAGGAGAGCAGCGGATGACTTCGGCAACAATCGACGACAAGGCCCTTTTAGCGGCCCCTCAGGACGCCAAGGCACCGGCATCGGCAACGCTGGTTTCGGTTGCGCGCGCCCATGGTCTTAGCCCGTTTGCCCAGATGCGCAAGATGATTGCGCTACGCTTTGGCCCTGGGAAAATCGATCAGCCAGAGTATTACGCCTATGGTTTGTTTCACCCGGATCTGACGCTGGAGCAGAAAAAAGAGTTTGTCGGCATCACGGGGTCGTGGAAAATAAATTGCCGGCTGAATCCGGCTGATCTGACTGTCTCACGGGTGTTTGTCTCGGATAAGGTGATGTACACGGCGCTGTTGCGGCAGTTGGGATTTTCGACCACCAAAACACAGGGCGTGGCATCGAAAACCCGCAACTTTGGCAATACCCCCGCCTTGCGCGACCCGGCAGCGTTGCAGGATTTCCTGACCAACCAGGCGCAGTTTCCGCTGTTTGGCAAGCCTTGCGAAGGGCGCGGCAGCGTCGGGTCTGCGATGCTGGCCGGGATCGAGGACGGGCAGATCGTCATGGGCAATGGCCACCGCGCCGATCTGGCCGGGTTCTGCGCCGAGGTGTTTGCCGACTATCCCGAAGGGTTCATCTTTCAGACCGCCCTGACCCAGCACAAGGCGCTGGCCGATGTGGCCGGCTCGGCGATTGGCACCATGCGGGTGGTCACGGTACGCGATACCGACACGCCGCGGGTGCTGTATACGGTGTGGACAATCCCGTCGCCTGACGCGATGTCCGACAACTTCTGGCAATCGGGAAGTATGATTGCGCAGGTGGACGAAAACGGGCAGGTCGGGGCCTGCAAGGTCGGCACCGGGCTGGAGGCGCGGATGATCGACACCCACCCGGTGTCTGGCGCGCGGTTCGATTCGGTGCGGGTGCCCGAATGGGAAAAGCTTCAACAGATGGCAAGCGAGGCGCACGCGCTGTTCCCGGAATTTGGCATCATCGGCTGGGATATTGCGATCACCCCGGACGGGCCGGTGATCATCGAGGCCAACGACAATTCTTATCACGCCCTGTGGCAACTGCCCGAAGGGCGCGGCATTCTGAACCCTGATTTCATCCCGGTATTTGACAAGACGGCGGCGAAATCTCAGTCGATCCTGCAAGGCAAGATCGACATGATCAATATCCGCAAGCAGGCCAAAAAGCGCAAGGGATAAGCGGGCGACTCTTGTCCTGGCCCCTGACCCAGCACCGACGGGCAGCGCCTGACCTTGGCAAAACCATTTGATCTGCCCCCTCGATTCGGTCTAAGCGCGTTTTATGGATCATTTTCAATACCGCAACGGCACCCTGCATGCCGAAGACGTCCCTCTGGCTGAAATCGCATCCGCCGTGGGCACGCCGTTCTATGTCTATTCCACCGCCACGCTGCTGCGCCATTTCGCGCTGTTCGATGACGCGCTTGAGGGGCTGGACCACCTTGTCTGCTATGCCATGAAAGCGGCCAGCAATCAGGCGATCCTGAAAACCCTGGCGCAGGCCGGGGCGGGTATGGATGTGGTGTCGCAGGGTGAATACATGCGCGCCAAAGCCGCCGGTGTGCCGGGCGACAAGATCGTGTTTTCCGGGGTTGGCAAGACGGTCGAGGAAATCCGCACCGCGCTGATTGGCGGCATCCGTCAGTTCAACGTCGAATCCGAACCGGAAATGGCGGTGCTGAACGCGGTGGCGCTGGAACTGGGCAAGGTGGCCCCGATCACCATCCGCGTGAACCCGGATGTGGACGCGCGCACCCACGCCAAGATCGCCACAGGTAAATCGGAAAACAAGTTTGGCATTCCCATCAAGCGCGCCCGCGCGGTCTATGCCCACGCCGCCACCTTACCGGGGCTGAAGGTGATCGGTATCGACGTGCATATCGGCAGCCAGCTGACCGATCTTGAACCTTTTGAGCAGGCCTATACCAAAGTGGCCGACCTGACCGTGCAATTGCGCGAGGATGGCCACGACATCATCCGGCTTGATCTGGGTGGCGGGCTTGGCATTCCCTATTCCCGCTCCAATCAGGCCCCGCCCTTGCCCGCCGATTACGGCGCGCTGATTAAGCGCACAGTCGGGCATCTGGGCTGCGAAGTGGAAATCGAACCGGGGCGTCTGATTGCAGGAAATGCCGGGTTGATGGTGACCAAGGTGATCTATGTGAAATCCGGTGAGGGCCGTGATTTTCTGATCCTTGATGCGGCGATGAACGACCTGATCCGCCCGGCCATGTACGAGGCGCATCACGACATCGTGCCGCTGGTGGAACCGACGCCGGGCACCCTGCCGCATACCTATGACATCGTTGGGCCGGTCTGTGAAACCGGCGACACATTTGCCAAGGAACGCGCCTTGCCGGAAACCTCTGCGGGCGATCTGATCGCCTTTCGCGGGGCCGGGGCGTATGGGGCTGTGATGGCCAGCGAATACAATTCGCGCCCGCTGATCCCCGAAGTTCTGGTGAACGGGGATCAATTCGCGGTTATCCGCCGACGTCCGACCTTGGACGAGATGATAAACCGCGATACACTGCCCGCGTGGCTGTGACGTAATCTTGCGGATCAGCCCGCCGGAGAATTTGATGAGCGCCCAAAAAGGGTCCAACCCCGTGCTGCGCCGCTTGCGCCTGCCTTTGCTGCTGACCCGTGCGGGGTTGCTGGCCGAACAGGTGGTGCGCGCGTTCTGGCCACTGATTTCCGTGGTGTTGCTGATGCTTGCGGCGCTGATGCTGGGGCTTCAGGACAGTCTGGCCATCGAAGTGGTCTGGGGCACCGGGGTTCTTGGCCTGCTGGCGTTGCTGGGCGCGCTGACGTACGGCGTTCGCCGGTTCCATTGGCCCAGCCGGGCCGAGGCGCTGGCCCGGCTTGATGAAACCCTGCCCGGACGGCCCATCGCGGCGCTGTTGGATGATCAGGCAATCGGTGCTGGCGACGACGCATCAGTGGCGGTGTGGCGGGCGCATCAACAACGCATGGCCGCCCGCGCCGCACAGGCCCAAGCGGTTGCGCCCGATATCCGTCTTGCCCGGCGCGACCCGTTTGCGCTGCGCTATGTGGCGTTGTTGGCGTTTGCGGTGGCCTTGCTGTTTGGGTCGATCTGGAGGGTTGGCTCGGTCGCGGACATGGGGCCGGGCAATGGCATCGTCGCCGGTGGCCCATCGTGGGAAGGCTGGGTTGAACCGCCGCGCTATACCGGATTGCCAACGGTTTACCTGAATGACGTGACCGACTCCGAGATGCGCGTCGCCGCTGGCAGCCGCATCACCCTGCGGTTCTACGGCGAGGTTGGCGCACTGACACTGGCCGAGACCATATCCGGGCGCACGGGGTCCGACGGCACCGACAATGTGCCCTCTGCTGCCGATCCGGTGCAGGAATTTGTCGCCACCCGCGACGGAGAGTTGCGCATAGACGGCCCCGGCGGGCGGGCGTGGGATGTGATTGTGAACCCCGACACCGCGCCGATCCAGACCGCGCTCGGCGTGCTGGGCATGCCCGGTTTCACCGCGTGGGCCGGAATGACGGCCTATTCCAAAATGAAGGCCGGTGAGACACTGGTCGTGGGCGCCGCCACCGGGCCGGTCGGTTCGATGGTCGGACAATTGGCCAAGCAGGCGGGCCTGCGCGTGATCGGTGTCGCGGGGGGTGAAGAGAAGTGCAAGCTCGCGGTCGAGACCTTCGGCTTTGATGCCTGCGTCGATCACCGTGGAAAGGACGCGCGCGCGATGCGCGACGCCCTGTCCGCAGAATGCCCCGATGGTATCGACATCTATTTCGAGAATGTCGGTGGTGCGACCCTCGGCGGGGTGATCCCGCTGCTGAACCTGCACGCAAGGGTCATCATCTGTGGCATGATCGCTTGGTATTCCGGCGAAAGCGACGAGACCGGATCGATGGATCTGCAAAAGCTGTGGCGCTATTCGCTGGTCAAGCGGCTGACCATCCAGGGCTTGCTGCAAACCGACCATGTGGCCCGGTTCGGCGAGTTCCTGCGGGAAATCGGTCCAAAGGTCGCCAATGGCGAGATCGTCCACATCGAGGACGTGGCGGAAGGTCTGGAGACTGCGCCGGAGGCATTCATGGGCCTGCTGAAGGGCCGCAACATGGGTAAGCTGGTCGTCAAGGTCGGCTGATAGGTCGGCTGGCGCCGATCAGGGGCGCTGCCCCTTCGGACCGGTCTTGGGACCGGTCCTTCCCCGGAGTATTTTGAACGAGATGAAGCGGGGCGGTCCGGCAGGCTCGCCCCTTGGTGCGATTGCCGTCGTCAGCCGAACAGCGCCACAAGCTGTTGCGCCGAGCCGACCAGAAGACCCTCCCGGTCGCGCAACTCCATGTCTTGCACCGAATAGCCCTCGGCCGCCTGCTTGCTGGTGGAGCGGATCGACAACCAGTCCGTATGCGATGGCATGCGCGCGATATCGAGGGACCAGGTGATCGTGCTCACCGGCGCCGGTTCGGTGAAGGTCGCCATAGCTGCAGGCGGCAGGTTGTCGGCGTTGCAGATCAAAGCGATCTCGGGGGTAACGTCGTCCCGCGCGATCAATCGGCTCCAGACGATCGACTCGGGACGGTCGGAGCCGGACACCGGCTCATCGCCCTCTACGACCCGTGCTTCGAACTTGCCCGCGAAAGCCGGGCCAGAGGCGC
>NVQY01000234.1 GCA_002400675.1 Paracoccaceae bacterium | reverse complement strand
CGCGCCACAAGCCGTGCGGCGTCCGTCGTGCGCCCGTCGCCGGTCAGCGCCAGCATGTAGTGCAGATCGGCAAAGATCAGACAGCCATCTTCGGTGCGCGCCGCACTTAAGTCAGCCAGTTCCTGCCACCGGGGGCCGACATTCACGCCGTTCAGTTCAAGGCGCATCAACAGGGCGGTGCCGTTTGAAATGTCGCGGTAATCATCGGTATGGTCGGCGCGTACATGGGTGTCGTATAGATCAAGAACCGCATCAATCTGTCCCATATCCAGATGCATCAGCGCCTTGTGCCACCACACATGATAGCGGAAATTGTTGCAATGCGCCCAAGCCGCCTCGCGCCCGTCGAGCCACTCCAACCCGCTGGCCGCGTTGCCGGTCATGTCGTGCACATGCGCCACCGCATGCAGCCCCCACGCATCATCCGGGGCCAGCGTCAGCGCCTTTAGACCCGACGCCAGCGCCGTGTCATAGTCGCCGGTTTCCTCAAGCGAAAAGGCGTGACAGCCCAGCAGATAGCCATAGCCCGGATGATCGGCATCGTAAGAGGGCAACACCCGTTCAACCGAGCGGCGCATCCCGGCGCTGTCACCCAGAACAAAGCGAATCGCCTGGCTCAGCTTCATCGCCAGCGTGTCGTCCGGGTTGGCGCGCAGGCCACCCTCAAGCGTTTGCACCGATTTGCCGGGATCGCCCGACATCCAGTTCTCCAATGCAGAGACAAAGGTCATTTCACGCGCGCTGACCGGCGAGTTTTTCGCGCTTTCCTGCGCCACCCGCAAGGCATCACGCGCCGGCTGCATCATCTCACGGCGTCCAAGAAGCAGGCAGAACAAGCCCTTTACCGCCTGACCCAGCGCGAAATCAGGTTCTGCCGCCAGGACCGCCCCCAGATGTTCCGGGGTAATGGCCGCATGGGCGAGAAACCCAAGCTGGGCTTTGTTCCAGCTGTCCAAAGTCGCGTTTTGCATCAGGCTGGTTGATTGGCCGAAGAGATCTTGCTTCATGGGTAGGTCCTGCTTGGTCGGAAACGGGGTATGTCTGTGACTGACTTAACAAACTGTAAGGGATGGAAATAACGTATTCGACGCTGCTCTCGCATTGGTGAGAACCCGTGTGCCCCTTTGCGAGAATTGTTGCCGTTCCGGGGGCGAAAAACGGCAATATACCGCTTGCCGGGGCAATCAAGCGGGGGTTTTCCCGGTTTGGGCGGCGATTGTAACAGTTATTGGCTGGCAGCCCGGGCAATCGTGTCAAAGCGCGCGTCAAGGGCGCTTGCCAGTTCGCCCAATCGCGCGCCGCCCTCATTCATATAGGGGGCAAACACGTGGCTGGGCGTCTTGTAGGACAGGGTGGCGGTGCCGTCGGTGTTTTCGGTGATGTAGAAACGGATCGGCGCTTCGATCATCGCCGAGGTCGAGGTTTCCAGCACTTTGACGGCGAAATCATTGTTGAACACGCCGATCACCCGGTTGCCGGGAATGGTGATTCCGCGCCCCTTGGCGGCCTTGGTCGGTCCGGCTTGGGTGACAACGCCCATCTTGTTTGCCTTCACGGCTGATTTCAGCGCGCTGATCAGATCGGTGTAGGATTTGGCGGTCTCGATCACCACCCAGCCATCACGTGCGGGGATGGATTGGGCGAAGCCGGTGCTGGCAAGGAGGCTGATAAAGGCGGCAAGAATCAAGGATTTGAACGGCATGGAAGGCTCCCGTAGACGATAAAGGATTTGCCGGAAGATGCCGGGCGGACGAGTCAAAGTCCATTAAACGCGCATCACGATTGCGTTCAGGCAGTTGCCCCGGGGAATGATCGGGGTGGTCGGGGGGCGCATGAAAAAACCTGCGTGACGTGGCATTCTGGTGGTTGTCGGGGGGCAAATGTTCTGTAACTGTCACCCCGGTATCTCTGTGCGAGGAAATCACATGCACTATCACACCCCAGCCAGTTTTGACGAAGCCGCCGCGCTGGCCGCATCGGCAACCGGCATTACCCGCTTTCTGGCCGGCGGGACCGACGTTCTGGTTCAGCTACGCGCCGATATCGTCACGCCTGACACGCTGATCGACATCAAACATATCGCCGGTGTCCACGACATCATCCAAATGCCCAATGGTGGCTGGCAGATCGGCATCGCCGTGACCGGTGCCGAAATGACCGAGCATCCTGCGTTGGCGGCTGCTTGGCCCGGCGTGGTCGAGGCGATGGACCTTGTCGGGTCCACCCAGATTCAGGGACGCGCGACGCTGACCGGCAACCTGTGCAACGGCTCACCCGCCGCCGACAGCGTCCCGGCGATGGTGGCCGCTGATGCAAGTGTTTCTGTGTGTGGCCCCAAGGGCGCGCATAAAGTGGCGGTTCTGGACATTCCGACCGCACCGGGGCGTACGTCGCTGGCCAAGGGGGAAATGGTGACAGCCATCAACCTGCCCGCCCGCGAACCCGGCGGTGGTGACGCTTATCTGCGGTTCATTCCGCGCACTGAAATGGACATCGCGGTGGTCGGTTGCGGCGTCAACCTGCGGGTTGATGGGGGCAAGATCACCCATGCCCGCGTATCGCTGGGCGCGGTCGCCCCGACTGTGCTGCTGGTTGGCGAGGCGGCGGATGCGATCATCGGCAGCACGCTGGACGACGCGGCACTTGACCGGCTGGCGGCGGCGGCTTCGGCGGCGTGCAACCCGATTGACGACAAACGCGGGACGATTGAATTCCGCATCCATGTGGCCGGGGTTTTGGCCAGACGCACGGCAAAAATCGCATATGACCGCGCGATTGCGGCGGGGGAGTAGATTAGATGAGCAAGATACATGTCACCACAAGTGTTAACGGCGACGCGGTGGAATTCCTGTGTGATCCACGCGAAACCCTGCTGGATGTGCTGCGCGACCGGCTGCACTTGACCGGGGCCAAAGAAGGCTGCGGCACCGGCGATTGCGGGGCCTGTTCCGTCACGCTGGACGGGCGGCTGGTCTGTTCCTGTCTGGTGCTGGGGGCCGAGGCCGAGGGCCATGAGATTGGCACCATTGAAGGCATCGCCAATGGCGAAGAGCTGCACCCGCTGCAACAGAAGTTCATCGAACATGCGGCGCTGCAATGCGGGATCTGCACACCGGGCATTCTGGTGGCGACCAAGGCATTGCTGGAAAAGAACCCGGACCCGACCGAGACCGAAGTACGCTACTGGCTGGCGGGCAACCTGTGCCGCTGTACCGGCTATGACAAGATCATCCGCGCCGTGATGGACACGGCGGCGGACCTGAGATCAGACATGAAGGAGGCTACATAATGTCCCTCGACGATGTAAAAACCAGCGGTTTCAAATATGTCGGCACCAGCCCTGACCGCCCCGACGGGGTGGACAAGGTGACGGGCCGTGCCAAATTCGGGGCCGACGCCTATGCCGCCGGAATGCTGCACGGCGCGATTGTGCGCAGCCCCCATGCCCATGCGCGAATCATCTCTATCGACACGACCAAGGCGGCGGCGGCAGAGGGTGTAAAAGCCATCGTCACCCGCGCCGATTTCCACACCGACCTTAGTGGCGAAAACTGGAACATCATGGAAAACGTGATGGCCGGGGACACCGCCCTTTATGACGGCCACGCGGTGGCGGCGATTGCCGCGACTTCGGTGTTGGCGGCGCGTGATGCGGCCAAGCTGGTCGAGGTGACGTATGAAATCCTGCCCCATGTAACGGACGTGGACGAGGCAATGGCGCAAGGCGCGCCCATCATTCGCGCCGGAGCGGCAGACAACTCCGTGCCTGATGGTCTGCACCCCAACGTGGTGCGTTACCATGAGAGCGGGCATGGCGACGTAGATGCCGGGTTCGCCGAGGCCGATCTGGTGATCGAGGATCATTTCCGCACCGAGGCCACCCATCAGGGCTATATCGAACCGCACGCCTGTCTGGGCACGCTGGGCGGTGACGGCAAGGGCGAGATGTGGTGCACCACGCAAGGACACTGGAACGTGCAGAAAATCTGCTCCGCGCTTTTGGGTATGGAAACCAGCCAGTTACGCGTGACCGCCTCTGAGATTGGCGGCGGGTTTGGTGGCAAGACAACGGTGTTCATCGAACCGGTGGCGCTGGCCTTGTCGCGCATCGCCAACCGTCCGGTCAAGATTGTTATGTCCCGTTCGGAAGTGTTTCGCGCCTCTGGTCCCACCTCGTCCACGTCGATGGACGTCAAAATCGGCATGAAAAAGGACGGGACTATTACGGCCGCCAAGGGCGTGTTCCGGCTTCAGGGGGGGGCGTTCCCGTCGGCTCCGATGGAATTCACCGCCATGTGCGCGTTTGCGCCCTATAACCTGAGCAACGTCAAGCAGATCGGCTATGACGTGATGGCCAACCGCCCCAAACAGGCCGCGTATCGCGCGCCGGGGTCGCCCATGGCGGCGTTTGCGGTTGAATCGGTGATTGACGAGTTGTGCAAGGAACTGGGGCTTGATCCCATCGACACGCGGCTGAAAAATGCCTCGCACGAGGGCACCAAGGCCAGCTATGGCCCGACGTTCCAGCGCATCGGGCTGGTGGAAACTTTGGAGGCTGCCAAGGCGCATCCGCATTATTCCGCACCGCTGAAACCGGGGCAGGGGCGGGGGATTTCCTGTGGCTTCTGGTTTAACTTTGGCGGTGAAACGTCGGTGTCACTGGCCTTGTCGATGGACGGCTCGGCGCAGATCGTGGTCGGCACGCCGGATATTGGCGGCTCGCGCGCGTCGATGGCGCTGATGGCGGCGGAGGAATTGGGGATACCGTATGAGAACATCCGTTGCACCATCGCCGACACTGCATCGCTGGGGTATAACGAAGTTTCCCACGGCAGCCGCGTGACCTATGCCAGCGGTCTGGCCACCATCAAAGCGGCGCGCGATGCGGTGAAAAAGCTGTGCGGCCGCGCGGCGGCGAAATGGGGCATTGATCCCGAGGCGGTCGATTGGGTCGATGGCTGCGCCGTGCCGTCAGGGCCAAACGCGGGTGATTTTGACCCGATGCCGATTGCCGAGATTTGCAAGCGTATGGGCAGCACCGGCGGGCCGATTGTGGGCCATTTCGAGGCCTCCCCCGAAGGGGCCGGCGTCAGTTTCGCCACTCATATCGTTGACGCCGAAGTTGACCCGGAAACCGGCAAAACGTCAATCGTGCGCTATACGGTGGTGCAGGACGCGGGCAAGGCGATCCATCCCGCCTATGTCGAAGGCCAGTATCAGGGCGGGGCTGCGCAGGGCATCGGCTGGGCGCTGAACGAGGAATACATCTATGGCAAGGACGGGCGCTTGCAAAACGATGTGTTCCTTGACTATCGCATTCCTGTGGCCAGCGATTTGCCGATGATCGACACGGTAATCGTCGAAGTGCCCAACCCCGGCCACCCCTACGGTGTGCGCGGAGTAGGAGAAACCTCAATCGTGCCGCCGATGGCGGCGATTGCCAATGCGGTGTCGCAAGCCGCCGGTGTGCGCATGACAGAACTGCCGATGTCGCCGCCGCGCGTGCTCAAGGCCATGGATGATGCCAAAGGCGGGTGATCGGCCATGGTCAAGGTGATGTTATGGGGATCTTTAGCGGCGCTGGCTGAGGGGAATTCCGAGCTTGAAATAGAAGCTAAAAACATCAAACAACTGCTTGA
>NVQY01000233.1 GCA_002400675.1 Paracoccaceae bacterium | reverse complement strand
GCCTTTTGCAGATCACTCAGGCCCGGATCAAAATCCGCGCCCTTGGATTCCAGCCAGCCTCGGATCGCCTCGCTATCACCGATCAACCCGTCATCCGTGCGCAGAACCGGCAGTTTTCGATGCGGCATCGCGCTGGGTTCAATCAGATCCTCGCGCCGCCATTTCTGGCCCGAGGCTTGCAACAGGTAGGCCGCTTTGACGCAAAACGGGGAAAGGCTGAACAGGCCAAAGCCCTTAGAGAATGTGAGGAGGGTCAGCATTGGGGACGAATCCTTTTTGTTATGTCCTGCCTGATTGCTACCCGTTCCTGATGACAGTTTCTGTCATTAGGGTTAGGTTCAATGCGATATGACCCGTACCAATCGCCTGTTTCAGCTTATGCAAGCCCTGCGCAATGGCACCCCACCCCACACGGCCGGGGCGTTGGCGCGCGATATGGGCGTATCTGCACGCACAATCCACCGTGATATCAACACGTTGCGCGGCCTTGGCGCGGTGATCGATGGCGCGGCGGGCTTTGGTTTCACCCTGATCGAAGACGCCGCCCTGCCGCCCATGGGGTTCGACAATGACGAGTTAGAAGCGCTGGTTCTGGGCCTGCGCGAGGTGGAACAAATCGGTGATCCCGATCTTGTCCAAGCCGCCGGGCGGGCCTTGCGCAAGCTACAGGGACGTCTGCCGCCGAGCCAATCGCAGCGGTTGAAACATGCGGTATTGTCGGCCAAGCGGTTCCACCGACCCAACCCGCCGACCATCCCGGTCGCCGCATTGCGAAAGGCCACACGGGACGAAGTTGCGATTGAATTTGCCTATAAGGATGCCCATGACGCGGCCAGCCAACGCCGGGTGAATCCCTTGGGGATATTCTATATGGATCAGTCCACCGTCCTGCTGTCATGGTGCCATTTACGCCGTGATTTCAGGGTGTTCCGGCTGGACAGGATGCAATCTATGACCATCACCGACCAAAGTTTCCGCCCCGCCCGCGTGCCGATGCTGCGCGACGCCTTGGCCCGGATCAAGCGGGATACCGCCCGCATGGCAAAGACCCGCCCCCCGGACGACTGACGACTGTTGCCACGCGCCCATTGGCGTTAGACTTGGCCACAGGCAGGCAATCGGGATGATAAAAAATGCGCGTTTCAGGCGGTGTGGCGGTTGTATTCGGGTTTCTGGCAACGGCGTTGATGGCCGGCCCGACAGAGGTTCTTCAGTCGCCCCGCCCGGTGATGCGCCCGGCTGACACGCCTGTAATGGACCCAATCCCGGCCTCGGCTGACGTCACAAATTTCGACGCCTGGCTGACCGCGTTCCGGCCCCGTGCGATTGCCAGGGGCATCAAACCATCGGTGTTGGATCAGGCCTTGCATGGGCTGCGCTACAACGCCGACGTGGTGCGGCGCGACCGCAATCAGTCGGAATTCACCAAGACGATCTGGGACTATCTGGAAACCGCCGTGTCCGATCTGCGCATCGCCAATGGCAAGGCCGCCCTAAAGGCGCAACAACGTGATCTGGACAAGATCGAGCGCAAATATGGCGTGGAAAAACAGATAGTTGTAGCTATCTGGGGATTAGAAAGCGCCTATGGCACCTTTCGCGGCAAGACCCCTGTGATCGACGCAATGGCCTCGCTTGCCTTTGACGCGCGACGCGGGGAATTCTTTGAGGAACAGCTGATTACCGCGCTGAACATCCTGCAAAGCGGCGACACAACGCCCGCCAATCTGACCGGTAGCTGGGCCGGGGCCATGGGACACACCCAATTCATGCCCACCTCGTTTCGCGATTATGCGGTGGATTTCAACGGCGACGGGCGGCGCGATATCTGGTCGGATGACCCCGGCGATGCGCTGGCCTCGACCGCCGCGTATCTCAAGGCAAACGGCTGGGTGACAGGACAGCCTTGGGGCGTCGAGGTGACCTTGCCAGACGGGTTCAACTACCTTCTGGCCAACCGGACAATCACCAAACCGCCAGCCAAATGGGCCGGGATCGGCGTGCGCGACCTGAACGGCAAAGCGGTGCCTGACCATGGTGGCGCGTCGATCCTGTTGCCGGCAGGGGCCAAGGGGCCGGCGTTCATGATCTTTGACAATTTCGCGGTTCTTGAGACCTACAACACGGCAGACGCTTATGTCATCGGCGTGGGCCACTTGGCCGACCGGATCGCCGGTGGTGCCCCCATTCACGGGCCGTGGCCGCGCACCGACCGCGCGCTTAGCTACGACGAAAGGATCGAGTTGCAACAACGCCTGACCCGCGCCGGTTTCGACACGGTAAAGATCGACGCCAAGATCGGGCCGCTGACGATTGCCGCCGTGCGTGCCTATCAAGTGGCGAGCGGGTTGGTGCCGGACGGGTACGCGTCGCTGGGGCTGCTGAAACGGCTACGCTAACCGCTATTGCACATACCGCATCAGATCATCGGCACGTGCGCGCGCCAGCGCAATACGGCAGGACTGGATGGCGATGCCGGTGCCCGACCCTCCGCCATAGGTGGTGCCGACAAAGTCACAATGGGCGGTGCGATATGCCTCCCACCCGGCCTGTGCGGTGGTGAGGGCGGGCACGCTGGATTTGCGCCCGGTCACGTCGTCCAGTTCCTGCGCGGATTGCAGGGCAAATTCCAGCGCAGATTGCACGGTGGCATCGGCCAGACGCGCTGCTGTTTCCAGACAGGTGCCGATTTCGATCTGGCTGGTGGCGTCAACGCTGCATTCGGATTGTGGGTCAGCGAGGGCAGCAAGGGGAAGGGCAAGAAACAGACCGGCTGTCAGGGGGATACGCAAAATACTCATCAAAACCTCCTTGGGAAAGTCGGGAAAAATGGCCGCGATCAGCCGGTCGTTGGGGGTGGGCCAAAGGCGTTGATACCGGCATCGGACGGGCGGGTAAGCCACCACAACAACAGGACGACCAGAGCCAGTTGCAGGATCACCGCCGTCACCATTCCGGTCAGCCCAAGAAACTCTGCAGGGCCACGCAGCATTTCCGGGTCGGCACCGATATTTTGCAAGGTGGCAAAGCTCATCACGCCAATCATCAGGAAGAAAAAGGTCGACAAGGTCACCAGCATCGGCAGCAACAGATACCACCCCGGCCTGCCCGAATCATGCATACGCCTCCATCCCACCGACAACACCGGCAACAGGGTCACCAGACTGAACAGTGGACCAAACACGCCGTTGGATGTCTGGGTCACGGGATCAACGCCAAAAATATTGTTGTCGATGATGCCAAGAACCGTGGACGTCAGAACGATGAACAGGACAAACCACCAGTATTCAGACCGGCTGGCCCGACCGGAAAACCGGGCATATTTGGACATGCAGGATTTGATCGCCTCGACGAATGTCATGGGTAGACCTCGCTCTTTCGGGGGTTATTGGCGATCCGCCTTTAGGTTAATTGTATCAGCCGGGGCTAAGGCCACGCAACCGCTCGGACCGGCGACGCAGCAGTTCGACCACCGTCAGCAAGGCAATCGAGATCACCACAAGGATGGTTGCCACCGCCAGAATGGTTGGCGAAATCTGTTCGCGCAAGCCGATAAACATCTGCCATGGCAGGGTTTTCTGACTGGCGGAGCCGACAAACAGCACCACCACCACTTCGTCGAACGAGGTGATAAAGGCAAACAGCGCGCCTGAAATCACGCCGGGCATGATCAGTGGCATTTGCACCTTGAAGAACGTCGTCACCGGGTTGGCCCCCATATTGGCCGCCGCCCGTGTCAGGGACCGGTCAAAGCCTACAAGCGTGGCCGTGACGGTGATGATGACAAACGGAATACCCAGCACCGCATGCGCCAGAATCACCTTGATGTACCCCACCAGATTTTTCGGCAGGCCCAACGTACCCTCCAACCAGTTACCAATATCTGAATAGAAAAAGAACATGCCGGTGGCCGAGATGATCAGCGGCACGATCATCGGTGAAATCAGGATCGCCATGATCGCGCGCCGGGCCGGAACGTGGCTTTGGCTAAGGCCGATGGCCGCCAGCGTACCCAGCGACACAGAAATCACCGTGGCAATCGGCGCGATGATCAGCGAGTTCTTGAAACTGCGCTGCCATTCGTTGTTGGTAAAGAAATCCTGATAATGCTTAAGCGAATAACCCGCCGGGTCGAACCGCAGCATTTCCGGGGTGAAGGTAAAGAAATTCTGCGCGTTGAAGGACAGCGGGATAACCACAAGGATCGGCGTGATCAGGAACACGAATACCGCGCCACAGATCACCCGGAACCCGTAATGCCACAGCACCTGATTAGAGGTCAGATAGGCCGGCAACCCCCGGCGGTATTGCCGGTAATGCACCCAGAACACGATATAGGCGGCGATGATCCCTGACAGGATGCCAAAGACCGCGCCACCCAGACTTCCCAGCGACAGGCCGATCATTGCCCCCAGCAGGGCGCTGACGATCATCGCCGGGCGGCTGGTGTCAAACAACGAGACCAGCGCAAAGGCAAACCCGATGGCCAGAATAGACCCGGCCAGCACGATATTCAGGTTTTCCGACACCCCGGATTCGCCCGACAGGGCAGCAACGATACCAACCGCCGCGACGATCAACCCGACCAACGACAGCGTGAATGGCAACGACACCGGAACCCCAACATTGCTTAGTTTATCAGCCATATCCGTTATCCCAGCTTTACGTTGTCAATGCCGACAATCTTGTCGTAGGCCCAGTAGAGCAGCAAAACCACCACCAGCAATATCGCGCCCAGCGCCGCCGCAAGGCCCCAGTTGAGCGAACTAGATATGTGATAGGCAATCCGGTTCGAAATAAAGACACCTTTGGTACCGCCAACGATTTCCGGCGTGATGTAGTAGCCGATCGACAGAATGAACACGAGGATCGACCCCGCGCCGATGCCCGGAATGGACTGGGGGAAATACACCCTCCAGAACGCGGTCCAGTTGGTCGCGCCCAGCGATTTGGCGGCGCGCAGATAGGTCTCGGGGATGGTCTGCATCACCGAATACATCGGCAGGATCATGAACGGCAGCAGGATATGCGTCATCGCGACGATCGTCCCGAACTGATTGTTGATCATCGTTAATCGCGCATCATCCGCCACGAGGCCCAGCCAGACCAGCACGTCGTTGATCACGCCCTGTTGTTGCAGCATCACTTTCCAGGCTGACGTGCGCACCAGAAGCGAGGTCCAGAACGGCAGTAGCACCAGGATCATCAGCAGGTTCGCCGTGCGCGCCGGCAAGTTCGCCAGCAACCAGGCCACCGGATAACCGAGCAGGATGCACGACCCCATGATGACCAGCGACATGAACAGGGTCCGCTTGAACAGGGTCGCGTAGATCTGCTGGTTTTCCGGGCGCGCTTCGATCCCGTCGGGCGTCAGTTGAAGATCGGCGGCGTTGGCGAAATAGCCCGGCGTGATCCGTGGGGAATAGAGCTGGAGCGTCCGCCAGACCTCGATGTCCAGCCAATCCTCGTCGGCGTCGGCGAACTGCTCGGGCAGATTGACGGTCTCGAAATCGGGGGCGGCAGCGCTGGCGGCGCTCAGCCGGGGCGACATGCTCGCCACCTCGGCCCCATTGGTCAGGTCGTGATAGAGCGCGGTGTAGAGGAAATCGGGAATGTCCTCTTCGAGAACCTTGTCGCCCTCTTCGGCATTGAAT
>NVQY01000232.1 GCA_002400675.1 Paracoccaceae bacterium | reverse complement strand
ATCGAGACGCGGGCCGACGGGCTGCGTCGGTTAATGCAGGGGGCAGGCGGTGTCTTCGTTCCGGACGCCCGCGTGGCGGCCGAAATGGGGCGGCTCCGGACCTCTCTGAACGAGGTGGGAAACGGGGTCGCGCAGATCGCCAAACGGATGGCCGAGGCCAACCGGACGGGGGGCGGCGCAGGGGCGGAATTCTCGGACCTGCGGCTGGCGCAGATGCGGGCACTGGCGCGGTTCGTCCTGGACGCGGCGGATGAGATCGACTTGCTGGTGCGCCGCCGCCGGGACGCGATGCAGCTGGAGGCTGCGGCCGTTCTGAGGGAGTTTGCTCATGCGGCTGAATGATGCGGTTCATGATGTCACGGGCGAGATCTTCCGGGATGGCTGGAGCCGGATCCGAGGCTCCATGCAGGGCCTCCATGTCTCGAAACAGAAACAACTCGTCCGGGCCGCGGCCGGTCATCGCGCGGCGGTCTTCAAGGCGATCCGGAGCGGCGGAACCCACACGAAATCGCAGCTGACGAACCAGCTCGAATACCTCACCACGAAGTCGAGTTACATCGTCGACAGCAGCGGGTTTCTGGACGGGAAGGAGAAGCTTGAGACGGGCGAGATCAAGGACCTCACCGAGCGCTTCGCGAAGAGGTGGGACGGCAGGTTCAAACCCAAGCTCGGGCAGACCACGCACTTGCTGATGTCCTTCCCGATCGGCACTCGTGGGGTGGATGTGCGCGACATCGCCTCGGATGTCGCGGAGCGGTTCTTCCAGAACGATGAGGGGCACTTCGATTACATCATCGCGGTGCACGAGGACCGGGATCATCCGCACGCCCATCTTGTGCTGAACCGCCGGTCGCAGGAGGGCGAGTTCTTCTATCTCGGCCGGAACCACCGGTTCAACTACGACGACTTCCGCCTCGCCATGGTGGAGGAGGCGGAGAAGTACGGGGTCCGACTGGAAGCGACGCGGCGGATCGACCGGGGCGAGGTGCATTACCCGCCCCGGACGCGCGAGGTCTACGCGGCGAAGGCGGAGGGTCGCATGGCCGCGCCCCGGGCCCGCGTCGGGGCCGACCTCGACCGGGCGCTCCAGGAGATCGCCAATACGCGGACCGTCTACCGCTCGCTTGCTGCGGAGGCCTCGAAGGACGCCCGTGAGGATATTGCCGATGCCCTCTTCCGGGCCGGGGAGCTTCTGGCGAAGGGCGGCAAACTCACATCGGAAGGAGGCGTCTACATGGCCGAGGATCAAACGTTCGACGACCTGCGCACGCGCTATGCCGAACAGGTCGAGCGCATTCAGGGGATGATCGCCGAAAAACCCGAGGCCGAGCGGCCGCGGCTCGAGAAAAGCCTCAACGAGATCCAGTCGCGGCTCGCGCATATGCAGCCGCTTGGTCTCCGATCGCAGACACTGACAGAGCGACCGTCTGAAGGCGGGGTCTATTCTGAGCAGAACATCGATGCGGCCCATCTCGATCGGTTGCGCGACCCGGAGATCCGCGCGCAGGTCGACACCGCGTTGCGCGGCACCGGCATCAGCAGTTCGGTGGTGGTCGCGCGGATGGAGACGGGCGCGCAGAACGCCGCGCTCGAGCGGCAATGGATCGCGGACGATCTGAGCCGGGTGGCGGAGCGGGACGGTCTGAACCTCGAGCGGCGGGCCGATCTGGAGACGGCCCGCGAGACGCTTAACCGGGCGCATGTGCAGCTCGGGACCGCATTGGAGCGGGCCGGGGTCCTGCGCCGGGATGGGGTGACGGAGGTCGAGACGGTGACGGAGCGGGTCCATTACGATCCAGAGTCGGTCCGGGCAATGGAAGGGACCATCCGTCGCGAGATGCGGGTCGAGGGTCTGACGGATCGTCAGATCGACACCCGGGAGCGGGAAGTGGTCTCCCGTGCGGAACGGCGGATTGAGGTCGAGCAGCGCGACTGGCTGGCCGGGCATCCGGAGATCCTGTCGCGACCGGGCGACGTGATCGACCGGTCCGAGCCCTACCGTGAACACATCACCGATGACGCCCGGGCCGCTGACATTGCGCGCGAGGTCGACCGGATCATGGACGGGCGCGATGTCCGGACGCCAGTCGCGGAAGCGGTCTCGGAGAGTTTCCGGGACCGGTACCCGGACATGCCCGCGCATCTCGCCCGCGGGCTTGGCGCGACCTATACCGCTGTTGCGGAGGCGCGGGATACTGAGGCGATCAACGAGGTGCGGCGCGCGGCAGAACGGGACAGTCACTCGACCGTCACCGAGATCACGCGCGGCGTGGCCGATCAGTTCGACCGGGCACCGAGCGAGTTCACGCGGTTCGAACGTGTCGTGGTCGAGCGTGATCTTCTGGAAAATGATCGCCTGCAGGACGGGAGTGGCGTCCACCTGAGTTCGGCGGTTCAGGACCTGAATGACGATCTCAAGGCCGGTCGGCTGGATCCGGTCGCGGCGCAACGGGCTGAGGTCCTGATCCGGGAGACGATCGAGCAGCATGGTGATCGCATGACCCGGGACGTCAACCGGGACTATTGGGAGAGGATGTCAGCCCGCGAGACCGCGCTTCTGTCGGGGAGCGACGGCGACAGGACCGTCACCGAAATGGACTACGAACGGATCCGGTCTGATCGGGAGGGGCTCGGCACACTCCTGCGGGAGTATGCCCCGGCCGCAACCCGCGAGCGCGTCGAGTCTGATGAGGTCCGCCGCGTCATCAATCATGAACGCGCGGCGGATTGGTCGTCGCCCTTCGAGACCGCAGAGCATCGGGCGACGTACCGCGACGCCATTGAGCGGGACCTGAACGAGGCCCAGATCGACCGGTTGCGCCGGCGGATTGAGGCCACGGACCGCCTGCGCGAGACCCTGAGTTACAAGGCAACGCTGGCGCGTGGCTATGCGGTGGTGCGTGCGCAAGGTGAGGTTGTGACAACAAGGGCGGCGGCGGCAAAGGCCGGCGCGCTGGAGGTCGAATTCGCGGATGGGCGGCTGGATCTGGGGGCTAAGTCCGGGCGCAAGTCATCCGGTCAGGCACCGCCGGATCAGGGATCGCTGTTCTGAGCGTGCCACATTGCGCGCCGGCGAGGTGTGGAAGAAAATTCGGCGAATTTTCTTGGTCGCGCATATGCGAAGGGGTCAGACCCCGACTTCCGGCCCGTAGCACAGCATTTTCTCGCCAATGTCCTGCGCCTCGTACAGCTCTGTCTGTGCGCCCTCGCCTTCGAACTGGGCAATCAGACCGCCTGATCCCTGACTGAAGGTCCAGCATTGCGGGTCCATCCGGTTTTCGTAGAGGAAACAGATCTCGCCCCGGCTTTCGTACCAGACGCCCTCTTTGCAATCGCCGTCCAGAAACGACCAGATCACCCGGCGTCCGTCCAGATAGCGTTCGGCCCCGTAGGGTTTGCCGTCAACGCCATAATAAAGCGTTTTGCCACGGGTATAGGCGTCAAAGGCTTCTGCCGTCATGGTGGTTTGCGCTGCGGCCGGCAGGGCCATCAGCATCATCAGCATCATCAGCATCATCAGCATCGGGGGAATCATCCGGTGTCTTTGCATGGCCCGACAATGGCATATCATGTCCATCGGCACCACCCGACGGGTGGGCGATCTGCCACCGGTTCAACGCCGGATCCATCACTTTGCGCCACAATGTCGGCACAAGGGCCATCGCCGCCATCACCGGCAGGGAAAACGGCAGCACCGGCATGGTGTCACGGTCCAGTCGCAGGCTGGGAAACAGGCGCATGGGGTGCATGTGGTGGTCCGAGTGGCGCGGCGCGTTCAGCATCATCGCCGAGGAATACCATTGCGGCGCGTTCCAGCTGTGCTGCGGCCCCGCCGGCTCCGGTTTGCCATTTGCCCGTGCGGCGCGGCGCAGGCCGTAGTGCTGTACATAATCGGCCAGAATCAACTGCATCTGCGCGTAGGTTACCAGCGCCAGAAAGACGCCCACCCCGCGCGGCCCGGCCAGCCCGTAGGCCAACAGCACGGCCACCAATCCTCCGCCGGTATAGAGCACATACGGGTGCAGCCCCTGCGGCCCGCGTGCCTTGGCCCGCGCCGTGGTTTCCGCCCGCCACCCGGCGCGAAACGATCCGATCCACGCACGCGGCCAGAAATGGTAAAACCCTTGCCCCTGTCGCGCGGAATTGGGGTCGTGCGTGGTGGCCACATGGACGTGGTGCACCTTGGGATGGGCCGAGGCGTGATGGCCAAACAGCAACGAAACATAGACCAGCGTCCCCAACAATCGCCGCCACCGGGACGGCGCATGGATCAGCTCATGTGCGTTGGAATTGGACACCTGCCCCATGAACAACCCCATCGCAACCAGCAGCGCCAGCGCCTGAGGGCCGCTGAGCGTCGGCGACATCGCAATAGCCCGCACGCCAGAAGCAAGCAGGACAAAATGCGTCAGCGCCAGAAACACCCCCAAGCGGCGGGCAAAATCCTGCGCCGCGCGGTCTTCGCGCACCGGCAGCAACACATGGCTTAACCGGTCCGTCGCCATCACCAGAACGGTGATCGAAAACAGCGCCGCCCACGCCCAGAGACCACCCCAAAGGCTGGCTGCCAGCAACAAGGCTGCGGGGGTCAGGCTGGCGAGTGCGAACCAGTACATGGGTCTTCCGTTGTTGCGTGGCATCCCCATCATGGCGATGAGGTGGCCAAGTGTCACCCCGTTTTCGGGCCTTGTGCACCCGGATGATATTGCACTGCCCCTTGTTGTCATACTGCGGTAAAACATCGCGTGACAGGTCATCGAAACAGATCACCGAAACCGACTCTAGAGCGTATCAATGAACATTCCACTCATCCGCCCTCCACTTACCCACCCAGCCCGGGGCATCAACAGATGAGCCCGCTTTTGCCGCTGGCGGCCGCTTTTGCGCTGGCCTATCTGCCGCTGGCCGCGCGACCGGTCAGCAAGATGCGCTCGGTCACCAAGACGCTGGCGGTTGCGTTGCTCGCACTTGCGGCGGTGTCGGTATCGGTGTCGGGCCTGTTGGCGGCGGCACTGGCGCTGTGTGCCTTGGGCGACTGGTTGCTGTCGCGCGACGGGGACGGCGCATTTATGGCCGGGATCGGGGCTTTTGCGGCAGGGCATCTGGCCTATGTCGCGTTGTTTGTGACCCATCCGCTGGCGGATTCTGCGCGCCTGTTGCAGGCACCGCAGATCTGGTTTGTTGCGGGGTTCGCGTTGTTGGGACTGGCCATGGCCGCCTTGCTTGCGCCGCGCGCAGGGGCGCTAAAGGGCGCGGTTCTGGGCTATATCCCGGTCATTCTGGGCATGGGGGTCGCGGTTCTGGTGCTGCCGGGGCAGGGCGCGCTGGGTGGGGCCTTGCCGGCGGCGTTGGCGTTTGTGGTCTCTGATCTGGTGCTGGCGTTTGAGACATTTGTGCTGGGTAAAGATCACCCGCTCAGGCGCATCACACCCTATCTGATTTGGCCGCTTTACTGGGGTGCGCAAGCGGGATTTTTGATGGCTTTTGCCTGACCCTTTGCCTGACCCTTTGCAACCACGCGTAATCCGCATTAGGTGAAGGGGAACACCGATCCCGGAGGCCCGCATGGCGTTTTTCAAGAAACTCAAGAACAAGCTATTTCGTTCGTCCTCGAAGATCGACGAAGGGCTTGAGGCGATCGTCGAGGATGGTGGCGTCGAAGAGGGCGCAGCACCCGTTGCCGATGTGGAAATTG
>NVQY01000231.1 GCA_002400675.1 Paracoccaceae bacterium | reverse complement strand
CTTTTTTTTGCATTCCTTTCAGCCGTCCGGCCTTCCGTCCATTGCGACTTGCCGTAGGGGATTATTTCCCAGAAGACTACCACAGCCATCCCGTCAGGCACCCTCAATATTATTTGGCAACCGTCCATCCGGCTCATGATCCGGCGTTTCATAGAGTCGATGGGGATAATGTGTTATTTGGCGGGGAGGGTGTAGATAGATATATTGTAAAATAAAAATGTTTGCCTAAAGTCAAGATTAACAAAAGGAGGTGATCATGGCAAAAATTCATCACGGTAGATGCCTGTGCGGAGCTGTTTGTTTCGAAGTTGATGCTCCGGTTAAATCTGTCGTTAATTGCCATTGTGAAAGTTGTCGTCGACAGTGTTCGGCGCCGATGACACATATATCGGGGTGTCGGACGGCCAATGGAGGTGGACCGGAAAGGTGCCCAAAACCTACAATTCATCTCCGGGGGTTGAGCGAACATTTTGTGACAATTGCGGCTCTCCGATTTCGTTTCGCTCGCAAAGCATGTCAGGGGTGATGCATTTATATGTAGCAGCAATGGAGGAGCCTGAAAAATTTGAACCAAAACTCCATGTTTCAATTGAGGAAAAATTACCTTGGTTAGAAATTGGAGATGATTTGCCAAAACGAAAAGGGCCGGAGTATCTTTAGCGTTGCTCCGCCCGCCAATTTGAACAAAATGAATTGTTCAATCAACGATAAACAGTTTTGCTCCGGTTTTTGTATATGAACGGTGGGCTGCATCACCAAAATCCGAAACCTGATAACTCATGCCTGCTGTTAGCATGATTTTCCGCCCGTCCTTGAGTTCGGATTGAAGTTCCCCCTCCAAAACATAAAGCACATGTCCTCTATCGCACCAGTGATCAGCCAGATATCCAGCAGTGTATTCCACATGACGAACCCGAAGGTCGCCAATTTCGAAGGTTCTCCATATTGCCTTTCCAGTCTCTCCTGGGTGTTCGGTTGCTGGCATTTTTGACCAGTCGGTTGTGGTGAACGGTAGATTCGGTATTTTCATTGCTTGGTCTCAAATTTATGTTTTTTTGAATCGAATGTTATGTGAATGTAGATCAAATTTTGCGAATTGGTTCTCATTAATTATCAACAATCGATATTTTAATTGAACGTAATATAAAGTATTTTTTGCCTACTGTTTGGCATTTTACGTAAACTGCGCTAATAGGTCGGCAATTGAACTATCATCTGATTTGCGGCATATTTAATAAACGTGCTGATTTGTCACTCAACTAAGCTTAAAGGAAATTGAAATGTCACTTGCAGAACTCACAGACGGAATGAAAAAAAGCGTTGCTGAAAAAGGCGGAATTGACGGGAAAATCGTTCTTTTTGATTTTGGTGATGATGGTGCCATTCGCATTGATGCAACTGGCGATGAGGCCGTTGTAGACAATGAGACCGGCGAAGCTGATTGCACTATCGGTGTTTCAATGGAAGACTTTGCAGAAATTGCTTCCGGCGATCTCAATGCACAAATGGCCTTCATGTCAGGCAAGTTGAAAGTTGACGGTGACATGGGTATCGCCATGCAGCTTGGAACATTGTTGAGCTAATTTTTGTCTTAGCGACATTACTAATACCGCACAAAATTAAACCCGCCGAATTTTCACACGGCGGGCTTTTTTTTGAATAATTTAGATTGCTTACTTCACCATCCAAAGCATATCGACTGGGTGTTTTTTCTTGCCCGCATCTTCACCAATGAGCAGAACTCCACCGGCAAGCGCCAAAATGTTGTCCGGATTTGCTGGCCGGTCTACTTCGCATTTACCGTCTGCGGTGGTTTTGCCAATCACATGTGGCTCAAGCCTTGTAATGTTGTAGTCCGCACCAGTGTTAGCGACATAAACTCCACCACAATCTTCCTTGTCCAGCGCAATGGCACCGCCATTGGTTTCATCGCGTTTGCCTGTCATCCAGTTCGGGTCACCCCAGGTTTTATCCATGGTCCAGGACAATGATGATGCACCCACATAGACAGTGCTGCCATATGAGGTAACACCTTCCAGTTTGTCCCATTCGTTGGTGGCACCAAGGGCCGCAGCTGCGCGTCTCGATTCCAAAAATGCCGGGCGGTCGTCTTTATAGGAACCAACAGTCCCGTCGCCATTCAAGTCTTTGCCAGTTTTTCCTTCTGCCCAGTTGTTGATGTCTTCATTTGAGACGTAATTCGATTGCCCTTCAACGTAATCAGACACTTTCACATCGTCATATTCCGCGATCCAGCCGCCAATCTGGGCATTATTGGATTTACCAAGCATGACCCAGGAAACATTGAACCCGGTTTTGTGTGGGTCGCTGGTGCCGTCCTGTACAAGTTTTGCTGCATATAATGTGCCAGAGCTTAAATCGCCTTTATGGTCGGAGACAAATTTAAACAACACACCACCAGAAGCCGTGTTGTAGACTTTGTGGTTGTATTTGGCAGAATCATCATCGCTCATATAGACGGTTTTCATGTCTGGCATGATTGCTGCTGTCTCATGGCTCAGGCGTCCGGTCGCATAGTGTTTGACCAGTTCTTCGCCTTCAGCTGATGCAGCGTTGTTGATTTCAAACATATAGCCATAGCGATAAGGATTGGCCATTTTACCCAAATATTGGGTCATGTTTTTTGGCTTGATATAGGTAATATCATTGCCACCCTTATAGCCTGGCCGTTCGTCCTCATCGTGGTTGCGCGGGTGATTCCATACCGCAGTGTTGAAGAAGAAGTATTCTTCGGCGAGCAGCGGTGTGCCCCATGGGGTTACGATGCCAGAACAAAGAACCTGACCGCCATCGATTGAGCTTAAGTCCATCATTTTTGATTGTTTAAGATCGGCCTGCCATTTTCCGTCTACGCGACTTAAGGATATTTTGCTGACGCTGCCGGCACCATCGCGTCCAGCGCTAGCACCCGCGCGCGTTTGCGGCCCGTCATGTCGCCCATCCCCGCCTCATAGGCGAGGCTGCGTTCCCCCTGGCGGATTTCGCGCAAGGCCAGCACCACGTCGGCCTCGTTTGCCAGAAGGTCGGAAAATCCGTCGTCGGTGTTTGAGACCGCGAAGGTAAAGCGGGCCACGGTCACGCCGGAATCCGACAGGATGTATTCAAACTGCGATTCCGCAAGTGCGGCCCGGCGCGTGGTCAGGCCAGAGCGTCGCGCGAACCCTTCGACCAGCGAAGGCAGCAGGATCTCGGCCATGGTGGAGGAGCCGGAAAACACCACTTCGGCGACAAAACTGGTCAGGTTGGGGCAGCCCGGCCCGTCACACAGAACGCCGGAGCCGTCGATGGTCAACTCTCCGAATTTGGTGTCGACGCGGTAGAATTCGCCGTCAAAACCCAGAATCGTGCCAACAATTTCGACCTTGCCGTCGCGCGACGTCAGCGTCACGTCCTGCGCCACGGCAGGAAAGGCCGTGGCAAGAATGAAAAGTGCGGCGAATATCGCCGCACAGTATCTAATCATGTCGTCTGGTCATGTCAGATCCTGAATTTGCGCAGTTTACTTGGCTGCGATCTTCAGGTCATCTACAAGATTATTCAACACCAGAAAGTCGCCTTTTGCATCGCAATTTGGCATTGTCATCTCCAGATCACGGGTTCTGAGGGTTGAATTGCCGCGCAGTTCGAGGGATTGCGCAGAAATATCTCGCCCGCAGTTGCCGGCTGTAACTTCGGCTTCGACGCTTAAGGCGACGACTCCGGCCTTTGCAGAGACGCCAGAGGGGAAAGTATAGACCTCGGCCATTTGTGGAATCAGCGTTTCGCTGTCCCCAAGGCGAGTGACAAACCCAAGGCTTTGGCGTTTGTCCGCAGGCAGGCCGGACCAGACGTGGCCCGGTGCCCCGTAGGCGGCACCAAATTCGCGGGCGTGCAGTTGGAAACCAGCCTTACCGGTCCATTGCACGGCAACCCGGTCGAAATCTGCCAGATCCGGCACGTTTGCCAGCGCGACGGTGCCGCGCCCGTCGCCAAATGCGATGACGAACACGGCCTGCTGGCTAAGGGCGGGCACGTTGACCGATACCTTGCCGGATTTGTCGGTTGTCTGGGTAAAGATCATGCCGTTGTGGTGGACCGTCAGGCGTTCATTGATGAAACACGGAGCCGAGATTTGCAAATCGACCATGGCCATCGCGCCGGGGGTCGCCGTTGCCGTCACATCGCACCCAAGGCGGGGCGACGCGGGGTCGGCGGGGACATCTGCCCCACCCGGCAGGGCATCCGTGTCGGGGCTGGAAAGGTATGCCAGTTTCGGCAAGGACGGAGCAATCAGTGAGGGCACGCTGGACGATGCCAGAATGAGGGTCTGCGCGTCAGGTTGCGACACCGGATCGGCAAAGGTTACTGCGTCCGGGGCGATGGAGACCGCCGGTTGCAGAACCGACTGCTGCACCGGGGCCGGCAAGGACGGCACCAGATTGCGCGGCGCGGCGGATTCCCCACGCTGCATGAAAAAGCCAATGGCCAAGGCGCTAAGAACCGTGCCGCCGACCATGGATACCAAACGTTTTCTAGACATCTCACCCTCCGTTACCTTTTGGGTCACGAAAGATGTGACAGGCAAAGACGGCCAGCATGTGGCCGTCTTGCGGAGTCATTTGGGCGTGTTCAAGGCAGAGGTGTCAGGACAGGCGCCCATGGCAATGCTTGAACTTTTTGCCGCTGCCACAGGGACATTTGCCGTTGCGGCCCGGATTCCCCCAGGTTGTCGGGTCATCTTCGACGAACTCTTGGGCTGGGGCGGCGGCAGGTTCAGGGGCCGGGGCCGCCGTTTCCGGGGTGCCGTCCGCGATTGGGGCAATCCCCTGTTGCGCGGCCTGTTGCAACATCATCTGGCGCTGTTCGTCCTCGGTCAGAGGCCGGATACGCGCAAGGCTTTGGGTGACGGTTTCTCGCAGGCCGTCCAGCAGGTTTTCGAACAGTTGGAACGCTTCGTTCTTGTATTCGTTCAGCGGATCACGCTGGGCGTAGCCGCGGAAACCCACGACCGAGCGCAGGTGTTCCAGCGTCAACAGATGTTCGCGCCATTTGCTGTCAATGGATTGCAGCAGGATCTGCTTTTCAATGTTACGCATGTTTTCGGTGCCAAACGAGACAGCCTTTTTCGCCATCATCTCGTCCGTGGCCTTGATCAGGCGTTCGCGGATTTCTTCGTCGTCGACGCCTTCTTCGGCGGCCCATTCCATCACCGGTTCGTCAACGCCCAGCTTTTCGATCACCTGCGCATACAGCCCTTCGGTGTCCCACTGGTCGGCATAGGATTTTGCCGGCATGTGGACGTCAACCAGATCGTCAATGACCTGATGGCGCATATCGGCGGTGATGTCGGACAAATCAGCAGTCGACATAATTTCGCGGCGCTGGCCAAAGATCACCTTGCGCTGGTCGTTCATCACGTCGTCAAACTTGAGGATGTTCTTGCGCATGTCGAAATTGCGCCCCTCGACCTTGGCTTGGGCGCGTTCGAGCGATTTGTTGACCCACGGGTGAATGATCGCTTCGCCTTCTTTCAGGCCCAGCGTGGTCAGAACCTTTTCCAGCCGTTCGGAGCCGAAAATCCGCATCAGGTCGTCTTCGAGGCTAAGGTAGAACACCGTGCGCCCCGGGTCGCCCTGACGACCGGACCGGCCGCGCAACTGGTTGTCGATGCGCCGGCTTTCGTGGCGTTCAGAGGCCATGACGTAAAGACCGCCGGCCTCGATCACATTTTTCTTTTCCTCGGCGTGG
>NVQY01000230.1 GCA_002400675.1 Paracoccaceae bacterium | reverse complement strand
TCAAGAACGCGATCCTCGCCACCGAGGACCGGCGGTTCTACCAGCATTTCGGCGTCAGCCCGCGCGGCATCGCCAGTGCTGTGCGCATCAACCTTAGCGCCGGACGCGGGCCTTTGTCGGGCAACGGCGGGTCGACCATTACCCAGCAAACGGCCAAATTGCTGTGTCTGGGCAAAAGATTTGACCCAAGCACCGGCCAGACCGAACGTGAATACGAAGCCGGCTGTCGCAAGAGTTCGCTGTGGCGCAAGGCCAAGGAAGCCATCTATGCGCTGGCGATGGAGGCGCGCTGTACCAAGGACGAAATCCTTGAGATCTATATGAACCGGGCGTTTCTGGGGGCCGGCGCGCGTGGTTTCGCCGCCGCCAGCCAGCGCTACTTTGGCGTGTCGGCCGCCGAACTGAACCCGGCAGAGGCGGCGATGCTGGCCGGTCTTCTCAAGGCCCCGACCCGGTTTGCCCCGACCAACAACCTGTCGCGTTCACAAGACCGGGCGGCGGTGATCGTCGGGCTGATGCAGGACCAGGGCTACCTTACCGACGCTCAGGCAAAGGACGCGATTGCCAACCCTGCGCGCCTGTCCTCGGCGGCGGCGGATCGCGCGGGCGGGTATTTCGCCGATTGGGTGATGTCCAACGGGCCAGAGTATTTCACCCGCAACACCACCGAAGACGTGATCATCGGCACCACGCTTGACCGGCGCATACAGGCCTCTGCCGAAGAGGCGATGCAGTTTGTGTTTCAGGAAAAGCTGACAAGTGGGTCAAAGGTGCAGGCGGCGATCATCGTCATGTCGGCGGATGGGGCGGTTCGGGCCATGGTCGGCGGGCGTGACACAAGGGTCAGCGGGGCCTTTAACCGCGCCACCCAGGCCAAGCGTCAGACCGGGTCGTCGTTCAAGCCGTTTGTCTATGCCACCGCCCTTGATCTGGGCTATTCCCCTTATGATACCGTGCTGGACGCGCCCTATTGCCTGACCATTGCCGGGTCCGGCAAATGGTGCCCAAAGAACTATACCGGCAAGCATTACGGAGAGGTCACGTTGGCCCGCGCTCTTAGGGATTCGCTGAACGTGCCGGCGGTCAAGACCTCTGAAATGGTCGGGCGCGATCTGGTGCGCAAAGTAGCCGAAGGGTTCGGCATCGAAAGCGATCTGGCGCTTGGACCGGCATTGGCGCTTGGCGCATCGGAAAGCACCCTGATCGAAATGACCGGGGCCTATGCCGGCATCCTGAATGGTGGGTCATCCGTTGCCCCTTATGGGCTTGTCGAGTTGAAGCTGATGGGCGACGACAACCGGTTGATGGGGGCGGGTGGCGGCATCGGCGAACGGGTGATCCGCACCGAAGCGGCGGAACAGTTGATCTGGATGATGCAAAAGGTTGTCACCGGCGGCTCTGGCAGGCGCTCGGCGATCGACGGCTGGCAGACTGCGGGCAAGACCGGCACCACGCAAGGCCTAAGGGATGCGTGGTTCATCGGCTTTACTGCGGATTATGTCACCGGCGTATGGATGGGAAATGACGACAACACGCCGATGAGGGGCGTGACCGGCGGCGGTCTTCCAGCCGAAATCTGGCACGAAACCATGATCCGCGTGGTCGAGGGAATGGAGCCAAAGCCCCTGCCGATGCGCGAACCGGCCCCCAAGGTGCAACCGGTTGAACCAAAACCGCCAAAGAAAAGCGGCAAACCGCTGGGCCAGGTGGTCGATCAGGTGCTGCGCGACATCTTTGGCGGCGGGAACAACTGACCGGCACCTTTCGGCCCGGTCGGCCCGCCCTAGGCGATCTTTTTCAGGTCGGCGATCATCTTGTCGATGTTGCCCCCGCGCCGGTCCAGCATCGCGCCGATTTCGGTGCGTTCGGTCAGCAGCATGTTCACGCCTTCGATGAACATGTTATAGAACTTGCCCTTGCCGGATTTGTCCGACACCAGAAAGGTAACCTCGAAAGGGGCCTGGCCCTTGAGCAACGCGATGCTCTTGACCTCGAACCCGGTCTTGATCTTGCGGGTTGATTTCACCTCTAGGCTGCCGCCGATGAATTCCCGGAACCGGCGGCCATATTTGCTAGAGATGTAGCCCTGAAACGCCTTGGTAAAGGATCTCATCTGGCCTTTGCTGGCGCGACGTCCGTCCACGCCCAGTGCATACCGCGCCATAATCGGCACATCCGCGTATTTGATGAACAGCTTTTCAAAGTCGCGCACCATCGCCGGTTCCGACTTGCCCGAGGCGATCACCTTGTTGATGTCGCCCACCAGTCGGTTCACCAACTCGCTTGCGGTGGCTTTGGTCAGTGCGGCAAATGCCAGCGACGGCAATGAGGCCACCAGCGGGGCCACCATCGCAGAGGTCAGCAACAGACGGCGGAATTTGAAATTACTCGGCATAAGGGTCACCATATATATCGGCATAAGGGTCGTCGTACAGGTCACCATAACCATCCACCCCGTCCCCGGCCAGTTCGAAGCGGCGGTTTTGCAGGTAAATTATCCGTGCCTGTGCGTAGCTGTCGGCGCTTTCGTACAGAATGGAATCGATCGTATCCGAGAAATTGCCCCGGTCGGCCATCCGTTCAAGCAGTGAGGCGTAAAAGCCGATGTTGTCCACCGGGCGCACCGGCGAGAAAGTCAGCGGGCTGGTGAAAAAGTCGGCGACAATGCCCACCGCGTCCCGTGTGGTCGCCGGGCCATAGAACGGCAACTCGACCATCGGCCCTTCGCCAACCCCCCAGACATAAAGCGTTTCACCAAAATCCGTATCCGCGCGCGGGATATTGAAATCGGTGGATGGGTCGGCCAATCCGGCGATGCCAACGGTCGAGTTGATCAGGAACCGCGCCAACCCATTGCCGGCGGTTTTGAAATCACCCTGCAACACCGCATCGACGACAACACCGGGCATCGACAGGTTTACCGCAAAGTGGGTCAGGCTTGTCACTATTGGTTCCGGTATGAACCCGACATACCCGGTCGAGGCCGGGCGAAAGATCGCCTTGTCCAATACCTTGTTGAACGCATGAACCTTGCGGTTTGTCGGCTCAAAGGGGTCAAAGAATTCGCCCGCGGCGCGTTGCTCGACGGATTGGGTCGCGCAGGCCGATAGCATGCCGGTCAAAATCAACACGGTTGCGGCAAAAACAGAACGCTGCATCAATCGCATCTGTAACAATTCCAGTAACTCAATCGGGTAGATCCGTTTGGGCGACTACCTAAACGTTCCCCGCGCGGATCAAAGACATGTGGGGATCACTTAATGGAAATGTGGCACATTTGAAACAGACTAATTTTCAACCGCGCAGGTTCGTGCCATAAGTCATACAATCGTACCCCTAGGGATTAATAGATCAAACAATGACACCAGAACATATCCCCCCGGGACGCGAAGAACTGCGCCACGCCAGACGACAAAGCCGTTCCCTCTTCTGGGTTGTGGGTGTTTTCAGCTTTTTTGCCAACATGCTGATGCTTACCGGTCCACTTTACATGTTGCAGGTCTATGACCGGGTGCTGGGAAGCCGGTCCGTGGCGACTCTGGTGGCGCTGACGTTGCTTGTGGCCTTTCTGTACGGGACCATGGGCATTCTGGATTATGCGCGCGGTCGGATAATGGCACGGGTTGGGGCCCGGTTTCAGGCGACTTTGGACAAACGGGTGTTTGACGCGATGATTCGCCGGTCTGCCGTGGCCCCTGATCCGGCGGCGCAAACCGGCCTTGCCGATCTGGAGTCGGTGCAGCGGTTGATTGCCTCTCCGGTGCTGATGGCCGCCTACGACATGCCGTGGACGCCGATCTTTCTGGCCGGCATCACCCTGTTTCATCCGTGGCTGGGCTTGCTGGCGATATCCGGCGGCATCCTGTTGGTGGTTATCACCCTGTTCAATCAGTTGTTTTCAAAAGGCCCGGTGACCAAGGCAAACGTCGCCACCCACCGCGCCAGCCTGATGTCCGAGGAAATCCGCACCGAGGCGGAAATGATTCAAAGCATGGGTATGCGCGGGGCCGCGTTTGAGCGTTGGAAAGTGACGCGCGACAATTCGCTGGGCCAAAGCGTGACCGCCAATGACGTCACCGGCACCTTTACCGCGCTGACCAAGACCCTGCGCCTGTTCCTGCAATCGGCGATGTTGGGCCTTGGTGCCTATCTGGTGCTTCAGGGCGAAGTGACGTCGGGCGCGATGATTGCCGCGTCGATCCTGCTGGGCCGCGCGCTGCAACCGATCGAACTGGTGATTGGCCAGTGGCCTCTGGTTCAGCGTGCCTCGAAGGGGTGGAAGTCCCTCAGTGACCTGCTTGAGAAAACGCCACCGGAATCGCCACGCACGGAATTGCCCAAGCCGCGCGCGCGACTGGATGTGCAGTCATTGACCATCGTGCCGCCCGGCGACACCCGCGCGCAATTGCGCACGGTCAGTTTCAAGGTTGAGCCGGGGCAGGCCGTCGGCGTCATTGGCCCATCCGGCTCTGGCAAATCGACGCTGGCCAAGGCGATCACCGGCGTATGGAAACCGGCTGGCGGCACCATCCGGCTGGATGGCGCGGCGCTGGACCAATACCCGGCCGACGTTCTGGGGCGTCATATCGGTTACCTGTCGCAACGGGTGCAGTTGTTTGAGGGCACGATAGCCCAGAACATCGCCCGCCTGATCGCCGAACCTGACAGCGAAAAGGTGGTCAAGGCGGCCAAGATGGCGGCGGCGCACGATATGATCGTTGAATTGCCCGATGGCTATGACACCCGCGTCGCTTCTGGTGGCGGGCGCCTTTCGGGTGGCCAGATGCAGCGGATCGCATTGGCCCGCGCGATGTACGATGACCCGGTCATCGTCATTCTGGACGAGCCAAACTCGAATCTCGACAACGAAGGGTCGATGGCGCTTAATCAGGCGATACGGATGCTCAAGGCCAACGGCAGTTCGGTGCTGATCATGGCGCACCGACCGGCGGCGATACAGGAATGCGACATGCTGCTGGTCATCGACCACGGCACCCGTGCGGCGTTTGGGCCAAAGGATGATGTGATGCGTGAAATGGTGTCCAACCATCAGGAACTGGCCAGTACCGCCGCCATGGGAGGTGTACAATGACGGATCGCGCGTGGTCGGCCCGTGGGCCGGTTCTGTTTGGCATGTTTGGTCTGCTGATACTGCTGGGCGGCTTTGGCGTCTGGGCAGTAGAGACAACCCTTGCCGGGGCCATCATTGCCAGCGGCCGGATCGAAGTGGATAAAAAGCGCCAGATCGTCCAGCATATCGACGGCGGTGTGGTCAGTGAAATTCTGGTGGAAGAAGGCGACACGGTTAAAAAGGGCGACATTCTGATCCGGCTGGATTCGACCCTGCTGGCCTCGCAAAAGACCATCGTCGAAGGGCAGTTGTTTGAACTGATGTCGCGCCGTGCCCGCCTTGAGGCAGAACGTGACGAGGCTGACACCCTTGAGTTTGACGAAGAACTGCTGAAAATCGCCGAGAACCGCCCCGAAGTTGCGGATTTGCTGGCAGGGCAGGAACGCCTGTTCGTGGCACGGCGCGAATCCACAGCGCGGGAAGCTGAACAACTCAATAAACGGACAAACCAGATCCAAAGCCAGATCGTCGGCATCAACGCGCAGCAAGTATCGCTGGACCTGCAATTGGTGCTGATCAAGAAAGAGCTGGCCAACCAACAGATCCTTCTGGATCGCGGGCTGGCGCAGGCCGGGACGGTCTTCAACCTTGAACGCAACGCTGCCAATCTTCAGGGGCGGATCGGCGAGTTGGCCGCAACCGAGGCGCAGGCCGAAGGACGCATCACCGAAATCGACATCGAAATCCTGA
>NVQY01000229.1 GCA_002400675.1 Paracoccaceae bacterium | reverse complement strand
CGCACCTGGCTCAAACGGGACGAGTTGACCGACGAGCTGTTTGATATTCTCGACGCGATCGGCAAGGGCTTTTCGTTCACGGAAATCATCTGGGACACCTCCCAGGGCCAATGGATGCCTGACCGGCTGGAATGGCGCGATCCGCGTTGGTTCCGGTTTGCGCGCCATGATCTGGCCACGCCGCTGATGCTGGGTGAAAACGGACAGGAAGAACCCTTGCCGGGGTTCAAGTTCATCTTCGCGCGCATGAAAGCCAAATCCGGCCTGCCGTTGCGATCGGGTATCGCGCGGGTGGCCGCCTGGACTTACATGTTCAAGAAATTCACCGAACGTGACTGGGCAATCTTCACCCAGACCTATGGACAGCCCCTGCGCGTCGGCAAGTATGGCGCGGGGGCCTCAGAGGAGGATCGCGACAAGCTGTTCATGGCAGTGGCCAATATTGCCGGGGATTGCGCGGCCATCGTTCCCGAAAGCATGATGATCGAATTTGTCGAGACCTCCAATGTCGGGGCTTCGACCAACCTGTACAAGGAACGCGCCGACTGGTTGGATCAGCAGACCTCGAAACTGGTGCTGGGCCAGACCGCCACCACGGACGCGGTGACGGGTGGTCTTGGATCGGGCAAGGAACACCGGCAGGTGCAGGAGGATATCGAGCGGGCCGACGCGCGCGCGATATCTGCCATTTTGAACCGGGATCTGATCCGACCCTGGGTTGATCTCGAATATGGCCCGCAAAAAGTCTATCCGCGCCTGATCATGGCGCGCCCGGAACAAGAGGACCTTGCCAGTTTTTCAGCCGCCATCGCGCCGCTGATCAATGTTGGGCTGCGGGTGAAGGAAAGTGAGGTGCTGGCCAAGTTCGGCCTGTCCGAACCCAATGAAGAGGATCGAGTTCTGGGCAATTCCGTGCCCGAATTACCACCCGAGCCGCCAAATGACGCAGGTAGCACCGAGGAGGCGGGGTCAGGATCAAAAATTAAATACCAAAGCGCCCCGATTAAATACCCTGAGCCGAATTCAGGGGGAAAGGCCGCACTCAACGCTCAAGAGGCTCTGACGGGCCGCACAGGCGACCGTCCCCCGGAGGATATTCTGGCCGATCGGCTGGAAATCGAGGCCGGTCCGGCGATGGGGGACATGATTGGGCAGATCGAGGTGATGCTGGCGGCGTCCGGATCGCTGGAGGAGTTTGCCGATATGCTGCGCGCCGGGTTTGGCGATCTGAACGCAGAGGATCTCGCCGGGATCATGGCCATGGCAATGACCGGCGCTGAACTGGGCGGGATTTCGGCGGTTGAGGACGAAGCCGGTGGCTGACCAGATTTCCGCGACGTTCCGCCAGCCCTTTGCCGAACAGGTCGCGGCGTTCCGGTTGCGGCTGGGGGATCTGGTGCCCACCACGCGCTGGGACGACATCCGTCTCAGTGCGCATGACCGGGCCTTTATGGTGGCGGGGGCCGTCAAGGCCGATCTGCTGGCCGATCTGGGCGCGGCGGTGGACCGGGCGATAATTGAGGGCACCGGATTCGAGGCGTTCAAGCGCGATTTCAGAGCGACGGTGCAAAAGCATGGTTGGCACGGCTGGACCGGTGAAGGCACCGAAAAGGGCGAGAACTGGCGCATGCGGGTAATCTATCGCACCAACATGCGCACCTCCTACATGGCCGGGCGGCACGCCCAGTTGCGAGAAGGGAATTTCAAGTATTGGGTGTACCGGCACGGCGGATCGCTGGAGCCGCGCTTGCAGCATCTGGGCTGGGACGGGTTGATCTTACGAGCCGATCACGAATTCTGGACCAAGCATTACCCACCCAATGGCTGGGGCTGTAGTTGCCGGGTGTTTGGGGCCCGCTCGATCGCCGGGGCAAAACGGCGCGGTGGTGATCCGTCGGTGAAATTGCAGGAGGGCTGGGACAAGATTGGTCCGCGCACCGGCACGCCGCCGGGCATCGGCAAGGGTTGGGATTATGCGCCGGGGCGATCCGTTTCCGATACTGTTCTGGCGTTGCGTGACAAGCTGGATGCATTGCCAGAACAGCCATCAATCGACTTGATCCAAAGCTGGCTGAAGTCCCAGCCATTCGATGACTGGTTGGAATCGCCACGAGGCAACTGGCCCATGGCACGCCTGAGCGAGGTGGATGCAAAGGCGATTGGATCTCAGCGCCGCGTGGCTGACATGTCTCCGGAAACGGCGCGCAAGCAGCTGCGAGAACATCCAGAACTGACCTCAACCGACTACGCTCTGGCGCAGGAGACCGTCAGCAGTGCCACACACAGGATCAAGGATGGCCCAAATTCGGTTGTGTTTATACGTGATATTCCCGGCGAACCGGGCCATGTTCTGGTGGTCAAGGCGACGAAAACCGGCCAGGGCCTGTTTGTAACCAGCTTCAGGCGGTTAAGCCGGGATCAGGCAACACGCGATCGGTTGCTTCGCCAGCTTCTTCGCAGGGGTGTGTAATGCAGGTGGCGGGGCCTCGCCCCCGGCCTAAACCGGAAACCCCGCATGGCGCTCCGATCTTGCGATCGTGCTACGGCCGCGAGAATATCACCGTGTCGCACCTGCATTGGAGAATATAACCATGTTTACCATCGAGTTCAACAACGACCAGATCACCCCCGCCCTGGGCCGGGTTGCCGCCGCCCTGGGTGATATGACCCCGGTGATGCAGGATCTGGCGGAATTGTGGCTGTCCTCGACGCAGGACCGCATGGAACGCGGTGAGCAGCCAGATGGCACGCCGTTCGCGCCACGCTCGCCGACCACGCTGGAGCAATACGCAGCGCAGGGTTTCATCTTTGGCGCACCGCTAAACCTAACTGGCGAAATGCGCCAGCAGCTGGCCACCGAAAGCGGGTCTGATTTCCTGCGGATCGGGTCGAACGCCATCCAGTCGGCGGTGATGCAGTTTGGCGCGTCCCAGGGCGCGTTCGGATCAACTGCCAAAGGCGGGCCGATCCCCTGGGGTGACATCCCGGCGCGGCCATTCCTCGGGATCTCCGACGAGGACGAAACCAACATGATGGCAGAGCTTGCCGAGTGGCTGGAGACCGCCGCATCGGGCACAAACTGAGCACGATTTACAGACAGGATTGACCGGCGCGACTGAACGCGGCACCCTGTCCGGCGGGGGACGCAATCGGTAAACCCGCAACTTGTTGTGGGCTGACCCGGCCCCATCCGGCGGCGATACTTGTCGTCATGAGCAATGTTTCACACACCATAGCCCTGAACGCGCAAGGCTTGCCGGACATGTCCGAAGGCGCGGGCGTTCCTGAATGGGTCCACCTGTTGCCAGTGCGCGCAGGCCCCGTTGAGACGGCCGACCGGCGAGGTCCCTATCATGTAAGAGATGCAGAGCGGATCATCGCCGCAAGTCTTCAGGGCGAGATGGAATTGCCGATCGACGAAAATCACGCAACCGATCTGGCCTCCCCCAAGGGGCTGCCGGCCCCGGCGCGGGGTTGGATCACTGCGCTGGAAGCCCGCGACGACGGTATCTGGGGCAAGGTGAAGTGGAGCGGCGAGGGTTACGATCTGATCAGGACCCGCGCCTATCGCGCCCTTTCTCCAGTCATTTTGCACGACAAGGAAAAAAACGTCCTGGCGATCCTGCGGGCGAGCCTGATCAACAGACCAAACATGCGCGGGCTGACCGCGCTCAATCAGGAGACTGACGACATGTCATTTTTGGCAACACTTGCCGCCCAACTCGGGCTGAACGCTGAGGCCTCTGAGGCAGATATCACCGGAGCAGTCACCGCATTGCAGGGTGATGATGGCGGCAACGCCACGGCCCTGCAATCGCAGATGACCGAGATCGGCGTGGCTTTGGGCGTGGCCGGGGGCGGCGATGGCGCTGCTATTTTGGCTGCCGCACAGGCTAAATCTTTCGGGGGCGATGACGAAGGTATCACCGCCCTTCAGGCCGAAGTCGCCACTCTGACGACAAGCCTCAATACCGAACGCGATGCCCGTGCCCGCAAGGACGCCGAAATCTATGTCGATGGCGAAATTGCTAAGGGGCGCGCAGGCCTGAAGCCGGTGCGCGACCGTTATGTCACGATGCACATGCAGGATGCCGCCCATGCCGAGGCCCTGATCGGTGCCTTGCCGGTTCTCAGTGGCACCTCCGCGCTGACCGATCTGCCGCCTGGTGCCAAGGATGGCGTGGTGTCCCTGAACGCCGAACAGGTCAACATCGCCGGGATGTTGGGGCTGACCGCCGATGCCTACCTCAAAACCCTGAAAGAAGAGGCTCTCTGAAATGACTGCACTTGCCGCAGACCGCAACACCGCGCGCAGCCAGGGCGACATTCGCCAGGCCGGCGTGGCCGCTTCCACCCTGATCTATGCCGGCGCAATCGTCATGCACAATGCCGCCGGTTATGCCGTGAAGGGCCAGACCGCGACCGGGCTGGTGGGCGTGGGGCGCGCCGAAGAACGTGTCGACAATTCATCCGGGTCGAATGGCGACCTCAATATCAATTATCGCCCTGGCATCTACCGGTTCGCCAATTCGGCTGCCGGCGATCTGATCACCTTCGCCGAAATCGGCGACCTTTGCTATGTCGTCGATGACCAGACAGTCGCCAAGACCGATGGCACCGCAACCCGTTCCAAGGCCGGCATTATCGACGACGTGGACGCGAACGGCGTCTGGGTCCGCTTCGATCACGCCCTCACCAACGCAAGCTAGGAGTAAACAATAATGCTGGTAAATTCCGCAAATCTCAATGGCCTGCGCGTCGGGTACTCGACCTTGTTTCAGGGCGGTCTGTCTCAGGCCTCGACCATGCACGCACGGGTTTCGACCGAAGTGCCCTCAAGTCAGAAAGAGCAGACATACGCGTGGTTGGGCAAGATTCCCAACGTGCGCGAGTGGATTGGTCCGCGGGCCGTGCAGAACCTCAGCCAGGGCGATTACACGATCAAGGAAAAGGCCTGGGAACTGACCATCGGCGTGGACCGCGACGATATCGAAACCGACAATCTTGGTATCTACGGACCTCTGTTCACCGAAATGGGCCAGTCGACCGGTTCCAAGTGGGACATGCTGGTATTTGAGGCCCTGAAAGACGGCTTTACCAACACCTGTTATGACAAGCAGTTTTTCTTCGACACCGATCACCCGGTTCTGGACAAGGATGGCAAGGAAATCTCGGTGGCCAACACCGATGGCGGGTCTGGCGCGCCGTGGTTCCTGCTTGATGTCAGCCGGGCGATCCGCCCGATCATCCTGCAAAAGCGGCGTGATTTCCAGTTTGTCGCCAAAGACCAGCTGACCGATGACAACGTCTTCAACAACAAGGAATTCGTCTATGGCGCAGACGCCCGGGCCAATGTCGGCTACGGCTTCTGGCAATTCGCCTGGGGGTCCAAGCAGACGCTGAACGCGGCCAACTACGGATCGGCCCGCGCCGCGCTCAGTGGCATGAAGGGTGATCATGGTCGCCCGCTTGGCATCATGCCGAATCTGCTGGTGGTGCCGCCCAATCTGGAAAGTGCAGCGCGCAAGTTGCTGAACTCGGAAAATGCGGCGGGTGGCGAAACCAACGAGTGGAAAGGCACGGCAGAGCTGCTGGTCGTGCCATGGCTGGCGTAAGGGGGGGGGCTGAATGATGGCTGAGAAATCACCTGAACGCCTCGCGCTGGAAACGCGCGCCAACGATCTGGGGGTCAAGGCTCCCGGCAATATCGGCGACAAGAAGCTGGCCGCGCGGATCAAGGCGCGAGAGGCGGAGATTGCCGCACAGGATACCAAGCCCGTGATGGGCGCATCAGGAGCTGCCGCCGATGACGGCCGTGAGCAGCAGGCCGGGGCGAAGGTCGCCCCG
>NVQY01000228.1 GCA_002400675.1 Paracoccaceae bacterium | reverse complement strand
CGCGCGCATTGCGATCTGGGTGGCTGCGGGCATTCCGGTGGCGATGTTTGCCGCGATTGCGCTGATGTATGCCGCCGGTCTGACCATCAACATGATCAGCCTGTTTGGGTTGATTATCACCCTTGGTATCGTCGTCGATGATGCCATCGTCGTCGGTGAACACGCCGATTTCCGGGTGCGAAGGCTGGGTGAACACCCGGTTCAGGCGGCTGAGAACGCCGCGCGCCGCATGGCGATGCCAGTGTTTGCCGCCACCCTGACCACGGTGATCGCGTTTTTCGGCCTGACCGCGATTGGCGGGCGGTTTGGCGATTTGATCAATGACATTCCGTTCACGGTAATCGTGGTGTTGCTGGCCTCGCTGGTCGAGTGTTTCCTGATCCTGCCCAACCACATGTCCCACGCCATTGCCCATTCCGCCAAGAACCACTGGTATGACCTGCCCAACCGGGTGGTCAACGCCGGGTTCCGCTGGGTGCGCGACAACCTGTTCCGCCGCTTGATGGTTCTGGTGGTCAGGGGCCGCTATGTGGTGTTGGCCGGGGTCACGGTGGTTCTGGCCTCTCAGGTGGCGCTGTTCATTCAGGGCGACGTGAAATGGCGGTTCTTCAATGCGCCCGAACGCGGGTCGGTCAGCGGTAATTTCGCCATGGTCGAGGGCGCCACCCGCGAAGACACGCTGGCCATGATGCGCGAGATGCAGCGCGCAACCGAGGAACTGGGCCGCGAGTACGAACAAGAATACGGCATCAACCCGCTGGATTACGTGATGGCGCAGATTGGCGGCAACGCCGGCTACGGGCTGTCCGGGGTTGATAACAAGAGCAAGGACCTGCTGGGCGGTATTTCCATCGAGTTGATAGAGGCCGACCTGCGCCCCTATTCCAGCTTTGCCTTTGTCGCCGCCCTTCAGGACAAGGTGAACCGCCATCCACGCGCCGAAATCGTGTCTTTCCGGGGCCATCGGTCCGGGCCGGGTGGCGATGCGTTGGATGTGAAGTTTTACGGCGCAGGGGTTCAGGTTCTCAAGGCCGCATCAGAGGATTTGCAGACCGCATTGTTGCAATACCCGGAAGTGTCGGCGGTGCAGGATACGCTGGCCTACGACAAAGAGGAACTTATCCTTGATCTGACCGCGCAGGGGCAGGCGCTGGGGTTTACCATTGATGGGCTGGGGGCGGCGCTGCGGGCGCGGCTGAACGGGATCGAGGCGGCGACATTCCCGGACGGGCCACGCAGTGCGGCGATCCGGGTGGAGTTGCCCGGCGATGAATTAACGGCGGATTTTCTGGAACGGACGTATTTGCGCACGCCCAAGGGGGTTTATGTGCCGCTGTCGGATATTGTCAGCGTTACGCAGCGCACCGGGTTTTCCACGATACGGCGCGAGAACGGTCTGAGCCTGATCAACGTGACCGGCGATATTTCCGAGGACGACCCGGACCGGGCGCAAGAGGTGGCGCGCGCGTTGGAAGAGGACATCTTGCCCAAAATCGCCGCCGAACGGCAGGTCGAATGGCAGGTCGGTGGTCTTAGCGAGCAGGAACACGATTTCCTGAATGATGCGCGCACCGGGCTGATTCTGGTGCTGACCGGGATTTATCTGGTGCTGGCATGGGTGTTTGCCAGCTGGACCCGGCCTCTTGTGGTGATGGCGGTCATTCCATTCGGGCTGGTCGGGACGATTTACGGGCATAATGCGTGGGGCGTGCCGCTAAGTATGTTCACGGTTGTCGGTCTGTTGGGCATGACCGGGATCATCATCAACGATTCCATCGTTCTGGTGACGACGATTGACGAATATGCGCGGGAACGCGGGCTGATTCCGTCGATCATTGACGGGACGGTGGACCGGTTGCGGCCCGTCATGCTGACCACGTTGACCACGGTTCTGGGGTTGGCCCCGCTGCTGTTCGAACGCTCGCAACAGGCGCAGTTCCTTAAGCCGACGGTGATCACGCTGGTCTATGGGCTGGGGTTCGGGTTGATACTGGTGTTGCTGGTGGTGCCGGCGCTGATCGCCATTCAGAACGATGTGGCGCGGCCTTTGGCGGCGTTGCGGCGCGCGCTGGGTGGGTCACATGGGGGTATGCGGGCGCTGGTTGGGGTCACGGGCGTTGTGTTGCTGGGGTGGATGGCGGCGACGTTGGGGGCGGCGGTGGTGACCGGGGCCTTGCCCGCGCAGGTGTTGGCCTATGTCCCGCAACTGGCTGGGATGGCGGCGATGCGGGCCGGGTTGCTGGCGTTTGTTGTGGGCGCGTTTGCGATTGTGTTGGTGGTGTATGTGCTGGCGGCGTTGTTTGCCCGGCGGCGGGCGGTGCGGCAGGTTTGAGGGGGAATAAAAGTGATTACCAGCGAGACAATAAAGGCTCGATTTTTCAACGAAGCTTTTGCAGAACCGCTGATGGATAACACAATGCGTGGATATTGGTGCGAGTTCATGCTGGCCGAAGCACTGGGCGAGTCCTGCAAAACCGTTGGACTTGGCTGGCATCCATGGGATCTTCAGATAGGTGATGAGTCAGAGGCCTATCCGGCACGGTTACGAATACAAGTGAAAAATAGCGCACGGTTGCAGCCTTGGAACCGGCAAACTGGCAAAGTTTCAAACTGTAAGTACTCCCTGAAATGGCGCAAACGCCCGGAATATTTCGAGATCGACAACCCCAACGTTCCCTGTGAACCAGAGGGGTTCATGTGCGACATTTACATTTTGTGCCACCATCCGGTTGAAGATTTCAAAATCGCCGATCATCGGGACCCACAGCAATGGCGTTTCTATGTATTGCCGGTTGTTGGGCCGAATCCCTCAATCACAGATAGTGAGTTGCAAAGTATGCGGGCAAAGCTGTCGGGAAACAATAAAAGTGCATCAACAGATCGACAGCCCCATACGCTTGAACAGGGTATCCGAGGACGACCAGCAATTCGTGCCCTAAAGATTTCGGAACTTTCAGTGGATTCACTTTGGGCATGTTTGGCCTAATTACGGGGCTAGGAAACCAGCATTCCACGAACTTTCGGGTGAATGAAAAACCCGAAAATCGCAAGTGCATCGGTTGGTATTCGCGCGCCCCGGTTGGTCAGTATTTATACGCCTCGTAGATCTTGCTGAGGTCGCCGTTCCAGTCGCCGTGGTAATGTTCCAGCAACTCATCCGCCGGCACTTTGCCGCTCTCTAAACTGTCTTGAAGCGCGCTGAGGAAATGCGATTCGTCCGGCACCAGCCCGCCAACACCGGGTCTGGCGCGGGCCTTTAGGCCGGCATCGGCCAATGCCACTACTTCGCGTGCCAGATCGTGCATGTTGATCGACCCGACCTGCGCCTGAAGCCCGTCTTTGGCCGCCGCCACGCGCAGGGCCTCGCGGGTTTCGGTGTCCCAGTCTTTGACCAGATCCCACGCGGCATCAAGCGAGGTTTGGTCATACATTACCCCGACCCAGAACGCCGGCAGCGCGCACAGGCGGCGCCACGGGCCGCCATCGGCCCCGCGCATTTCCATGTATTGCTTGATCCGCGCCTCGGGGAAAATCGTTGTCAGGTGGTCGGCCCAATCCGAAAGGGTCGGCATTTCGCCCGGCAGCGCGGGCAGTTCACCGCGCAGAAAGTCACGGAACGACTGGCCCAGCGCGTCGATGTATTCGCCGTTGCGGTAGACAAAATACATCGGCACATTCAGCGCGAATTCGGCGTAGCGTTCAAATCCGAACCCCTCTTCGAACACAAACGGCAGGGTGCCGGTGCGCGCCGGATCAAGGTCACGCCAAACCCGGCTGCGCCAGCTTTTCTGGCCGTTTACCTTGCCTTCAAAGAACGGCGAATTGGCGAACAGCGCCGTGGCCACCGGTTGCAAGGCCAAGGCCACGCGGAATTTCTTGACCATGTCGGCCTCGGACCCAAAGTCGATGTTGACCTGCACGGTGCAGGTGCGACGCATCATCACCCGCCCCATGGTACCGACCTTGCCCATATAGGCGTCCATCAGTTTATAGCGGCCTTTGGGCATCAGCGGCATCTGGTCGTGGGTCCATTCGGGGGCGGCACCAAGGCCGATAAAGCCGACGCCTATCTTGTCGGCGATGTCTTTCACGTCCTTGAGGTGTGCGTTCACCTCGTCACAGGTTTCGTGGATGGTTTCCAGCGGCGCGCCGGACAGTTCCAGTTGTCCGCCTGGTTCCAGCGACACGTTGGCGCCGTCCTTTTCCAGCCCGATCAGGTTGCCGCCCTCGGATACCGGCGACCAGCCGTGTTGATCGCGCAGGCCTTCCAGCACTGCCAGAATGGACCGTTTTCCCTCAAAAGGCAGCGGCTTGTGGGTGTCGACGCAATAGCCGAATTTCTCGTGCTCGGTGCCGATGCGCCAGTCTGACTTGGGCTTGCAGCCCTGCGCCATCAGGTCGGCCAACTGGCTGTGGTGTTCGATCGGTCCGCCACCGGACTGAGGAATTGACATGGGCGCGCTCCGATACTTGTTTTGTAAATCTCTGTCGGCGAGATGTGGGGTCAATTTGGCGCAGTGTCAATGCAATCGCGCAACCGGAATGTCGGTAAAGCGTCGTTGCCAGATCACGCGTGGGTGATCGGAAGGGGCAGACAGCGCCGACAACATGGTTTGGGTGCGCAGTCCCGGCAGGGTGGCGAACACATCAAACAGGGCATCGACGCCGGTGGCATCGACCGGGATCAGCAGGGGCACTTGGGTGGGTTGTTCCAGCACCCAATGGGCGGGTTTCATGGTTGGATCAAGGCGGATCAGGGTCAGATCACTTAGCGCGACTGAACCGCCGGTCAGGGGGCCGAAATAGGTGATTTGCCCCTCGTCGACCTGCACCACGCCCTGTCCGTCGCTGCCGGCGCGAAACCGCACGCGCTGAATGCCGACCACCACCAAGGCCACCCCGGCGATGATCAGCAACCAGCCGACCCAGCCAAGCAGGCCACCGGGGCCAAGCACCCATGATGCGCCCAGCAGGGCGACGCCGGAGCCGATCAGGACCTCGCGCCAACGCCAGATGGCGGCGCGGGCCTCGGGACGGACAAAGCTCATGCGGGGTCTCCGATGCGGACAGGTTTGGCGAAGTCCATCACCGCATAATCGCCGATTCGGGTAAAGCCGATGCTTTGATAGGCGCGGGTTGCGGCGGGGCTGAGGGAATAGAGGATTGCCGATTTGGTGCCGGTTTCGCCGGCTTGTGCCAGATGCAGCGCGACCGCACGCCGGGCATGGCCCCGACCGCGCAAGGCGGGGGGCGTATAGACCGATCCGACCTGAACGATACCCCCGAGCGCCGCGTTGAAAGCGGTCATTGAAACCGGCGTTCGGTCCAGTTCCAGCAACCGGCCCTGGCCGCTGTGTGTCATCCGGGTGGCACGATCTTTGGATCGCTGTCGCAGATCAGGTGTGTCGCCTTCGTCGTAGACCTCGCGATCAAAGGCCAGCCGCCAATCCCGGACCAGAGGCAGGTCGCGGTTGTGCATGTTTCGCAACTGCGTTGGTCCCGGCGGCACGATCAGATCGTCAAGGGTCATCCGCAGCAGCGGTTCAATCTTGTCGTATGTGGTTGGGGTTTGATCCAGCCCAAGAACCGACCGCAGGGTGGCAATCTGGCGGGCCTCGCCGCTAAGGCCGATGATTTCACGCCCGGACAAGGCGCGGCGCAGGTCGTTTGCGCGGTTAGGGTCAAAATCCGGGGCCTCGCACAGCAGAATTCCCTGTTGGGACAGGCCAAAAACCGCGTGGATGTTGGCGTTGTTGAAGGCCGCCCAATAGGTCATGGCCTTGGGGTGATCCGTATCCTCCAGAGCGCAAGACAGAGAAAGCGACGTCGCCGCGCGTGGGTGCAGGAACGCCCGCAGCGCGGGTAG
>NVQY01000227.1 GCA_002400675.1 Paracoccaceae bacterium | reverse complement strand
GATATTGCCAAGATAGCTATTTATTACCAAGACAACAGACCCGCCCAAGTCAGCTACCAGATCAATAGTTAGATATGTGCTGGATAAAGGCACCATCAGGCCACCTGCAAGTTCTGTGACAAGGGGATGGCCATGGGTATTCGGCAGTTCAAAGTCGTTGGCATTGATTTCCACACCGTCAATTAAAGCAGCCGCGTGCGGGGACATGGGCTTTGTCAATCTGTGTGTTTCCGGGTGTATATGGAACTTTTTATGGCTCACCAAATTTCGCAGTGTGTCGCTATCGGTATTGTCCAAGTCCCCCGCCTGTACTGGTTTCCAATACTGGGCTTTTAGGGCTTGGCATAAAACGGCTGAGATCACAGTTTTACCAACATCCGTGCCAATGCCTGCGACAATTATATTCATGATATTTCCTGATCAAAAAACCACCCTAGGCTATCGGCCAGACCTTCAATATCAGATTGTGTATTAAAACTATGTAGACTGATACGCAGCCGCTCTTTGCCTTCTGGTACTGTCGGGCTTAAAATGGCTTTGACCGCATAACCATCCGACAATAAATGGTGCGCCAATGATTTCGCACGCGTATTCCCGGGAATGACGAGGCCTTGAATAGGGCTTGTACTGGGGAGCCAATATGTATTGTCTCATGTTTGGCATTTGATGATTGCCGTGAAAGCACCCAACACAGAGGATAATTGCTCTCGTGCAGTATTAGCTGACGTAAAGCGGGCGTACGCTGCCTTCGTATCTTGAACTGTTTGGGGCGACGGCGCTGTGGTAAAGATAAAAGGGCGGCAAAAATTAATCAGAAAATTATGCAAAGTGGAGCTGCCCAAGATCGCTGCACCGTGAAAACCTACGGCTTTGCCAAAAGTAATAACGCAGGCAGAGACTTGTGCTTCTAAATTTAACGAAGAGACAAGTCCTTGACCCTCAGACCCGTAAACGCCAATGGCGTGGGCCTCGTCCACAATCAACGCGGCACCGTATGTTCGGCACAAATCACAAATGGCCTGCAAGGGCGCTTCATCGCCGTCCATGGAATAAATGGATTCGATAACAACATATATTTGGCCGTTGATCGTAGACGCTAAATGCTCCAATTTGGCCTTAAGTGCGCGCATGTCATTATGGGCGAAACGCTCTTTATGTGCGTAGGAAAGCCGAATGCCGTCAATGAGGCTGGCATGAATAAGCGTATCAGAGAGAATTGCATCTTCGCTGCCCGCTATACAGGCTAGCAATCCAGAATTTGCCGCATACCCTGAACTAAATAAGAGCGCCGTTTCATAACCGTGAAACTTAGCTATGTCTTTTTCAAGATTTGCAAGTTCTTGACTATGTCCGCTAATCAACCGGGAGCCCGTAGAGCCAGATGCAGCCCGATTTGGGGCTAATGGTAATTGTGTGAGACCCAGATAGTCATTGGAGCAAAAATCAATACTATTCACAGACGTTATTTTCCTGAAATTACCATCTTTTTTTCGCTGCTCAAGAGTGGCATGCAATTTTTGCTCGATGCTCTTATTCATCATAAAGTGTCTTTGTATATATTGTGTGTACATCTCATTTAGGTGGTATAATTCAGACTACCAATGCTTGAATTTATCGATCTTGGTTTGTAAGTAAACATGATTATGGGTGTTGTCGGTTGATAAAATGTTTAGAACGCTTTGAAGAGAGTTCTCTTTACCGCGCAGACCATCCAGCACAATGCGGATCTTCTCCTCAGCTGAATACTGCTTACGGGTTTTACGTTTGATATCTTTGATAATCCGCTCACCGGCTGATTGCTTACTCGTTCTTGTATGTCTCATCTTTCTCTCCGTGAGATACAAGATGAAGTGCGCAGCCTGCCTCTTGTGCAAAAACTCTCGCTTAGCCCAGACTTAAATCTGTCTCATAAGCGCTGACGTCAGACAACACATTTGTTGAAAAGCTACAAACAATCTCGACTAAGTTCAGGCAACAGCAAAACAGAGGCTCATTGCCTCAAAATTTTATGCGTCATTATTACGATGTATATGGCTTGCTCAAAGACCCATCCGCTCAGGAATTTATAGGAACAGCGCCTTACCTCAAACATAAGGAAAAGAAGTTTAGAGCGGCAGAAGAATATGATCTCACATCTAATGAAGCCTTTGTTCTTAGTGATACCGGCACCTTCGCTCTCTATGAAAAAACATATAACGATACGGCGGCGCTTTACTATAAAGACCAACCTGCCTTCGTTGATATTATTTCATCTATCCATAAGGCCGCACCTAGATTATAATCCGCAAGGGTTTAACGAAAGGGTTTTTATGAAATCTTCAAAGCGGGCACTTCGAGAAACAAATTGCTTTCGTCATTGCCGTCAGCGTAACACTTTCTCCGCATCAACGATTCTCATGTCGTGCATTTGGTTCAAATAACTCTCAAGATAGGCTTTGTGTGAGGCCCCGATAATCACGAGTGCACGGGAGCCTGGCTTTCCTCCAAATACGTCACGAATGTTGGCTGCCATTCGTAAGTTTCGGGTTTCCCAATAAGTAACATAGCCGCGCCCGAATGCTTGTGGCGAAGGGTCTTCAAGCGCCGCTCCAAAATCGCTCTCGAAGATAAGCAGCGCCATTTTAGGTGCGTTGAAGGAGCGGTAGATTTCGAGTAGCCCGTCAGTCGTTCCCAAATTAGCATACAGTGCTTTACCAATCTCTTTGCGTTTTTGCAGCGCTGGGTTGTCCCAAGCTTTCATGATCGCAGCGCCATAGGCTTCTTCATCCGCATAAACGAAACCTGCGGTATGATCGTCGATTGGGTAGAGTCGCTCTAGACCCAGACGCGCGGCTAATGGTGCCGCAATCTGGTAATTCTCATTTTGCTTGGTTGTCAATGCGTTTAACAGAGCGACGAGAGTGTCATCAAGACCATCCCCCGAATAGCGCTCGTTTTCAGGCAGGCGTAACCACTGCACCAATGCCGATGCTCTGTCAGCACTTGCGAGGAATAGGGCAGCGAGATTTCTCCGATCAGCCGCCTTAGGGTTCTCTGGCCATTGTGCAAGCAATTGCTCTGTTTCAGCCGTCGCCTGTGCGACATTCAAACCGGTCGCTGTTAGTGCGGGCGTAGCATCCCAGCAATACGCCTCTACGTTATCCTTATATTGATCTGGGTAATTGCGCATAAATTCGCATTGCTGCCCTGAAATACTTTCGATGGTGATTATCTGCGGCCCCCACATAGCCAATCGGTTAATCAACGGGGTGAGTTCATCAATTCTGAAGGAGTCCGGCAAACCAGAAAGGTGAGGCGTTCCAAGAACCAGAACTTGATTTTGAAGTCCGTATTGCGGCCCTTTGTGTTGGCTTGGATCGAAAGAGGGAGTGTAGCCCTGCTCAGTAGGAGCGCATGACACCATAAACACAGCAAACAGCAAACCCAATATACGATAATTTATCTTCACGAGTCCTCACAAATCATACCTTCCCATATGACTACTAGTAAGTCGGGGACAAGTCAATTTCATTGAGCGCTTTGATAATTGCATACAAAAAGTATAATCGGGCCAATCTACAAATGAACGCTTGAAGCCTTGGCTGATAATTAGACGTAAACTGGCATAGATTTTGCCAAGGTTGTCCACGCCATTAGGTTATTGTGTTGTGACTTGATCAAGAATGATTGTTTGAAAACGATTAATATGGCTCCTGCAAAGACTTTCCATGATGCCAACCACTGATACGATTTTTGGGCTAGTGAACTTGCGACTACATGTCCGATGTAATTACTATTAGTATGATGTTGAAAATACTATTAGGAACACATCATCCAGAATTGGGCAAATAAGAAAGCACTGATGATCGTTCGCCTAGAAATAGGTTTGTAGATATAGCTCCAACCATTCACCTTTTTGTATAAAATGCCTGCATTCAAGCGGGTAGGCTCCAAAAACATTGCCCACAAAGTCACTCAAAATCCCTGAAAACACTTTTATGATGTTGCCCATGTGTTGCCCAAATGGAAAATAGGGTAAATTACAGAAACTGTAAATCAGCTTAAAATTCTTTAAACTATTGATAAATAAGGATAAATATGGTGCACCCGACGAGATTCGAACTCATGACCTCTGCCTTCGGAGAGCCATGGAAATGATGTTGACTTGCATCAATTGCATGCCCTGTGAACGAAGTCACTGTAAAAGCTGTAACGTAGCTACCTCCGATATCGCTGTGACAGCCCGCAAACCATACCTGTTTTATGGGGACTTTGAGACTTCCGTTATGGCGGTAAAAGCGGACGTTAGAATTTGCGTTTTATCGCACCGCCTCGTCCCCAATTAATTGTATCCAGATATTCTTTAGATCGCTCTCCAAATGATTGATGTTCAAGATTCGAGTGACTACTTTGCTGTTTGGCAGGTGCTAGAGTTGAAGGAATCATATTTGAAGGTAGAGATGCAAATCCTGTCTCTTTCAAATATAGTTTGATGGCAGATTGATCTATCAGGATGTCACCGCCGCCAACCCAATGGCGATCTTGATTGTTCTTTTTTATACCTGATATCCAATATTCTTCGCCTGACTCTATGTCAAAATAGTTACCTTCTATTCCACTTCCTTTGAGGCTTTTGAATGCCTTTGCATTTGAGTATATCGTTGCGCCTGTTTTCGAGGCACCAGCTATCCCAATCCAAGCAAGTCTGCAATTGCCACCACCTGATTTAAGTTCCACATATACAAGTTTATTCTTCATACGTCTCTTAAATCAAAGAAAGCGAACAATAACAAGTTATGTCCGCTTATGGGGATTTGAAGACTTCCGTTATGGCGGCAGAAGCGGATGTTAAGGAATGCTGCTAAAAATAAGCACTACACTATTTCTCGAACGGAAACTTTCACATCTTAAATTTGCTTGGGCGTAGCCTTCAACAAGAGCCTCCCAAGCAATACAAGTAAAAGAGTATAAACTAAAATTTTACCGGACTTCTCTAGATAGTTAAAGCCATCAAATTGTGAGAGAACGATTGTCAGTAAATTGTGTGCTGTATGAATCAGTACCAGAAACGAAAGACGTTTCTTAAAGCTAAGCCAATTTGAGATTGCTAAGAAGGCACAAACAAGATGCATCATTCTCGTTCCTATGGTCGATATAATCACCTCAGCATTGTAGTATGAAGTTGTGGAAATCCTAAAAAAATCTGTGCCTTGAGCTAGTTGAAAAAACTCTTCTAACATGGCCCACGAAAGCCCAAAGATCAGTGCTTTGGCTAAGGACGGGTTTTTGATTAAAAATAACGCGAGGCTTGCGCGTACAAGCTCCTCTATAATTGGGCCCAAAAGGCCAACATAGAAAATTGTGACTGAACTAAATTGTTGTAGGTTCGTTTTTGGTAGAAAAATGCCGACGATTGATATGGTCAAAACGGATATAAATATCCCCAATAAGCCCAAGAGTAATGCTTTGATCATACCAGCTCTTAAGTTGAAAAGTGCTACTAATGTTTTTCACTTGCTAAGCACAATAACTAACTTTTTACATTGTTGTGTGCAAGTGGATTTGTGGTCTCTTACAAACAATTTGATTGAGTTATTCTTGAAACAAACACCGCCTCGCTGGCTGACTTAGCGAAGTCGCCAAATATGCATCCTAAATCGCGCAACTAAGGACTCTGAGCTAATGTCCTAAAAAGGGGATTTTCAGACATTAAGTTGAAACTGCTTTATGCCTCTTTACCTGCAAAGCTATCGCCCTGCTTTACCGTACTTAATTGCAACGTTAAACGATCACGGATTCATAGCTGCAATCAATTGGAACCTCGCTGGATAGCTCACATGAGCATTGACCCGCGCCACATTGATCTCGCCGGCCTCAAGTGGCTGGCGC
>NVQY01000226.1 GCA_002400675.1 Paracoccaceae bacterium | reverse complement strand
GTGCCAGTTGGCCCAGATGCGCGGCCAGTTGTTCCAGCACGTCATCGACCCGGCCCAGATTGGTTTCCGTGCCTTTCAGCTTTAATTCTGCCTCGTGGCGGCGTTGATACAGGCCGGAAATGCCGGCGGCCTCTTCCAGAATACGGCGGCGCGACTTGGGTTTGGCGTTGATCAGCTCGGCAATCTGGCCCTGCCGCACCAGCGCCTGCGAATGCGCCCCGGTCGAGGCATCGGCGAACAACATCTGCACGTCGCGCGCGCGTGCATCACGGGTGTTGACCTTATAGGCGCTGCCCACGTCGCGGGTGATGCGGCGCACGATGTCAAGCGTGTCAGCCTCGTTGAACCCCGAAGGCGCCAGCCGTTCAGAGTTGTCGATCTGCAACTGCACTTCGGCAAAGTTGCGCGCGGGCCGGGTGGCGGCCCCGGCAAAGATAACGTCCTCCATCCCGCCGCCGCGCATCGCCGTCGGTCGGTTTTCGCCCATCACCCAGCGCAACGCCTCAAGCAGGTTCGACTTGCCACAGCCGTTCGGGCCGACCACGCCGGTCAGACCATCGGCGATGATCAGGTCGGTCGGATCGACAAAGCTTTTGAAGCCGGTCAGTTTTAACTTGGAGAAACGCAAATGGCGGGCCTTGGGGTGATTCCTGTTGAACCTGAAATGTGCGGTTTTCAGGTGGGCAGAGTCAACGATTTCCCGCTGTATGTGGTCAAATCGGCGGAGTTATCCACAATATACTGTGCTTTTGCTGCTTTTATACGTTACCCCGCATCGCATTCGAATTCGGCGTAATTCGGGCCTGGTCCCTCGTTGACCCACTGGCTGACCTCAAGGCAGGAATAGGACAGGGCGGTCGTCGGCACGATCCAGCCACGCGGGCGTCCCTTGCAGGCTAAAACCCCGGTTGCCAGCGCCTGATCGCCCGTCACTCTGACCACGCGGCAACCGCTGACCTGTGCCATGGCGAACCCGGCGCGGTCGCGGATCGGGCCAAACCGGGGGGCGTATTGCCGGTTGGTGCGGATGGCCTCGGCCAGATTGCCGCGCACGCGCACGTCAAACACGCTGCCGTCGACGGTGACACGGGTCACCGACTGGCCGCGAAAATGCGGGCTGGGCGCGTTGCACGCCGCCAATATCAGGACCAAGGCCATCATCCGCCACATAGTCCGCACCGTGCCATGGAATGGTTAACAAACCTTTACAGCGCTTTTGGAACACGCCGTAGCAGTGAAACCGGTTGTTATGCGCACCAAGTGGTCATATATTTTGACCAAAGCGACGGGATCATCATGCCATTTCAGAAAGTTCAGCCAGAAAAGCTCTCTACGTCGGTGGTTCGTCAGATCGAATTGCTGATCCTGCGGGGGATTTTGCGCCCCGGGGAACGGCTGCCGTCAGAACGCGAGTTGTCCGAGCGTCTGGGCGTGTCGCGCCCGTCCCTGCGCGATGCGGTGGCCGAGTTGCATGAACAGGGGCTGCTGACGAGCCGGGCCGGCGCGGGGATATTCGTCGCCGAGGTTTTAGGCTCGGCGTTTTCCCCGGCCCTGACGCGGTTGTTTGCCACCCATGACGAGGCGGTGTTCGACTACCTGTCGTTTCGACGCGACATAGAGGCCCTGGCGGCAGAGCGCGCCGCAAAGTTGGGATCGGTCAGCGATTTGCTGGTGATACAGGCAATCTATGACAAGATGGTGGCGGCGCGCACCTCGGAAAAAGAGGCGGAACTGGACGCGCAGTTTCATTCAGCGATCATCGAGGCCGGGCATAATGTGGTGATGCTGCATATGATGCGGTCGATGTTCGAATTGCTGCAAACCGGGGTGTTTTATAACCGGCAGGTGATGTTCAAACAGCGCACCACGCGCGAGGCGCTATTGAACCAGCACCGGGCGATCAACGACGCGATACAGGCGCGTGACCCTGCCGCCGCGCGCGCGGCGATCGAGGCGCATCTGGGCTATGTGGAAAACGCGCTGGCGGATCAGAAAAAGGCCGAACGTAACGAGGTGGTCGCGCGTCAACGGTTGGCGCATGAGACCGGGCAGGGATGAACCGCCCGGATCAGTTCAGATCAGCCCGGCAATGCCCCGGTCAGCACATAGCGCAGGATTTCCACCACCTGTTTCGGCTCTGACGCGACGGCGAGGGCTGCGGCATCCACCTCTTTCAACGGGTGATCATGCGCGTCCCCGTGCAGAATGATCAGCGACTTGCCAAGCGCCGCCGCATAGCCCGCGTCAAACGCCGCATTCCATTGCTTGTACTGATCGCCAAAACGCACCACCACCACATCGGCGTCGGTGATCCCCTTGCGGGTGCGGATCGCGTTGACCATCGCGCCCTTGCGGTCATGCCAGATCTTGTCCGGCTCGGCCCCCAGAATGGCCACGCCGCAATCGTCGCTGGCCGCGTGATCGGTGACGGCGGAATTGAACGTCACATCAAGGTCTTTTGCGCCCTCAATGATCTGGTCGCGCCAGTCGGTGTGGATTTCGCCGGAAAGATAGACATTCAGGGTCATTTGGGTCTCCTTAACTACGCAAAACGCCGCCGGTGGCCTTGGCGACCTTTTCGACGATCTTGGCGGCGACCGCTTCGATATCGGCCTCTTGCAGGGTCTTTTTGGTGGGCTGAAGCCGCACGGTGATGGCGAGGGATTTCTTGCCTTCGCCGACAGGTCCGCCCCCGGAGCCACCTATGAATTCATCGAACACACGCACGTTTTCGATCAGCGCCTTATCGGCCCCGGCGGCGGCATTGACCAGTTTCAGCGCCTCAACGTCCGCGTCCACCACAAAAGCAAAGTCGCGTTCAACCGCTTGCAGATCGCGCAATTCCAACGCGCCGCGATTGGCACCGGATTTGCGCGGCATCGGCACTTCGTCGGGCCAGATGGTAAAGGCCATCGCCGGCCCCTTGATGTCCATCGCCTCAAGAACGCGTGGGTGCAGTTCGCCAAAGATGCCCATCACCTTTTTTGGTCCCAGACAGATGCGCCCGTGACGACCGGGATGCCACCAACCTTGCGCGCCGCGCAGGATTTGCACCTTGGCCGGGGCACCGATGGCGTTCAGAACGGCCTCGATGTCGGCCTTGGCATCGAACACATCCACAGCGCGGGTGGTGCCATGCACGTCCTTGGGGCCGGTGCGCCCGACCAAAAGGCCGCTGATCAGGTTATGTTGCTCGCCGGGTTCGCCGCCTTGAAAGGCCGGGCCGACCTCGAACAGGGCCAGATCCATGAACCCGCGCGCCTGATTGCGCGCCGCCGCCTGCAACAGGCCGGGCAACAGGGCCGGGCGCATATGGCTCATCTCGGATGAAATCGGGTTTTCCAGCCTTGTGGCATCGGTGCCGCCGCCAAACAGCGCCGCGCTGGCCTGATCTATGAAACTGTAGGTGACACATTCGTTATAGCCCAACGCGGCGCAGGTGCGTCGCGCGATCTGCGAACGACGCTGGGCCGGGGTCATCACCGGGTCGGGAATGCCGCTGGTCAGACGTTTCAGCGGGCGGCCCTTTAGCTTGGTCAGCGAGGCGATGCGCGCCACTTCTTCGACCAGATCGGCCTCGCCCATCACATCGGGGCGCCAGGACGGCACATGTGCCATGGTGCCTTCAAGGCGGAACCCAAGGCGGGTCAGGGTCTGGCGTTGTTCGGATTCGGGGATGTCCATGCCGACAAGGCTTTTCACCCGTTCTGTGTCCAGCTTGTAGGCGCGTGAATAGTCCGGCACAGCGCCCGCGACCACCACTTCGGACGCCTCGCCACCGCACAGATCAAGGATCATCTGCGTCGCGTGCTCCAGCCCCGGCAGGGTGAATTCCGGGTCCACACCGCGTTCAAACCGATACCGCGCGTCCGAGTTTACCTTTAGTGCCCGTCCGGTCAGCGCAATCTGCACATGGTCCCAAAAGGCGGACTCAAGGAACACATCCACGGTGTCTTCGGTCACGCCTGTCGCCAGACCACCCATGATGCCGCCGATGCTCTCGGGGCCGGTATCGTCGGAAATCACCATCATGCCGGCGGTGAGGGTGTATTCCTTGTCGTCCAGCGCCATGATTTTCTCGCCCCCCGCCGCGCGATGCACGCGCAATGCGCCCGTGACCAGCCCGGCATCAAACACATGCAGCGGGCGGTTCTGGTTGAAGGTAAAGAAGTTGGTGATGTCCACCAGCGCCGAAATGGGCCGCAAGCCGATGGCGCGCAGCAGATCCTGAAGCCATTGCGGCGAGGGGCCGTTTTTCACGCCCCGGATTACCCGACCGGCAAACAGTGGGCAGCCGTCAAGTGTGTCGTCGTCGATGCTAACCGCGATCGGACAGGGGAAATCACCCGGCACCGGCACGATTTCACGGGTTTTCAGGGTGCCAAGACCGCGTGCGGCCAGATCGCGGGCGATGCCTTCGACGCCCAGCGCATCGGGGCGGTTGGGGGTGATGGCGATGTCAATTATGGGGTCGACCTTGGCCGGGTCATGTTCCGCCAGCCAGTCGGTGAACCGGTCGCCCACTTCGCCCGAGGGCAGTTCGATGATGCCGTCGTGTTCGTCCGACAGCTCAAGCTCTTTTTCCGAGGCCATCATGCCAAAGCTCTCAATGCCACGGATTTTGCCGACGCCAATCGTGGTGTCGATGCCGGGCACATAAACGCCGGGCTTGGCCACTACGACGGTGATGCCCTCGCGCGCGTTGGGGGCACCGCAGATGATCTGCAATTCGCCCTCGTCCGTGGCCACCTTGCAGACCCGCAGACGGTCGGCATCGGGGTGCTTTTCGGCGTGGGTGACGTATCCTAGGGTGAAATCGGCCAGCCGGGCGGCGGGGTTGATGATTTCCTCAACCTCCAGCCCCAGATCGGTCAGGGTTTCGGCGATCTCATCCAGTGAGGCGTCCGTTTCAAGATGGTCTTTCAACCAGGAAAGCGTGAATTTCATCGGAATGGCCCTTGCGCGAAAACTTGCTTAGGGTTGGCAATGACAAAGATTGCGCCAAGGTTCAAGCGTAGGGTGGGGTTTTACCCCACCGCCACCTAAGGATATGACGGCTCCAGCCCCAGCAATTCGTCCAATTGCCGGGCAATCCAGCCATGCGGGATGAAATGCCCGCCGGGATGCACGTCCAGCGTCACCTTGCCGCCACTGGCGCAATCGTCCCACACCGTGCGCTGGAATGTCAGAAAAAGTTGCAAAATTGTTTTGCAGCGGTTCGCCGTCGAGGAAACCCCACAGGTAGTTGGAAAACCCCATGTCCTCCTGAATGGCGAGATAGCCGCGGGCGTTTTTTACAGTGCCTTCAATCTTCAGGCGATTGCGGACAATGCCGGTATCTTTCATCAGTCTTTCTATGTCCTGATCATCATATTGGGCAATGACCTCTGGATCGAAATTGTCAAAGGCGCTTAGAAAAGTTTCTCGTTTGCGCAAGATGGTGATCCATGACAGGCCCGCTTGAAAACCATCCAGAATAAGTTTTTCAAACAGCTCGCGCCCGTCGTAAATGGGCACGCCCCATTCCGTATCATGATAGGCGATATATAAGGGGTCGGCCCCCGGCCAGCTGCATCTTTCTTTCATGATATTTCCTTTATTCATTTGTTACTGGGTACCAATCCGGTTGCCATGGCGTGACGGTGGCTTCTGCGCATTGATAGGGCTGATTAAAAGTCATTTTTGCAAGGCGAAAATAACCGATAGCCCTCTTCCCCCGCCCAGACCTGATGTCGCCAATTTTTTTACCGTCTTTATCCATGATTTCTGTCCCTCTGGCGGGAAGGGGGCCATCGACAGTAACCGGCAGCAGGCGTTTTTTCAAAATGGCGCGATGTTTCATGCGGGCGGTGACTTCCTGGCCCACGTAACAGCCTTTGTTAAAATCAACCCCGTTTAATTCTTCCATATTACCTTCAAGGATAAGGGTTTTATCCTCATCGAAATCCCGCGAACCATCGGGCAACCCAAGCGAAA
>NVQY01000225.1 GCA_002400675.1 Paracoccaceae bacterium | reverse complement strand
GACGGCATTACCGAGATGTACGAAAATACCCGCGCCCAAGGGTTCGGTCCCGAAGTACAGCGCCGCGTGATGATCGGTACCTATGTGCTGTCCGCCGGGTTCTACGACGCCTATTACAACCGCGCCCGCCGGGTCCGCACCCTGATCAAGAAAGATTTCGAGGACGTGTTCGCCACCGGGGTCGAGGCGATCCTGACACCTGCCACGCCGTCTGCCGCCTTTGGGCTGGGCGAGATGACCGATGCCGACCCGGTGCAGATGTACCTGAACGATGTGTTCACCGTGACCGTCAACCTTGCCGGGCTGCCGGGCATCTCGGTGCCTGCGGGGGTCAACCAACAGGGCCTGCCGCTGGGCCTGCAACTGATCGGACGGCCCTGGGAAGAGGGCGATTTGCTGAATTGCGCCTATGCGCTGGAACAGGCCGCCGGGTTTGTGGCCAAGCCGGACAAATGGTGGTAATCTATCCCCCAAGAACACAGGCAGCAGGACAGCAAATATGCGTGCGATATACCCGACCCTGATCATGGGGTTTCTGGCGGCTTGTTCGCCCTCCATTCCCGATAGCGGCGCGGGCGTTGGCTTTGACAACTCTACCGATGCCCAACTCGCCCGCGAAGCGGCGCTGAACACTGGTCAGCCGGTCGCTCTGCCTACGGTGATTTCCGGGGAAACACCCCTTGGCGCGGCGCAACCCACCGTATTGCCGCCCGCGTCCACCAGCGCCAGTTCATCCGATGATATCGCCGCCGAAACCGCCGCCGCCCTCGCGTCAATGACGCCCGGGTCCAGCGCGCCGTCTGTGTCCTCCGCGTCCTCCGCCGGCTCGGGTCAGGCCCCGCTTGCCACTGTGGCCTCCAGCCTGCCGCCGGTTGATACCGCTTCGATCTCGGATGAAAACGACTTTGCCGCCGTCTCCAGCCGCCAAACCATCGAAAGCGACGCCGCAAGGATCGCCCAGAACAAGGCGCAATACGAAGTGGTCACGCCGACGGCCTTGCCAACGCGCTCCGGCACATCCCAGCCCAATATCGTTGATTTCGCCCTGAGTTCCGACAACCCTCAGGGCAATCGGATCTATTCCCGCTCGGGGTTCAACAGCGCGGCCAAAGCGGCGCGTAACTGCGCCAAATTCGCCTCGCCCGATCTGGCGCAATCGACCTTCCTGTCCAAAGGCGGGCCACAAAAAGACCGTCAGGGGCTGGACCCGGATGGCGACGGATACGCCTGCACATGGGACCCGGCCCCGTTCCGGCAGGCCGTCAGCAACTGACGCCGATGCCCGTGCAGTGGCATCCATCGCCCAATTTCGGCCCGCGCCGCGACGGGTTGAAACCGTCGCTGATCGTGCTGCATTATACCGCCATGTCATCGGCCGGGGCGGCGCTTGACCGATTGTGTGATCCCAAGGCCGAAGTGTCCGCGCATTACCTGATCGGCCATGACGGCACCCTGTGGCAAATGGTCAAGGAACCCATGCGCGCATGGCACGCCGGCACCGGCGAATGGGCCGGGCAGGGCGATATCAACTCGCGTTCTATTGGTATAGAGCTGGACAATGCCGGCGACCACCCCTTTGGCGCCCCCCAGATGCAGACGCTTGAGGCGCTATTGCCCGGTGTCATGTGCCGCTGGGGCATCACCGCACCCGGAGTCATCGGCCATTCCGACATGGCCCCCGGACGCAAATGCGACCCCGGCCCCCGGTTCGACTGGGCGCGACTGGCGCGTCTGGGTTTGGCTTTGGCGGCAGGGGGCGGCTCTGACACTGCGGACCCCATCCAGTTCCGCGCCCACGCCCACCGCGCCGGGTTCACGTCTGCCGTGGATGATGAAACGCTGCTCGCCGCCGTCCGCCTGCGGTTTCGCCCATGGGGGCAGGGGCCGCTGACAGGCGCGGATATGGCTGCCCTGCCGCCGCTGGATTAATCCCCCGGCCTAGTCCCCGTCTGCAACCCCACGCGCCCGAACCCTCGCGCGATAGGCCCGGTAACTCGGCAGCAGCACCAACAACAGGGCGATGGCCAGCAACCCCATGGTCATGGGCCGCTCCACCACAAAGCCGATGCCGTCATAAAGCTGCATCGAGCGGGCAAAGTTGTCCTCTAACATCCGCCCCAGGATGAACCCGATCAGCAATGGCGCCAGCGGATAATCCGCAAACCTCAGCACCGTCGCCGCCACCCCCATACCCACAAGGATCAACAGTTCCGTGGCATTGTTCTGACCGATATAGGCCCCCATCAGGGTAAAGAATAAAATGAACGGAATCAGGAAGGTACGCGGAATGGCGAGGATCTTGGCGATGTATGGGATCAGCGGCAGGTTCAGCACCAGCAACACCAGATTGCCGATATACATTGAAATAATCACCGACCAAAAGACCTGCGGGTTATCAATCATCAGCCGTGGCCCCGGACTGACGTTCAACGCGATCAGCGCCCCCAGCAGGATCGCCGTGGTGCCCGACCCCGGAATGCCCAGCGTCAACAACGGCACAAACGACCCGGTACAGGCGGCATTGTTGGCCGTTTCCGGTGCCGCCAACCCCTTGATCGAGCCTTTGCCGAACTCGTCCTGTTCATGCTTGGGGGCGATGTTGCGTTCCACCGCATAGCCCAGAAATGACGCAATCGTCGCGCCCGCGCCGGGCAGCACACCAATAAAGAACCCCTGCAACGATTGCCGTGCGATCACCGGCGCAATCGCCTTGGCCTCGGCGCGGGTGATGCGCAGATCGGTGATCTTGCCGCTATTGCCGCCGGTGTTGACACGCATCGGGTGCATCACCAGAAACAACGCTTCGGGCAGGGCGAACATGGCCATGGCAAGGGTGATGAAACTGAACCCCGACTGCAAATCCATCAACCCCATGGTAAAGCGCGGCAGATTATACAGCGCCCCTTCGCCCACCGTGGCCATGATCAGCCCCAACAGCGTCATCAGGATCGCCTTGGCCACCTGCCCGGTGCCGGCAAACGCGGCAATCGCCGACAGCCCCACCACCATCAGCGCAAAATACTCGGCCGAATGAAACAACAAGGCCACCGACGACAACATCGGCGCAAAGATCATCAACAGGATCGCGCCAATGGTGCCCCCCGCGAACGATGATATGGCGGCAATGGTCAATGCCTTGCCCGCCTTGCCCGCGCGCGCCATCGGATAGCCGTCAAACGCCGTGGCCACAGTGCCCGCCACCCCCGGCGCATTCAGCAGGATCGACGAGGTGGACCCGCCAAAGATCGCCCCGTAATACACCCCCGCCAGCAGGATCAGCGCGGCAGACGGATCACCAATGGAAATCGCCACCGGGATCATGATGGCGATGATCGACATTGGTCCCAGCCCCGGCAACATGCCAATGAACGTGCCGATCAGAACGCCGCCAATGACCATCAGAATGTTGGTCAGCGACAGGGCCGTGGACAGGCCAATCAGAATACCCTCTAACATGGTGAACCCCTATCCCAGAAAGAACGGCCATGGCCGCAGAAAGATGCCCAAAACCACCTGCACCAGATACCAGATGATCCCTGTGGCAAGGGCCGCGACCGGGATCAGCACCAGATACCGGCGTTCCCCCAGAACCGAGGCACCGATGATCAGGAACCCCCCCGTGGACAGTAAAAAACCCGCCGGGCGCAGCAAGACCGCATAAGCCACCATAAGCCCCAGCAGGGCCGCGGCCTGACCAATTTTGTAGTCGCCTAGACGGCGGTAATCTATATCAGGTTCTTTCGGGTTCTCAGGGGCCTTTTCCAGCCCCAGCAGGATCACCAGCGCGGTCAGGATCGCCAGCACTGACAGAACCTTGGGAAACGTGCTGGGCCAGATCGGATTGCGCTGCATGAACGGCGGCAACCCGGCGTCCATGGTGAAATAAGCCGCATAGCCATAGGCCAGCGCAATGCCAAGGATGATCAACGCGATCCAGCGATCAAGCGCCATGTCAGGCCTCCGGTTTTTGGGGGGGGAGCGTGGGTTGTCACCCACCCTACGATCACCCGTAGGATGGGTTTTTAACCCATGCTGTGCGCGAGGCTTTACAAAAAGCCGAGCTTTTTCATCAAATCACCGATGACCTTTTCCTGACCCTCAAGGAAAGTGCGGAAATCATCGCCGGAATTGTGGATGTTGACCCAGCCATTACGGGCGCGGACCTCTTCCCACTCAGGCGTCGCATACATCATGTCGATGGCCTTTTGATACGCGGCCAATCTGTCCGCCGGCAGACCGGGGGCGGCAAAGAACCCGCGCCAGTTGACAAACGCGATGTCGATGCCCTGTTCCTTCATGGTCTGTGCGTCCTTGAACGCATCCACCCTCTCATCCGACGTCACGCCGATGATCTTGACCTCGCCCGCGTTGGCCAGATCAACCGCCTCAGAGAACCCGGTGCTAAGTGCCGCGATTTCGCCCGACAGCAACGCCGCCATCGCCTTGCCGCCCGCGTCATAGGGGATGTATTTGACGTTCAGCGCGTCCTTGCCGGCCGCCTCCATCACCATGGCCGCAACCAGATGATCCATGCCGCCGGGAACCGACCCGCCGCCAATGGCCGTGCCGCCGGGATCGGACTCATACGCTGCGATCAGATCGGCCATGTTGTTAATTGGGCTGTCCTTGCCCACCACCATCGCCGCGTAATCGCCGATTGTGCCCGACACCAACGTCAGGTCGCGAAAGTTATACGGGAACACGCCGGTCAGCGACCGGATGACGATGGGCGTGGAATTGACCATCAGCGTGCCATACTGGCTTTCGGCGTTCTCGATCATATAGCCAATCGCCTTGCCGCCACCACCGCCTGACATGTTCTCGAAACTGGCCGAGCCGACCAACCCGGATTTGGTCAGCGCCTCGCCAGTGCCGCGTGCCGTGCCGTCCCAGCCGCCACCAGCCCCGCCGGGGATCAGGAAATGGATGCTGTCGAGAACCTGATGGCTACCGGCAAACGCCGGGGCACCAAGGCTCAGGGTCGCGGCGGTCGCGATCATCAGGGCGCGACGGCCCAGGGTCAATTTAGTCATTGGTTTCCTCCCATTTGACATGACGCGCTTTTGGCGCTCATGAAGGGCACTCAACGTCATGAACCTGACACAGACCTGTCGCGGGGCCGAAAACGGGGGGCATCCAAGGTGAGATATCTGCTGGTCGAAGACAACGCCCAACTGGCCGCCGCCGTGCTGGACCGGCTGTCGCTGGACGGTCATGTGGTGGATCATGCCGCCGACATCACCACCGCCTATGATTACATCGGTGTGGGCGACTACGACTTGATTTTGCTGGATATTATGCTGCCAGACGGGGACGGGCGCAGCTTTCTCAAACGCTACCGGCGTGACAATGGCCGCACCCCCGTCATCATCCTGACCGCGCGTTCCGAAGTGTCCGACCGGGTCAGCCTTCTGGACCTTGGGGCCGACGATTACATCACCAAACCCTTCGATTTTTCCGAACTCGAAGCCCGCTGCCGCGCCGTTCTGCGCCGTCAGACCGGTGGTGCCAGCAACGCCAGACGATTCGGAGACGTGGTGTTCGACGCCCTTGCAGGCACCCTCGAAATCAACGGCGTGACCATCGCCTTGCGCAACCGCGAACTCCGCCTGTTCGAGGTTCTGATCGGCGCGCCGGAACAGATATTCTCAAAACCCAAACTGGCCGACCGGCTGTTTTCCTATGACGAAGACGCCTCGGAAAACGCGATCGAAGTCTACGTCGGCCGCCTGCGCCGCCACCTTGCGGGATCGACCGTGCGCATCGTCACCGTGCGCGGCCTTGGCTATCGGTTGACAACATCATGACGGCCCAACTGCGCGCCCGAGGCTCGATCCGTCGTCGCCTGACCTTGTTGTTGCTGTCCAGTGCGGCGGCTCTGGCGGTGATCCTGTTTTTTGTGTTCCAGAACTTTGCCCGCCAATTGGTCGAGGAATCTCAGGACAACATCCTTGCCGCTTCCGTAACGGCCATTCTTGACGCCGCGTCCGTGCGTCAGGGACAGGTCGCCATCGACATCCCCTATTCGGCGTTCTCCATGCTGGGCAACGTCAGCGACGACCGGGTGTTCTATGCGATCTCTCAGG
>NVQY01000224.1 GCA_002400675.1 Paracoccaceae bacterium | reverse complement strand
GTGACGGCGAAGACCCGCTGTTTGGGCTGATGTTCGATGGCGGCTTTGCGGTTGGCTCTGAATTGCCCCTGTTCGAAGAGGTGACCAGCACCAGCCGGCAGGTGACCACCTCGACCGGCAATACGGCGGTAGTTGGTCCCAAGGCGACGTCTGGCGCGGTGATTTCGGGCGGGCTTTACTGACGCTTCCCCTGCCAACAACGTCCCGCCCGGCTCTGCCGCCGGGCCGCGCCTGACCTTCCCCCCGGGAAAGCGCATTGCACCGTCGCAACATCATCCAAGGTTTGAACTGGTTGCGCGCGGGTGCCAGATAGCGGCCAGAGAACGCCTCCCCAAGGTCAGGCGCGCCCCTCATCACTCCAATGCAGATCGCTCGCCTAAACTGGCTCAATATCACCCATGGCCCGTTGCGCATGGAAATCCAGCTGAAACTGCGCGAACACACCGTCCGCGATAGCCTCGCGCATCCCCTGCATAAGCTCTTGATAATAATGCAGGTTGTGCCACGTCAGCAACATCCCCGATATCATCTCCTGCGCCCGGAACACATGATGCAGATAGGCGCGCGAATAGGACCGGCAAGCCGGGCAGGTACAGTTTTCATCCAGCGGGCGCGGATCGTCCGCATGGCGCGCGTTCTTGATGTTGACCACCCCGCGCCGGGTGAAAACCTGCCCCGTGCGCCCGGATCGCGACGGCAAAACACAGTCCATCATGTCGATGCCCCGCGCCACGGCCCCGACGATATCATCCGGCTTACCCACCCCCATCAGATAACGCGGGCGATCCGTGGGCAGCATGTCCGGCGCGTAATCCAACACCTCAAACATGCTTTGCTGTCCTTCGCCCACCGCAAGACCGCCCACCGCATAACCGTCAAAACCGATCCCGGTCAGCTTTTCAGCACTTTCGGCCCGCTGTTCGGGGAAAACGCTGCCCTGTTGAATACCAAACAACGCATGGCCCGGCCGATCACCAAACCCATCGCGTGACCGCGCCGCCCACCGCATCGACAGACGCATGGACTCCAACGCCTGCGCCTCGGTGGCGGGAAAGGGGGTGCATTCGTCGAAACACATGACAATATCACTGCCCAGCAACGCCTGAATCTCCATCGAACGCTCCGGCGTGATCTCGTGCTTGGAGCCATCTATGTGGCTTTTAAAGGTCACGCCAGTTTCGGTCAGTTTTCGCAACCCCGACAGGCTCATCACCTGAAACCCGCCGGAATCCGTCAGGATCGGCTTGTCCCAGTTCATGAACTTGTGCAGCCCCCCCAACCGCGCAATCCGCTCGGCGGTGGGGCGCAGCATCAGATGATAGGTGTTGCCCAGCAGAATATCGGCCCCCGTGGCGGCAACACTTTCGGGCAACATCGCCTTGACCGTGGCAGCAGTGCCAACCGGCATGAACGCGGGCGTGGCTATATCGCCTCGGGCAGTGTGGATCACCCCGGTACGGGCCTTGCCGTCGGTGGCGTTCAGATCATAGGAAAACGGCGTGGGCATGGCGGCACCTTTCATGGCTGGGACTTGGCATTTGCCCGATCACGATCCGGTTTGCAAGCCGCGCACGGTTTTGCAAAACGACGCCTCGCGGCCCAGTCGGTTTGCTGCTAATACTGTGCCAGCACCTTGAAAACTGCCAGTTCGCGCTTAACTGTATACCATTGCACACAATAATAAGTAACAAATGAGGCTCCCATGACCGAACAGCAAATATTAGACCTGTTATCCAGCAGCGCCATCTACATTCTGGGTGCGATATTCCTGATTGTCATCATCTTCAAAGGCGTGCGCATCGTACCGCAATCCGAGAAATTCGTGGTCCAGCGCTTTGGCCGACTGCATTCGGTGCTGGGGCCGGGGATCAACTTTGTGGTGCCGTTTCTCGACGTGGTGGCGCATAAAATCTCGATCCTTGAACGCCAGCTGCCGTCGGCACAACAGGACGCGATCTCTAAGGATAACGTGTTGGTTCAGGTGGAAACTTCGGTGTTTTACCGCATCATCGAACCGGAAAAGACCGTCTACCGGATCCGTGACGTGGACGCCGCCATTGCCACCACCGTCACCGGCATTGTGCGCGCCGAGATCGGCAAAATGGACCTCGACGAGGTGCAGTCAAACCGCGACCAACTGATCACCACCATCAAGTTATCGGTCGAACAAGCGGTCGATGACTGGGGCATCGAAGTGACCCGCACCGAGATCCTAGATGTGAACCTTGATCAGGCCACCCGTGACGCCATGATGCAACAGCTGAACGCCGAACGTGCGCGCCGGGCGCAAGTGACCGAGGCCGAAGGCTCTCGCCGCGCCGTGGAACTTGCCGCCGATGCCACGCTTTATGCCGCAGAACAAACCGCCAAGGCGCGCCGCATCCAGGCCGACGCCGAAGCCTATGCCACCAGCGTCGTCGCCGTGGCGATCAAGGAAAACGGCCTTGAGGCGGCCCAATACCAGATCGCCCTGAAACAGGTCGAAGCCCTCGCCATTCTTGGCAACGGGACCGGCAAACAAACCATTATCCTGCCCGCAGACGCCGCCGAAGCCTTTGGCAACGCGTTCAAAATGCTGAAAGGCTCAATCAAATGACCTTTTACACCCTCTGGTGGGTCTGGATGGCAGCCGCATTGGCGCTGGCCATAATCGAAATCATCCTGCCGGGCTTTATCTTCCTCGGCTTTGCCATCGGCGCATTCGCAGTCTCTCTGATCCTGCTCAACATCGGCGTCACCTTTGGCCTGCCCGCGCTGCTGCTGATCTTCGCCGGTCTGTCACTGGTCGCATGGCTGCTGATGCGCCGGTTCTTCGCGATGCCCAAGGGGCAGGTCAAGACGTTCGAGGGTGACATCAACGATTGAACGGGCCGGGCAGGGCGGGCAACGCAGGCGGCGGCTCGCCCAACCCGTCGGAAACGTTGATTTTGCCCGGTGCTTACCTTAAAACTGTCTGTGATCCCTGTGTAATTTTGGTCAGTAAACAGTTTAAGGATGTCATGATGAAAACTCCCGGCAAGAAAATTGGTCGCCGCTCTGTGGTTCTTGGACTCAGCGCCTCAGGCATCGCCGCAAGTGTCGGGCAGGGTGCCACCACCTTGCAGGACATGGCATTGGGGGCCGTGCGCCTGCCCGAGGTTCGCGTCTATCGTGCCAAAAAAGTACTGACCATGGCGCCGGGCACCCAAGCGCGCGACAGCGCGGCTGATACGGTGGCCATTCTTGGCGACCGGGTGTTGACCACGGGCAGTTACGACGCGGTAATTGCGGCAATCGGCCCGCAACAACATGTGGTGGACGATCAGTTCGCCGACAAAATCCTGATTGCCGGGCTGATTGACCAGCACCTGCACCCGCTGTTGTCGGCCCTGACCATGACGCTGGAAATCATCGCCATCGAGGATTGGAACCTGCCCACCGGCCTGTCCCCGGCGGCCCTTAGCGCGCAAGATTACATCGCCCGCCTGACACAGGCCGAGGCCGAAATCAAAGACCCGGACGCGCCCCTGCTGACATGGGGCTATCACCACTATTTCCACGGCCTTGTGCGCCGACCCGAACTGGACGCGATCAGCGCCACAAGGCCGATCATGATCTGGCACCGCTCGGCGCATGAATTTGTCCTCAACACTCCGGCGCTGGAATTGTTCGGGCTGGACGACGCCTTTGTGCGCACCCGCAGCGATCAGGAACAGGGCCAGATTGATCTGGAAACCGGCCATTTCTACGAGGCCGGCGCCTTTGCCATCATGCCCTCTCTGGCCCCGGTTGTCGCCACGCCCGAACGCCTTATTGCCGGGCTGGAACTGACGCGGGACTATCTGCACCGGGCCGGCATCACCATGACCTGCGAGCCGGGCGGCGTGTTGTCCAAACCGTTGCAGGATGCACAGAACCGTGTGCTTGGCGGCGCTGATGTGCCATTTCGCACCTATTTTCTACCCGACGGCAAAACCCTTGCCCAAACCAAACCGGCGAACGAAATCGTGGCGGCGGCCAAATCGGTGCTGGACTGGGGCGAGGGCAAGACCGCCTATCTGCCGGACCGGGTGAAACTGTTTGCCGATGGCGCGATCTATAGCCAGCTTATGAAGATGTCCGAACCCTATCTGGACGGGCATGGCGGTGAATGGATCATGGAACCCGCTTTGTTCAACAAGGCGTTCCAGACCTACTGGGAGGCGGGCTATCAGATCCACATCCACCAGAACGGCGACGCCGGGCTTGATATGGTGCTGGACGCGCTGGAAATGAACATGCGCCGCACCCCGCGCCATGATCACCGCACCGTCATTGTGCATTTCGGCTATGCCCGCCCCGAGCAGGTGGACAAGATCAAGGTCCTGGGCGCGATCGTCAGTGCCAACCCCTATTATGTGACCGCCCTTGCCGACCGCTACGGCGAAATTGGCATGGGACCGGAACGGGCCGACGAACTGGTGCGTCTGGGGGATGTGGACCGCGCCGGCGTGTCGATGTCGTTCCATTCGGATATGCCGATGGCCCCGGCGCAACCGTTGTTTCTGGCGTGGGCGGCGGTGAACCGGCTGACCGTGTCCGGGCGTGTGGCCGGTCCCGAACAACGCATTTCGGTTGATCGCGCGTTGCGGGCAATCACCATTGATGCCGCCTTTTCGCTTGGGCTGGAAAAACAAATCGGCAGCCTTGAGCCGGGCAAGCTGGCCAATCTGACGGTGCTTGAACAGGACCCCTATGGGGTCGACCCCGAAACGCTGAAAGACATTCCGATCTGGGGCACGATTCACGAAGGCCGGATTTTTCCCGTGGCCAAGGACCGGCGCAAGACTGAATTTTCCGTCCCGCGCGATCACCAAACGCAACTGGCGGCGGTTACCCTCGCGGGCAAGAACCTGACCGGCTCCGGCGCGGGATGCGGCTGTTGCAATGAACCAGCCCAGACCTGCGCGCAGGAAATGGCACAGACCCCGGTGGGTCGGGCCAATCCAAGCTGCTGTAGCTCGAACACTTTCGGCTGGCTGGTCTCGGCTCATTGGGCACAGAATCTCGACACCGCATGACGGTGCCCCGTTGCGCCGTCGACGACTTTGCCAGGCCGGACCCAAAGGCAACGGGCCGGCCTGACCCGTATCCGCGCGCTGAACAATTTGTACAAAACGGACAAACCCCGCTTTAGGCTTGGTACAAAACAGACAACCCGTCGCACATTGCCCCACTGGACGATGGGCAAAACAATCCCTATATAATCACTCAGGTAAGACAAACGAGGCAGATATGACCCACGCAACCGAACCGCTTGAAGGCGCACCGCTGATTGTGCCCTCCACCACAGACCACCCGCTTTATGATCAGGTGGTCGAGGCCTGCAAAAGCGTTTTTGATCCGGAAATCCCGGTCAATATCTACGAACTGGGGTTGATATATACCATTGATATCAACGCTGAAAACGCGGTCAAAGTGCTGATGTCCCTGACCGCCCCCGGCTGTCCCGTGGCCGGCGAAATGCCCGGCTGGGTGGCCGACGCAATTGAACCCTTGCCGGGTATCAAACAGGTCGATGTGGAACTGGTCTGGGAGCCACCCTGGGGCATGGAAATGATGTCGGACGAAGCCCGCCTGGAACTGGGTTTCATGTAATCCGCAACCGGATCAGGAGAGAAAATAATGTTTGGAATCCCCGGTAAAAGTGCCGTTACCCTGACGCCCAAAGCGACGGCGCAGATCACTAAGCTGATGGCCAAGGAAGGTCACTCTGGCCTGCGGATCGGCGTCAAAAAGGGCGGCTGCGCGGGCATGGAATACACCATGGAATATGTCGCCGAACAGGACCCAAACGACGAAGTGGTGGAACAGGACGGCGCGCGCGTGATGATCGCGCCGATGGCACAGATGTTCCTGTTTGGCACCGAAATCGACTACGAAGTCAGCCTGCTGGAAGCCGGGTTCAAGTTTAAAAACCCAAATGTTTCAGAGGCTTGCGGCTGTGGCGAATCCATCAAGTTCGATGAAAGCCTGATGCCGGGGGCCTGATCCCAAACGGCCGCTTCCCCCGGTTACCCTCAAAAATTTACCATTTGCTAACCAATTTGGCGATACCCTGCGGCTTGTC
>NVQY01000223.1 GCA_002400675.1 Paracoccaceae bacterium | reverse complement strand
GAGACAACAGCAAACGGTGCCCCGGTCGCCCGCCGCACCTCCAAGGCCGCGTTGGTCGCACACGCCCAATCAGCAGCGTCCGTGTGCGGATAGTCCACAATCGACAGCGTCAGGGCAATTCCGCTACCTGTCATCGCTTCCCATGCTTGCGTCATCTTCGCCCCATCTCGCCATATATATGTATGGTAATCCAATGGATTAGCCAGCGCCACCATCGGTCCCAACGCCTGTTTCAGCCGGCTTTTCTGACCCGCACCTAACGGCGGAAACGCCACCGCGCGCGCCTGTGCCAGATCGGCGATCAGACTTGCCTCACCACCCGAGCAACTGATCGACGATATGCGGTTTGACGCCAGAGGCCCGACACAATGCAACAACTTCAGCGTCTCAAGGAACTCGGGCAACCCATGCACCCGGGCAATGCCCAACCGGTCAAGAAACGCCTGCGCGCCCGCGTCGCTACCGGCCAATGAGGCGGTATGCGACAGGGCCGCCTGTTGTGCCTGCTCCGACTGACCGGATTTCAAAGCGACCAGTGGGATGCCGCGATCCCATGCCTTTCCGGCTAGCGCCTCCCACTGACGCAGGTCCGCGAAACCCTCAATGTGCAGGCCGATCGCGGTTACCCGATGGTCGTCCAGCAAGGCCATTGCGATGTCCGCCTGACTTGTCTGCGCCATGTTCCCACAGGTAATCATATAGGCGATGGGCAAAGCGCGTTGCTGCATGGTCAGGTTGATGGCGATATTGCTGGATTGCGTAAGGATCGCCACGCCGCGATCAACTGCTTGCATGCCATGCTGATCCGGCCAGATCGCCACCCGATCCAGCGCGTTGATAATCCCGTAACAGTTCGGCCCCAATACGGGCATGTCGCCGGCTGCCCTGACCAACTGCTCCTGCAAATCAGCCCCCCCAGAATCCTCGGCCATGGCTTCGGTAAAACCTGAGGCAAAGCAAACAGCGCCACCGGCACCAAGACGGCGAAGCGTATCAACCGTCTTGATTGTCGCGCTGCGGTTTATGCCAATGAACGCGGCATCAATCGAGCCCTGCCAGTCCTCAAGCCGCCTTAATGCGGGCTGCCCTGCGATTTCCTTGCCCGATGGGTGCACCGGAACGATCTTGCCGGTAAACCCAATCGTGCCGGCCGCCTTGATGATCGAGGCGCACCACGCCCCGCCGCCGATAACTGCGATTGTTTCAGGGTTCAAAAGACGGGAAAGATCGCGTGTCATGGTTGATCGCGCAGAAAATTATTAATGCCTCCGGCGGGGATATTTAGAAACAGAAGAAGCGATTTGTTAACCATTAACTGAGAGATTAGGGGCGCGGTACAGGCGGGGACGCCGATGACCGTAACAGGAGAAGGCCCCTTGTCTCGCCCTGTGCGGACAGGGGGCTGACCCCGGCTTCTTCTGTTTCTAAATATCCTCGCCGAAGGCACTGCACGCAAGGCGTGCAGATTCTCTGAATCTCCCGCCTTCATGCCCCCAATGCCCTTAGCAATTCTCGGCTGATAATATGGCGCTGAATTTCCGAAGTGCCATCCCAAATGCGCTCGACCCGTGCATCACGCCAGAAACGCTCCAGCGGGTAGTCGTCCATCAATCCCATGCCCCCATGAATCTGAATGGCCGCGTCCGTTACCCGCGCCAGCATCTCTGACGCATAAAGCTTGGCTGACGCGATTTCCCGGTTGGCAGGCAACCCCTGATCCAGCCGGTTCGCAGCCGCCAGCGTTAACAGGTCGGCGGCGTCGATTTCAGTGATCATGTCGGAGATTTGAAAGCTGACGCCCTGAAACTTACCAATCTTCTGCCCGAACTGTTCGCGGGTCGCCGCATAATCCAACGCATAGTCAAACACCCGCCGCGCCCGTCCAACCGACATCGTCGCCACGGTGATCCGCGTGGCATAAAGCCAGGTGTTCATGACCGCGAAACCACCATCGACGTCGCCCAGAACCTGCGCATCCGCCAGACGGCAATCGTCAAATTCAAGGATCATGTTCTTGTAACCACGATGGCTGACCGACTTGTACCCGTCACGAATGGTAAAGCCCGGCGTGCCCCGATCCACCAGAAAGGCGGTGATGCGTTTCTTAGGCCCTCTTGGCGTCTGATCCTCGCCCGTCGCCACAAAGACAATGATGAAATCCGCGTGATCCGCGCCCGAAATGAAATGCTTGGTTCCGTTCACCACCCAGTCGCCGCCATCGCGTCGGGCCGTGCATTTCATGCCGCGAATGTCCGACCCGGCCCCCGGTTCGGTCATCGCCAGCGCGTCCATCCGCTCGCCTCGCACCGCCGGCATCAGGTAACGTTCAATCTGCTCCCCCTCGCAGGCCATCAGGATATTCTGCGGGCGGCCAAAGAAATGGTTCAGCGCCATTGACCCGCGCCCCAACTCGCGTTCCACCAAGGCGAAATCCACGTGGTTCAGCCCCGCACACCCCACGCTCTCAGGGAAATTGCAGGCGTAAAACCCCAACTCCAGCGTCTTTCTCTTGATCTCATCGGCAATCTCACCCGGCACCTCGCCGGTACGCTCGACCAGATCCTCGTGCGGATAAATCTCTTTCTCGACAAACGACCGGACCGTGTCGGCGATCATGATCTGCTCTTCGTTCAAACCATAGATCATACGGTTGACCCCTGCCGGTAGGGTGGGTGAAACCCACGTGTCTCAGGATGCATAATCCGCCCCCTCCTGATCCAGTATCGCCTTGAGTTCCGCCAAATGACGCACGTCCTGTTCCGGATACCCCTCCAACTCCTGCGCCGTCTTTTCCGCCACCTCGTCAGACAACACCCGCAAAGGCTGGCCGGTTTGCAGCGCGCGGATATACGTCTCTGCCGCCCGTTCGAAATAATACAGCCGGTTAAAGGTCTCGGCCACCGTTTGGCCGATGATCATCACCCCGTGATTGCCCATGATCATCACTTTGACCTTGGGGTCGCTCAACAACCCGGCACAGCGTATGCCCTCTTCTTCAAACGCCAGCCCCGCATAGCCGTCGTCGATCACATAGCGGTTGAAGAACGTCGCGCAATTCTGGTCGATCGGTGGCAGCCGGCTGTCGGCGAGCGAGGCCAGAACCGTGGCATGGATCGAATGCACATGCATCGCACAACGCGCGTGCGGGCACAGCCGGTGCAGCGACCCGTGCAGCCCCCACGCCGTCGGGTCAGGCGCATCCGGACCCGTCAGGGTTTCGGGGTTGTTTGCATCCACCTCGATCAGGTCACTGGCGCGGATGCGGGCGAAATGCATCTGGTTGGGGTTCATCAGAAACTTGGTGCCATCCCCGTTCACCGCCAGCGAGAAATGGTTGGCCACCGCCTCGTGCATATCCAGCCGCGCGGTCCAGCGGAACGCGGCGGCCAGATCCACCCGATCCTGCCAATGCTCCATGTTGGGGCGTAAATCTGTGACGCTCATAATCTGTCCTCCCTGTTACGAGACCTTGCCCCGACCAACCCGCCTTGGCCAATCAAAAAACGACCTCTTTTCATTCGTTTTGCCTATTAACTGATCTTGTCGCCGCAATCAGAACAATCACCCAATGTGGTGGCCTTTACGGACTGGCTCCGCGCGCAAATGACCGCCGATCAAAGTGGCCGGCTCGGCACCCACGCATAACCGTTCTCGCACAGAATATACGCCTCGCGCAGCCCGTGCGGTTTGTCCGCAGGCGCTTGCAGTATCACCGCTTCAACACGCCCGGCACGGCGAACGGCCTCATCCGGGTCACTGTCATACAACCTGATCTCCAACCCCGCCCCACGCGGCGGGTTCTCCGGCACCAACCCCAACAGCGGGTTGGCATGATAGGTCGCATCACTATGCAGCTGAAACACCTGATCGCCATAGGTGACAATGGCAAAATCCGCGCTGACCTGATGCGACCTCATTCCAAAAACCGCCCTCAAAAACGCGCATTGCCCCGGCACATCGCGCACCAACAGGTTCAGACCAATGCCCTTTAACGACCGGCCAAACGCCTCTGCCTTTACCGTTTCATATTCCATACCAACACCGTGGCCCAAACCAGCGCCGCCGGTCAACCGGCCAAAACCCGCCCAGAAAACCAACGTCGCAGGGGTTGCACATAGGTCAGTAATCATGACAATTGATCCATGCAACATATCCCCTTCCCAAGCTGGCCCGACTCCGCCCCTGAACTGATCGCCGTCGCCACCGGACGCGCCCCTGCTGACATGGTTATCCGTGGCGGCATCTGGGTCAACGTCCACACCCGCGAAACCCTTCCCGACCACGATGTCGCGATCAAAGCGGGCCGGATCGCCTATGTCGGTCCCGACGCCAGCTATTGCACCGGGCCGGACACGCATATCATCGAAGCCAACGGGCGTTACATCATGCCCGGCCTGTGTGATGCGCATATGCACATCGAATCCGGCATGCTGACCCCGGCTGAATTCGCCCGTGCGGTGATTCCGCATGGCACCACGTCGATGTTCACCGACCCGCATGAAATCGCCAATGTTCTGGGCCTCAAAGGCGTGCGGATGATGCATGACGAGGCGCTGATGCAGCCCGTCAACGTGTTTACCCAGATGCCCTCCTGCGCGCCCTCCGCGCCGGGGCTTGAGACAACCGGCATGGAAATTTCCCCCGAAGACGTCGCCGAGGCCATGCACTGGCCCGGCATCGCCGGCTTGGGTGAGATGATGAATTTCCCCGGTGTCGCCAACGCCGACCCCAAAATGCTGGCCGAAATCGCTGCGACCCAGAACGCCGGCAAAACCGTCGGCGGGCATTATGCCTCTCCCGATCTGGGACCGAATTTCGCTGGCTATGTGGCGGGTGGTCCGGCGGATGACCACGAAGGCACCTGCGAGGCAGATGCAATCGCCCGCGTGCGTCAGGGTATGCGATCAATGATGCGGCTGGGCAGCGCGTGGCACGATGTGGAAAGCCAGATTACGGCCGTGACCGAAAAAGGTCTGGACCCGCGCAATTTCATCCTTTGTACCGATGACAGCCATTCAGGCACCCTGATCAATGACGGCCATATGAACCGGGTGGTGCGCCACGCGATTTCCTGCGGCTGTGATCCTTTGGTGGCCTTGCAGATGGCGACGATCAACACCGCCACGCATTTTGGCATGGAGCGTGAAATTGGCTCAATCACACCGGGTCGGCGCGCCGACATCATCCTGACCTCTGACCTTGTGACCCTGCCGATTGAAACCGTGATCGCCCGTGGCCAGATCGTCGCCGAAGATGGCAAATGTCTGGTTGAATGCCCACATTACGACTGGCCTGATTCAGCCCGTCACACGGTGCATCTTGGCCATACCCTGACCGCCACCGACTTTGAAATCAAAGCCCCCGATGGGGCCAACACCGCCCGCGCCAACGTCATCGGCGTGGTGGAAAATCAGGCCCCGACCAAGGCGCTCCAGTTCGACCTGAACGTGCGCGAAGGGCTTGTTGAGACCGACGAGCAACCCGATGGCCAGCCCGCCGAACAGCCCGATATCTGCCAGATCGCTTTGGTCGAACGCCACCGCGCCACCGGCGGCGTGACCAATGGTTTCGTGTCCGGGTTTGGGTACAAGGGCACGATGGCCATGGCCTCGACCGTGGCGCATGACAGCCACCACATGATCGTGGTCGGCACCGATCGCGCACAAATGGCGCTGGCCGCCAACCGTCTGGCCGAGGTCGGCGGCGGCGTCACCGTGTTTAAGGATGGCCGCGAACTGGCGCTGGTGGAACTGCCGATTGCCGGGCTGATGTCCGACAGCCACGCGGCGCAAGTTGCCGCCAAAGCCGAAGCGATGATGCAGGCGATGCGCGATTGCGGCTGTGATCTGAACAACGCCTACATGCAGCATTCCTTGCTGGCGCTGGTGGTCATTCCCGAAATCCGGATTTCCGATCTGGGCCTGATCGACGTGCGCAAGTTCGAGAAAATTGACCTGTTGGAGCCGCAATCATGACCAACCTCTCGATACCCGAAACCCCCGCGCCCCAGTCGTTCACCGATGCCGGGGCGGCTGTGGCCCATCTGGAAACGCTTTACGTCAGGCCACCGGATTTCTGTCCAGCCAGTTCTCGGACGCCATGACCAGTGGCGCGCCGGAAAACCGTTGCCGCGCGTTCTACCCGGAAA
>NVQY01000222.1 GCA_002400675.1 Paracoccaceae bacterium | reverse complement strand
AGCGCGCGGCTGACCCGCACGTTCAGAGTGCCGTCTTCGCCGTAGTCGCGTTTGACCTGCAATTCAGTCAGATCATTTTCCCGCAGCATTTCGGCCAGTGCCTTGATGAATGCTACATCCGCGTCATGTTTGGGTTTTGTCATGGGTGTCCTCGACCGGTTCTACCTGGCCCGCCTTGGCGCGGGTCTGTCATTGTTCCGCGCTTATAAGGCAACCTGGCCTGCGTGAAAAGCGCCTGTGCATGGGCTAACATGGGGTAAATGCACGCAGATTGCGAGGGGGGCGGCCTCAAAACGGCATTCCGCCCAGTTTTGCCACCAGTTCCGGCAGTTTTTTGGCCTGAAATTTTTGCAGCAACCGGGCGCGATGGGCCTCAATGGTGCGATAGGACAGGTCCAGCGACAGGCCGATTTCCTTGGCCGAAAGCCCCCGGCAGGTCAGAATCGCCACCTCGCGTTCGCGCGGCGTCAGGTTGACCACCGGGCGATCGTCGGAAATATCGGCAAACGACCAGATGCCATGGCGAAACGGGTCATCCGGGGTCAGCGACTGGCCCCGCACCCGACACCAGAACAAATCGCCATTGTGGCGCCGCATGACCCGTTCATCCTGATACCGCCCCGTCGCGCGCATGATGCGCAAGCCGCGCGCGCCGATGCGTTCAAATTCCGCCTGTGAGGGATAGAAATGCGCCAGTGGGCGATCCGTGTACCCGTCGCGCGCGCCGCCAAAAATCGTTGCGAACTGCGCATTGCAGCGCCGGATGATCCGGTTTTCCAACTCGGCCAACCCGATTGGTGCGTGTTCAAAGGCTATGTCGCTCATCTTTTCAACATGCCGCAGATATCGCACGATTAAAAGGCGTCCCCGCATCGCGTCCTGACAGATCAGGGGTGACTCTTGTCAGGCACACCTGTTGCGCGACTTTTGCTGCGGGGAATTGATTTTGGTGGTCGATCGGGGCTATTCATCAATGAAAACCAGCCCGGATGCCACTGGCAAGAAGGCTAAGATACGGGGCGATAAGACATTGGCGAACCTTCCTGAAATTGCGAGTCTGTGGATTGGCGGGCGTCTGTCATGGCTCGAACAGCTGTGTCTCAAGTCGTTTGCTGACGCCGGGCATCACATCACGCTGTATAGTTATGGCAAGATCGACAACGTCCCCGATGGGGTCGAAACCGCCGATGCCAGCGACATTTTTCCGGGCGAGCCGATGTTGAAACACGCCCGCACCGGCAGTCCGGCGATCCACGCCGATATGTGGCGGCTGCAACTGCTGAAAAAGACCGACAAGATCTGGGTTGATGCGGATATCTATTGCTATCGGCCTTTTGATTTCGAGTCCGAGTTCGTTTTCGGCTGGGAGAAAAAGGACCTCGTCTGCAATGCCGTTCTGGGGCTGCCGCGCGATTGTGACACCCTGACCCAGCTGCTTGCGTTCTTTGAGGATGAATATGCCATCGGCCCGTGGCTTGACGATTGGCAGCGCGACGAATTGGAAGCCGAGAAGAAGGCCGGCAAACCGGTGCATATGACCGAACAGAACTGGGGCTTTACCGGCCCGGCGTCGGTCACGCATTTCCTGAAAGAGACAGGCGAAATTGACCACGCACAGCCGAAAGAGGCGTTTTATCCGGTCTCTTACAAGAACCGTAACCATCTGATCATCAGCCGCTTTAACCCCGAAGAAGAAATGACCGACAAGACCTTTGGCGTGCATTTCTGGGCCCGTCGGATGAAACCCCGGCTGGAAGAAAAGGAAAAAAACAGGCCCCGTCGCGGCAGTTTCATGGACAAGCTGTTGGTCAAACACGGCATCGACCCCAAGGCGGCGCCGATCCCGACCAAGATCGTCAAACAGCACGAAAAGGCCAACGACCCGGATTTTCGCACCCAAATCGGCACCGAAGCATTACGCGAAGGCGTGTCCATCGACAGCCTGTCGCGCAAGTATCTGGTGGAAAAAAGCTATATCAAGGAGTGCCGCCAAGAGGTGATCGAGGCGTCAAAGCCATCCCCGAAAGAAACGGAAAAGAAACCAGAAATGACAGCCCAAGCCCATAACATTGACGCCGCAAAGCTCGATTATTCGATGTTCGATGATCAGGATTACCTGAATTTCATCCTGCAACGGTCTGAAATCCTGTTCGATGTTCCCAAAAGTGGCCGCCTGATCAAAGAGTGGTCAAACGGGTCAACCATGCCGCTGAAATCCATCGTCGCCGAAAAGGGCGAGGCTCTGGCCATGCGTGCGACGCGGGTCATTGGCGAGGAATTCGATCACATGCGCCCGGTTCTGGACAAGATAAAAACCGGGTCCATCGCTGATATCGGCTGCGGGTATGCTCTTTTTGATCTGTTCATGGCTCAAACCTATGGCACCGCGATCACGTTGATCGACCTCGAAGACAACGACCACCGGCATTTCGGCTTCAACGACGAAGGATCGGCCTATTCCAACCTGTCCAAGGCGGTGGATTTCCTCACAAGGAACGGCGTCAAGGCCGGGGATATCACCCGGCTGAATCCCGGCAATGATGACATCATGGCGATTGAACCGGTTGACCTTGCGGTCAGTTTTCTGGCCTGCGGATTTCATTTTCCGGTGGATATCTACCTGTCGTTCTTTGCGCAAAAGGTCGCCCCAGGGGGCCATATCATTCTGGATCTGCGCCGGGCCACATCGGGCGAACAGATGGAAAAACTGTCCGGTATCGGCAAGGTTTCAGTGCTGACCGAGGCCGGAAAACAGCTGCGCGTCATGGTCTCAAAACCGGTCTGACCGCGTAGTTCTACGCGATTGATCTCTGGCCGGGTGGGGTGGTTTAATGCGCCCAACCTGACAGGAGCACACAATGGTTAACATCACCGGCTGGGGCCACACGAAATTCGGCAAACTGCCTGATCAAAGCGTTGAAGATCTGGTTATCGCCGCCGGACAAGAGGCCTTGCGCGACGCAGGCATCTCCGGCGCGGATGTAGACGGCATCTGGGTCGGGCATTTCAACGGCGGCATGGTGGCGGATGGCTTTCCGTCATCGCTGGCGATGGGGATTGATCCCGGTTTGCGCTATAAACCGGCGACCCGGCTGGAAAACGCCTGTGCCTCAGGCTCGGCGGCGGTGTTTGCCGCGCGTCAGGCGATTCTGGCCGGGGATGCCCGCATCGCGCTGGTGATCGGCGTAGAAAAGATGACCCATCTGTCGATCCCCGAAGTGACAGTGGCGCTGGGCCATGCCTCGTATCAAAAAGAAGAGGCCGGCCTGTCGTTCCCCGGCGTGTTCGCGCAATTTGCCTCTGCCTATTTCGAAAAATACGGCGATCACAGCGGCGCTTTGGCGAAAATCGCCGCCAAAAACCACGGCAATTCGGTCAATAACCCACTGGCACAGTTGCAAAAACCCATGGACGAGGCATTTTGCGCCACCGTGTCCGAACGCAACCCGATCATCGCCGCGCCGCTGAAGAAAACCGATTGCTCGCTGGTGTCGGACGGGGCGGCGGCGCTGGTTCTGGTGGCCGATGATGTGGTGGGCGGCATGGCCAAGGCGGTGCGCATGCGCGCCGTGGCGCAGGTCAATGACGTGATGGCCATGTCACAGCGCGACGTGCTGGCCTTCGAGGGCCCGCGCCGCGCCATTCACGCCGCATATGACCGCGCCGGGATCACCGTTGACGATCTGGACGTGGCCGAGGTGCACGATTGTTTCACCATCGCCGAATTGCTGGTTTATGAGGCCATGGGGCTGGCCGAACAAGGCCAAGGTGCGCGCGCCATTTTGGATGGCACAGTGTTTGCCGATGGCACCCTGCCGGTCAATCTTTCAGGCGGTCTCAAGGCCAAGGGCCATCCCGTGGGCGCCACCGGTGTTTCCATGCACGCGCTTACATCCGCGCAACTGACGGGGGAGGCTGGCGCCATGCAAAAAGACGGCGCGACACTGGGCTGCGTGTTCAATATGGGTGGCTCGGGCGTGGCCAATTACTGCTCTATCCTTGAGGCCGAGGCGGTGAATTGAACCCGGGCGAATGGCTGGTGCGCACAGCGCGCTTGAAACCTGACACGCCTGCCCTGTTGCAAGGGCTGGATGTGGTGGCGGATTACCAAACCTTCGCCGCGCGCGCCGCCGCCATTGGCGCGGCATTGCAGGCGGATCATGGCATCGGCAAGGGCGACCGCGTGGCGATTTTCATGACCAACCGCACCCAATATCTTGAGGCCATGTACGGCATCTGGTTTGCAGGTGCCGCCGCTGTGCCGATCAACGCCAAGCTGCATGCAAAAGAGGCCGCGTGGATCATTGAAAATGCCGAGGTCAACCTCGCCTTCACCTCACAAGATGTCGATGGCGCCTTGCGCGCGCTGCGCGCTGCCAAAGCGGCTGGCATAAAACGGGTGGTGATGACATCCTCAGCGGTTGCGGTGATGGACAGCGACCTGGCCCCCGGAAAAACTGCCTATGACGAAGAAAACTGGACAGACCTGAACCACGCTGCAGTCACACCCTATGGCAAGTCAAAGACACTGGCTGAAAGGGCGGCATGGAATTTCGTAACCGATGAAGCACCAGAAATTTCGCTGACAACAATTAATCCGGTTCTTGTAACGGGGCCGCCACTGGACAATAATTTTGGCACGTCGGTATCTATTGTACAGCGACTTCTTACTGCCAAAGACCCGATGATTCCAAATTTCGGATTTCCAATAGTTGACGTTCGAGATGTCGCCGAAATGCATGTACGCGCGCTGAAGGTTGACGAAAGTGTGGGCAAACGCATTTTGGCCGTAGACGGGTTTTTGTGGTTCATGGACATTGCGAAAATGCTGAAAGCGCAGTTTCCTGATCGTAAAATAGTGACGCTGCCAGCGCCAAATTTCATGGTGCGGTTACTGGCAATTTTCGATAAATCGATACGACAGGTGGTGCCTATTCTGGGTAAGAAGATTGAGGTCTCCAACGCCCGCGCCCAGGAAATTTTTGGTATGGAATTTATTCCAGCCGCTGATAGCATTCAAGAAACTGCTGCTTTTTTGGTTGAAAACGATTTGGTCTGAAACCGATGCGATTGGTCACTAAATCCTGACTTGCGTATTTATTCGCGTCGCATCAAAGTAGCTCTATGTTACGATTTTTCTTATCCATTCCGATCCTGCTGGCTGGTTGCCTGAAAGACGAAACCGTCTCGGGCTACGCTGACCCCGGTGCTACCTATCATTTGGTTGAAATGGACGGCGCTGCATTTAATGCCAGGGCAACGATTTCATTCCCGGAACAGGGCAGCATTACCGGCAAAGGGCCATGCAACAGCTATGGCGCGAGCCAATCAGCGCCCTACCCGTGGGTGGATATTGGCGCGATCCGGGCCACCCGCGCGGCCTGCTCTGATCTGACACTCGAAATCGAATTCTTCGCGGCCCTGTCAGGCATGTCCCAGATTGAGACGTTCGGCGACACAGTAATCTTGCGCGATGACGCTGGCCGGGAAATGATATTTCGCACCTCTCAGCCCTGACGCGCGATTGCATCCACCAGCCGTTGTCTGGCTGCCGGTACAGGTCTGTCTGACAGCTGGTGCGCCAATCGGTTCTTTAGAAAAAATCCGGTGGTGATCAAACCTTCGCTGATGTCCGCCAGATCGCCATTGCCATGACCCAACAGGCTTTGGGGTAATGGCAGCAGCTTATCCGCCCAATCAGCGGCCCCTTCGACACTGACCGCGCGTCCGGTTCGCGGTGACACATACGCCAGATCATCCAGTGATCCGGTGACGGCGCAACACGTCAGATCCAGCCCAAAACCCATATCGTCCAGCAACGCGAGTTCCCATCTGAGATAAGCCAGCGGCCACACATCCGAAGTTCCCATCAGGTCAAGCAAGGTGATGGTCCGGGTGTAAAGTTGCGGATGTGGTTCACGTTCCGGCAGGCAATAACTTAGTAATCCGGTCACTGCGTTCAACCCGGCCAGCGCCAGCCGATCCGACATCACAGCCGCCGCGCGGCTTTTGACCGGCTCAACGGTAAAGACCCCCAAATGTTCTTCCAGACGGGCGCGCCAGGTTACTTCAAGCTGTGCGCCGGGCTGTAAAATGGGGGCTATTTTGCGGCTGGCACCGCCGCGCACGACACCTGCGTGGCGGCCATGCTCGGCGGTAAATACT
>NVQY01000221.1 GCA_002400675.1 Paracoccaceae bacterium | reverse complement strand
GGGGTGCGCTCGCCCGACAGGTACGGCAGGAACCGCAGGGTGCCGGGCGGGGTGATCCGGTCGCCCAACTCGCCGGTCAGGGTGGCGGCGTCGCAGCCAGTGATCCCGGCCAGCCAGTTCAGGCAATCGGTCGCGGCCAGGGTCACGCCCATCTGATACCACGCGCCCGGAATGGCGTGGCAGAAGGTGTGCACGGCGCTGTCGGGCATGGGCGCAAAGCCATCGCGCGCCGCCAGCACCACGCCGGAGGTGCCCAGCGATACAAACCCGTCGCCTTCGCCCAAGGCCCCGACGCCGCAGGCCGCCGCTGCGTTGTCGCCACCGCCTGCGACCACCTTGATGCCCGGTGGCAGGCCAAGGTCGCGGGCAAGATCGGCGCGCAACTCGCCGGCGATCTGGGTGCCTTCGACAAGGTCGGGCATCTGATCGCGGCGCATACCGGAACATTGCAAAAGGTCATCCGACCAGTCCCGCGCGCCCACATCCATCCACGCGGTGCCGGCGCTGTCGGACATGTCCGACACCATGCGCCCGGTCAGCCAGAAGCCGAGGTAATCCTTGGGCAACAGCACCTTGGCAACACGGGCGAACACCTGTGGTTCATGCGCGGCCAGCCAGAGCAGTTTAGGCGCGGTGAAGCCGGGGAAAACGATGTTGCCGCTGAGGGCGCGCACGCCGTCCATAGCGTCCAGCGTTGCCGCCTGTTTCTGGCTGCGGGTGTCGTTCCACAGGATGCAGGGGCGCAGCACCGCGTTGTCGGCGTCCAGCAGGGTCGCGCCGTGCATGTGCCCGGCAAGGCCGATACCGCGGACCTTGGCGATCGCATCGGGGGCTTGTTGCGCAAGGGTGGCGATCGCTTGTCGGGCGGCGGTTATCCATGTGGCGGGGTCTTGTTCGCTCCAGCCCGGATGGGGATGGGTGACGGTCAATGCGGCGTCGGCCACATGGGCGACCTTGCCCGCCTCGTCCACCAAAAGCGCGCGAAGCCCTGACGTGCCCAGATCCAATCCGATGAACATTGTACCCTCCCCGGTCGCGGCCCGAGTGTTCACGCAATTAATTCCGGTGTCAAATTAAAATGCGCACCTCTGGCTGTTGCGGGCGCGAGGCTTTACGCTGTGGATCAACCGAAACCCCGGAAAGGTTGATATTGATGGGTGCGACCAATGGCTGACCCTGCACCGCCGGTGATTGACGCGGTGGTGATCGGGCGCAACGAAGGCGCGCGGCTGGTCGCCTGTCTGCACTCGTTGAGGGGGCAGGTGCGCCGGGTGATCTATGTGGATTCCGGGTCCGGGGATGGCAGCCCCGCCGCCGCCCGCGATGCAGGGGCCGAGGTGGTTGATCTGGACATGTCGCGCGGCTTTACCGCGGCGCGGGCGCGCAATGCCGGGGTGGCGCGGCTTACGGAGTGCGATTTTGTGCAGTTTGTTGATGGCGATTGTGTGGTTGATGCCGGATGGGTTGCCACCGCTGCCGGGCATTTGGTGGCCAACCCGGAAACAGCCGTGGTGTGCGGGCGGCGGCGCGAACAGCACCCAGAGGCGTCGGTTTATAATCGTCTGTGCGATCTGGAATGGGACACGCCCATCGGCCCGGCCAAAGCCTGTGGAGGCGACGCCCTGATGCGCCGGGACGCCCTTACCCGCGTTGGTGGATATCGTGACGGGTTGATCGCTGGGGAAGAGCCAGAATTGTGTCTGCGCCTGCGACGGGGTGGCTGGGGGATAGAACGGCTGGACGCGGAAATGACCCGGCATGATGCCAAGATCCTGCGGTTTGGCCAGTGGTGGGCGCGCTCGCGCCGGGCGGGACATGCGTTTGCCGAGGGCGCGTATTTGCATGGGGCCGCGCCGGAATACCACTGGGTCCGCGAGGTGCGGCGGGCTTTGGTGTGGGGCTTGGGTCTGCCGGTTGGGATATTGGCGCTGATGGTGGGTAGCCCGTTTGCTGCGTTGTTATGGCTGGTCTATCCGGCGCAGGTTGTCCGGTTGGCGTTGAAATCCGGTGATTGGCAATGGGCGGTGTTTTCGGTGCTTGGCAAATTCCCCGAGGCACAGGGCGCGGTTCAGTTCCATCTGAACCGATGGGTCGGGCGTAGATCGGCAATCGTTGAGTACAAGTAACCCAGCCTAGCGCGAATTGCCCCGCAACCGCAGCGCCTGCACAACCTGCCCCGGCAGGATCACCACACAGCGCGCGTATCGCGGCCCCAGCCGCAGGGGGCTGCTGAGGGCGCGCCATAGCCATTCGACGCCCAGCGCGCGGGCGATTTTGGGCGCGCGGCGTTGGTGACCGCCGAGGAAATCCAGACCCGCGCCGATTGAGGCGAACCCGACACCGGGGGCTTCACCGCGTCCGCGCAGTGCCAGCATTTCCTGTTTCGGCGCCCCCAGCGCCAGAAAGCACAGGCCGATCCCGGCCCCGGCGAGCTGTTTCAGAATATCGCCGGCCTCGTCACTGCTGGGGTCGAACACGCCCGACGGCGCGATGCGCAGGGTTATTTCCAGACCGGGCACTTTGGCGGTCAGCGCGGCGGAGGCATCGCGCAACGCGGCGTCGGTACTGCCCACAAGGGCCACACGCACATGATTGCTGGCGGCCAGTTGGCACAGCGGCACGATCAGATCAGAGCCGGGCATCAATTCGACCGGCTGCCCGGCCAGCCGCGACAGGGTGACGATCGGGCGGCCATCGGCAACCACCAGATCCTGACCGGCGTAAGCCTTACGAAACGCCGGGGAGGCGGCAAGTTTCACCAGATGATCAAGGTTGATCGTGGCCAGCGCAAACCCCTGCCCGGCCTGAAACCGCCGGGTTACCTCGTCCATCAACGCGCCCATGGTGGGCATGTTCAAAACGATTTTGCAGTCTGCAAACCTGAATTCCACTGGCCTTGCCCCGTTTCCCTTATGGTTCACCCGGTCATAGGCCGGACCCGCATCCGCGAACAGCCGGCGCAGGGTCATTGATGGCTAAAGTTGTATCAATGCCATTGTTTCAGTCCACCACCCCCGCCCCGGCACGCGGCACACGACAGCCCGATCGGGGGCTGTTACACTGGTGCCAAACCGCATATTCCCGCCCCACCCGATCATTATGCCCGAGCGTTGAATGCCCAACACACTTGCCTATCTGATGCTGATGATCTGGCCGCTGGTCTGTCTGATCCTGTTCCGGCGGTTGTCGCTGGAACGGGCGATGATCTGGTCCATTGTCGGGGGCTATCTGATACTGCCACCACTGGCCAAATTTGATCTGCCGCTGGTGCCGGAAATGGACAAATTCTCGATCCCCAATATCAGTGCTTTTGTGATCTGCGTGTTCGTGCTGCAAAAGAAAGTCGCGTTCTGGCCGCAATCGGCGATCGCCCGGATTTTGACCGCGCTGTTCGTCCTTAGCGTCATTCCCACCGTGGCGACCAACAACGACCCCTTGCTGTTCCGGGTGCTGCCCAACAGCGTTTCGATCCCCTTTATCGTCGGGCAACTGCCGGCCCTGACCGCGCGCGATCTGTTTTCGATGCTGATTGGCCAGATCATCGTGCTGCTGCCGTTCCTGATGGCGCGCCAGTATCTGTCGACGCCTGCGGGCCTGCGCGATCTGGTGCTGGCCCTCGCGATCGGAGGCCTTGTCTATGCGATCCCCGCCCTGATCGAAATCCGCCTTAGCCCGCAGATCAACATCTGGGTCTATGGGTTCTTTCAACACAGCTTTACCCAGATGATGCGCGACGGGGGGTTCCGGCCAATCGTGTTCCTGCCACACGCCCTGTGGCTGGCGTTGTTTCTGGTCATGGCGTTGGTTTGCGCCGCCACGCTGGCCCGCACCGCCACCGGCAAGAGCCGCACGAGGTGGTCTATGACGACCGGTTTTTTGGCGGTGGTGTTACTGCTGAGCAAAAGCCTCGCGTCGCTGGCCTATGGGCTGGTGTTCACCCCGGCGATCCTGTTGCTCAGCCGCAAGATGCTGATCCGGCTGTCGATGCTTTTGGCGTTGATCGCGATGTCTTACCCGATGCTGCGCAATGCCGACGTGATCCCGCTGGAGCGCATTCTGGAACAGGCCAGAGCGATTGACCCAAAGCGGGAACAATCGCTGGCATACCGTTTTGACAACGAGAACAGGTTGCTGGAGCGGGCCGATGAAAAGCCGCTGTTCGGGTGGGGCGGCTGGGGGCGGAACCTGCTTCACAACCCCGAATCCGGCAAAATCGAAACCATTCCGGACGGGCGGTGGATCATTGTGTTCGGCTCGTCCGGGTGGGTTGGATATATCGCGGAAATGGGCATGCTGGCCTTTCCGTTGCTGTTGCTGGGCTGGCGTATGCGCACCCTGCCCAATGCGCGGATTTCGCCGTTTGTGGCACCAATTGCGGTCATATTGGCGGCAACGATGGCGGATATGCTGTTGAATGCCACCCTGATTCCCATAACCTGGATGTGTGCCGGGGCCATTCTGGGCTACGCCGAGCGGCTGAAACAACCCCGACAACATGCGGGCAGCGAACCGGCGTATGGCGATGGGCCGGTGATTGGTCGGGCCGGTGACCCCAACGGGCCGGAACAAGGCCAGCGCCCGTTGATGTGACCCGGCGACGACGAAACGGCGACACGCATTGTTTACGTTTAGTGTTCAATAAGCATAAATGAGCGGTATTACCTGCGTATATGGCGCTAATGCGGCGTGGCGTCTTAATGTTTAATCATTTAAAATCAGTCAATTACGGGAATCCTCAAAAGACGCTTAGCAATCAATCCTATGGTCACGCCCGGTGATCGCCTAAAAAACCCTTGGTGTGGCGGGCTGATATAGACGAAAATTGGATCGTTTGGTCAGACAAATGAAGACAGATAGAGAACCCTCTTTGCAAGGCAATGATATTGCCATTGTTGGAATGTCCCTGTGCGTTCCGGGCGCTGATTCAGTCGCCCGGTTCTGGGATAATCTGCGCGACGGCGTCGAATCCATAGAGGTTCTGGACAAGGCCGCCCTGCTGGCCGCAGGCGAGCGCGCCGATCTGATCAACCATGAGAACTATGTGCCGTCCGCCGCCCGTCTGAAAGGGTTCGACGAATTCGACGCCGAGTTCTTTGGTTTCAGCCCCAAGGAAGCCGCCATTCTGGACCCGCAGCACCGCAAGTTCCTCGAAGTCGCGTGGGAGGCCATGGAGAACGCCGGCCATCCGCCCGAAACAGTGGATGGGTCGGTCGGGGTCTATGCGGGCTGCGGCATGGGCAGTTATTTCTATTTCAACATCTGTTCGAACCCGGATCTGGTCGATGATGTGGGCATGTTCCTGTTGCGCCACACGGGCAATGACAAGGATTTCCTGACCACCCGCGTCAGCCATGTGTTTGACCTCAAAGGGCCGTCGATTGGCCTGCAAACCGCGTGTTCAACATCGCTGGTGGCGGTGCATTTCGCCTGCGAAGCATTGCGGAATCGCGAGTGCGCCATGGCCTTGGCGGGGGGCGTGACCATCGAGTTGCCGCAGGGACGCGGGTATCTGTTCAAGGAAAACGAGATCCTTTCACCGGACGGCCATTGCCATGCGTTCGATCACCGCGCCCAAGGTACGGTGTTTGGCAGCGGCGCGGGCGCGGTGGCGCTGAAACGGCTGGACGACGCGCAGGCCGACGGCGACCACATCTGGGCGGTGATCAAGGGCAGCGCGATCAACAATGATGGGGCCGCCAAGGCCGGGTATCTGGCCCCGTCGGTGGACGGTCAGGCCACGGCCATTTCCAAGGCTTTGAAGGTCGCAGGCGTGACGGCGGACACCATTGATTACGTCGAATGCCACGGCACCGGCACCTATCTGGGCGACCCGATCGAGGTGTCCGCCCTTACCGAAGCGTTTGGCGAGACCACCACCGACATCGGGTTCTGCGGGATTGGATCGGTCAAGACCAACATCGGCCATCTGGACACTGCCGCCGGGGTGGCGGGGTTGGTAAAGACCGCGTTGGGGCTGCATCATCGGCAAATTCCGCCCAGTCTGGGGTATGAGGCGCCGAACCCGGCGATAGATTTTGAGAGCAGCCCGTTCCGGGTCAATGACACTCTACGTCCGTGGGTGTCGCACAAGGGGCCGCGCCGCGCCGGGGTCAACGCGCTGGGGGTTGGGGGCACCAACGCCCACACGGTTCTGCAAGAGGCCCCGG